>CBFHYU010000004.1:0-88392 GCA_965660165.1 Puniceispirillaceae bacterium (SeqCode)
ACAAACCCAATTATCAAAATAGTCGATAGAATCAAGAATTCTGCTTCAGTAATATTGATAGCATTCTTTGCGTTTTTGCTGAGTTCTTTACTTTCAGATAAATTGTCTGATGCACAATGGAACAATCATAAAAAGATGATTATTGAAACATCAGCGGAGTTGGAAGATGCGCAATTGCCAAATGTGATTGTGCCTGAGTCAAATTCGGGTTGGTGGAAGAAATTTAGGGACGTATTTACAGAAAATGAATTCGTTAAAGCATTAAAGCGTGCGAAAGAAATAGCATTTAAAGTTTTTAAAGAAAAAGATCAGCTGATTGAGTCATTAACAGCTGTTTTTGCCTTGTTTGTGTTTAAGACGTTTATCTTACCTCTAATATTGTTTTTGTTTTTATATGGAAGTCTGAGGGGCGCGCTTTTTGAAAAAGCTACTCGTTAAGCGCAATGTTGACTAAGGGGCATGGTGAGGCTTTGCATAGATAGAAATACAGATGCTAGAGACCTATAAATCTTCATCAGGACGGTTTGTGCCAATCTGGACATTAGAGATTCAGACAGTCAAACAGGATGTAGATAAAATCTTAGATGCAGTCATGCAGGTGTATCCTTTATCTTATGGACGGTATGAGCGGAATGCCAGCATATCTGCTGTGGGTATTGAGACATCTCAGCCTGTAGCAGACTCCACTACCGCAACTCATTGTGATGAATTTAGCGTTGGCTCGTACGAAAGCTATCCAATGGTTGAGCTTAAAATCTCAATTGAGCGTGATCAAGATATTTTGGCTAGCGTGATGGATGCAATCTGTTATGTACATCATTATGAAGAGCCTGTTATTTTTCTGCGTGAAGATTGGGCAAGCAGAGCCAACTATTCACCCCATAATCAAAACCCGCATCGCTGGTGGAATAATGGTCGTGGGTTGCCAGATAAAATCACAGAGATAGGATAGGCGTTGCGCGCTGAGTGCAGGCATAATTAGCCTATCCAAACTACCCCCTTCTATAAATCGAATGGCGGCCTTTTGGGGCAAGCAAGAAAAGTTTGACCTGATTGAAAAGGTATGATGAAGTTTTTTCAGTAAATAGCCAGAGGTGCGCCATGGGAGCAACGTCAATATCTACTGCTAGCCGCAGGGGGGGTGGGCGTCTTGCTAGACGCCAGATGCGGAGTATGCCGCTAGCTGATGATAAACGCCCAATTCATGCAGGCATGCAGGGCGGTAAATACCAACCATTAGATAGTGCGGCGATTGCAGCGATTGAACAGACTATTTATCAAATCCTAGATGAGATTGGCCTGTCTCAGGCGCCGCCTTCAGGGGTAGAATATATGTGTTCGGCAGGCGCAATTTATGGCGATGATGGGCGTGTGCGGTTTCCGCGCCATCTGATAGCCCAAACCCTTGAAACAGTATCAGCACATACTGTGCTATATGCCCAAGACCCGAAATATGATCTGCATCTATCTGATAGCAAGGTTCATTTTGGGACAGCAGGGGCGGCTGTTCATGTGGTTGATGTAGCGGCAAATTGTTATCGCGAATCCTATCTTCAGGATATTTATGATGCGGCGCGGATAGTAGAGAAGATGGATAATATTCATTTTTTTCAACGTCCTATGGTTGCCAGAGATATTCTTGACCCCGCAGAAATGGATTTGAATACAGTTTATGCGGCTGTGAAAGGCACACGCAAACATGTTGGCACCAGCTTTACAGAAGCTGAATTTATGCCAAACATCATCTCTATGCTTCATGATATTGCAGGGGGTGAGGCGGCGTGGCGAGCCCGTCCATTTGTATCAAACAGTAATTGTTTTGTGGTGCCGCCATTGCGTTTTGCGACTGAATCCTGTCTTGTTATGGAAGAGGCTGTGCGGGCTGGCATGCCTGTATTGTTATTATCTGCAGGACAGGCTGGCGCCACTGCCCCTGCATCAATCGCTGGTGCGGTGGCACAGGCGGTCGCTGAAGTGCTGGCAGGGCTGGTATATGTAAAGGCGATGTCGCCTGAGCATCCATTTATCGCGGGCGCATGGCCATTTGTGTCTGATTTGCGTACAGGTGCAATGTCTGGCGGTTCTGGCGAGCAGGCATTGCTAACAGCGGCATGTGCGCAGATGCTAAATCATTTTGGCCTGCCATCTGGCTCGGCGGCTGGCATGGCAGATGCAAAAATGCCTGATGCCCAATCTGGATATGAAAAAGGCATTTCAAATGTGATGGCAGGGCTGGCAGGGCTGAATATGGTATATGAATCTGCTGGTATGCATGCATCGCTTATGGGGTTTTGTCTTGAAAGTCTGATTATTGATAATGACATGCTTGGACAGGCAATGCGGTGTGTACGTGGCATTGAGGTTACCCCTGAAGCATTGGATATTTCAGTTCTAAAAGATGTCTGTATTGATGGGCCAGGTCACTATCTTGGCCATAATCAGACGATCTCGCTGATGGAAACGGAATATGTCTATCCTGAAATTAGCGACAGGTCTTCGCCTAAAGAATGGGAAGAAAAAGGGCGTCCCAATTTGCTGGAACAGGCAACAGCACGAAAAGATCAGATTTTGGCAAGCCCGCCACCGCCCCATATTTCTGAACAGCTAGATAGTGTGCTACGCCAGAGATATCCCATTCATCTAGACCAGAATAGGTAGGGGGTTTTATGAATCTAGGCACAGAACTAGATAAAATTGTGCCGCCAGCCTTGCCGCAAAATATCAGGCTTGATGGAAGAGTTACCAGTCTTGAGCCGCTATGTGTTGCGCGTCATGCAGACCCGCTTTTTGATGCCTTTCAACAGGATGTTAGCGGCGCAAATTGGAGCTATCTTCCCTATGGCCCCTTTGATAATATTGATGCGTTCAGCATCTGGCTATCTTCGTTTGAGGGGACGGCTGATCCTGTATTTTTCACAATTATAGATTTAGCGCATAGCCGCCCAGTAGGGCTTGCTAGCTTTTTGCGTATTACCCCTGAACATGGCTCAATAGAGGTTGGGCATATTCATTTCTCGCCACTAATGCAAAATACAATTTTGGGCAGTGAAGCAATGTATCTTATGATGAAATGGGCGTTTGAGGCTGGCTATCGGCGATATGAATGGAAATGTAATGCATTAAATACGAAATCACGGATTGCCGCCCAGCGTCTTGGGCTGTCTTATGAAGGTGTGTTCAGGCAACATCTTATTTATAAAGGCCGCAATCGGGATACGGCATGGTTTGCGGCAATAGATGCAGAATGGCCAGCCCTCAAAAGCTGTTTTGAGCGCTATCTTGCGCCTGATAATTATGGGGCGGATAATCGGCCAAAAACTAGTCTGACCTCGCTAACACGGCCGTTATTGCATAAAATTGATGATTTTGCATGTAGCCAGTAGGGGGCGCTATGGTACGCGATGAGCATACTATTCGTTCGGCAATTTTAGAAGATGCCGACAGGCTGGCTGAGATTGCCCAACTGGCTTATCAGCAATATCTGCCTGTGATGGACAGGCCGCCAGCCCCGATGCTGGCAGATTATGCAGGCCATATTCTCAAAGATGATGTGTTTGTGATCAGCGAAGCGGGCAGGCTAGCAGGCTATGCCGTCATCATCAAAGATGCACGAGATGAATATTGGCTAGATAATATTGCGATTGATCCAAACTATGCTGGCAGGGGGCTAGGACGATTATTTATTAGCTGGATAGAGCGCTGGCTGTCAGTGCGGGCTGAACGATATCAGCTATATACCAACATCGTGATGGTGAAAAATATTAGCTGGTATAGCTCGCTTGGCTTTGCGCAAACAGCGCAAAAGCAAGAAGATGGCTATCAACGCATTTATTTTTCAAAAAGCCTAAATCTCTGAGATTGGCGATATCACCTTCCTTTTTCAGTTGTAATTCATCCTTTCTGGTCTAAAGTAGGGGCTTGAAACGCATCTCTTAGTTTCGATATTCTAGTTTTTTGATTGATGATGGGCGTGATTATGCTGTCCTTTGCTCTTGCTGTGTTTTTGTTAATCATAACGCCAGGTCCTGGTGTGTTATCTACAGCTGGCGTTGGCTCTGCCTTTGGCTACAGATATGGCTTTTCCTATGTGACAGGCTTATGGGCAGGCAATAATCTGGTGTGTATCGCAGTAGTGTCAGGGCTAGCGACCATCATGTTTTCAGCGCCTATTTTGCGAGAAGTGTTGATTGTGTTATCCACTGGTTATCTAGTCTATCTGGCTGGACGTATTGCACTTGCAGGGGCAGATATCGCCTTTATCAAATCAGCCAAGCCACCTGCCATGTTTTCGGGCGTGTTTCTGCAATTCATCAATCCTAAAGCCTATGCGGTGAATACGGCGTTATTTACTGGTTTCAAGTTTGAACAATTATCTTTGGGCACTGAAATTGCGATTAAATTTGCGATTATGAATGCTGTTTGGATTCCGTTGCATCTCATCTGGCTATTTGCAGGGGTGAAGTTGAACCAGCTTAATTTATCACGCCGCACCACCCGTATTATCAATTTGGCTATGGCAATGTGTTTGATGGGTGTTGTGTTACTGTCTTTATTGTCTTTGCTATATAGCGGGTCATTTGGACAGGGGGGTAGCCAATGATGCTAGGGTCTATATCTCCGCCAATTCGCGCCACTATTTTCATGGTTGGTGCGATGATTTCCTTCACCTTAATGGCGATTTCTGGCAGAGCGCTTGAAGATAAGCTTGATACGTTTGAGATTATGACTTATCGCTCGTTATTTGGCATTGTGCTAGTGTTGGTAATCGCAAAAATGGCAGGTACGCTTGGCGAGATAAGACGCGAACGGCTTGGTCTTCATATTGTGCGCAATATGTTTCATTTTGCAGGCCAGAATTTATGGTTTTATGCGATTTTATATATTCCGTTATCACAGCTATTTGCCTTTGAATTTTCAACCCCGCTTTGGGTAGCGATTTTGGCGCCCTTTGTGCTGAAAGAACAGCTCACAACAAGCCGAATTATGGCAGCATCTCTTGGTTTTTTTGGCATTTTGCTTGTTGCCAGGCCAGATCTTAGCTCAGTAGATGTTGCGTTGATTGCCGCCGCGCTTTGTGCAGTTGGTTTTGCAGGGGCGGCGTTATGTACCAAATTGCTGACCAGAACAGAATCAACAACTTCCATTTTATTCTGGCTGACAATTTTGCAAGCAATTTTTGGCATTGTGTGTGCTGGCTATGATGGGCAGATAGATGTTCCCTATGGCAGTGAAATATTGTGGGTGCTGGTGATTGGTATGTGCGGGTTGATGGCGCATTTTTGCATTACCTCTGCCTTGCAATGTGCGCCTGCTACAGTTGTTACACCGCTTGAATTTCTGCGTTTGCCTTTGATTACGGTGGTTGGGTATTTTATGTATCAAGAACCGCTAGAAGCGCTGGTATTTTTAGGTGCGGGAATAGTGCTGCTAGCCAATATCATCAATTTGCGAGCAGAATATAAAAAATCATCTGCGCAATAGCCTGATAGAATTAGCAATAAAAAACTAGCTGTTTTTCGCAATCAATATTTGATTTGTGGCCTTGCTGTGTCTAGTGTCTTGGTGAAGAAGCTATTGTAAAAGAGTTGGTGCTATGAGCCGTCATATCCTTGATACATCTCCTGCCGTGTCTGATGAAATCCGCAAAACCACCTGTTATATGTGTGCGTGTCGTTGCGGTATCAATGTGCATCTTAAAGATGGAAAAATTCGCTATATTGAGGGCAATAGAGACCATCCTGTAAATCAAGGTGTGCTATGTGCCAAAGGCAGTGCAGGGATTATGCAGCATTATGCGCCCTCACGCCTGTCTCAACCCTTAAAGCGCGTTGGTGAGCGCGGAGAAGGCAAGTTTGAGCCTATTAGTTGGGATGAAGCGCTTGATATGGCGGTTGACTGGCTAGCACCTATTTATAAAAACAACCCTGAAAAGCTGGCCTTTTTTACGGGCAGAGATCAATCGCAAGGGCTAACAGGCTGGTGGGCACAACAATTCGGTACACAGAATTTTGCGGCGCATGGCGGGTTCTGTTCTGTGAATATGGCGGCGGCAGGGATTTATACAATGGGGGGCGCATTCTGGGAGTTTGGTTCACCAGACTGGGAGCGCACCAAGCTATTTTTGATTTTCGGTGTGGCTGAAGATCATGATTCAAACCCTATTAAAATGGGGCTGTCACGGCTTAAAGAACGTAATGTAAAAACCATTGCGGTTAATCCCGTACGCACAGGCTATAATGCAATTGCTGATGAATGGGTTGGCATAAAGCCAGGAACAGATGGTCTGTTCGTTATGTCGCTGATCCATCAGCTGATTGCGGCAGGCAGAGTGGATATTGATTATCTTATTCGCTATACCAACGCCCCATGGTTGGTCATTCGGAATCCGGGCGGGGCTGATGACGGTTTGTTTGCACGCGATAAAAAGGGCGAGCCGCTTATTTGGGATCGTAAGAAAAATAAACCCGTGAGCGCCAATGCCAAAGACATTAAGCCAGCCATGCAGGGCGAATATGATCTTGGCGGCGGTGTTAAGGCTGTGCCAGTGTTCCAGCTTCTAGCTGAAAAATACTCAGATGATAGCTTTGCCCCCGATAATGTGGCTGAAAAAACAGGCGTGCCTGCTGAACAAATAAGACATATCGCAGACCAGCTAGCCCACACAGCCTTTAAAGAAGAAATTATCCTTAAGCGCACATGGACTGATATGAAAGGCCAGACCCATGATACCATCATAGGGCGTCCTGTATCCATGCATGCGATGCGCGGTATTTCTGCCCATTCTAATGGGTTTCAAACCTGCCGCGCGATACATTTGCTGCAAATTTTGCTTGGGTCTGTTGAATGTCCTGGCGGGTTTAGGTTTAAGCCAACCTATCCAAAACCATCCTCTGCGCATCCTGCCCCTGGCAAGCCTGCTGGTGCTGGCAATCCGCTTTCAGGCCCGCCGCTAGGCTATCTACATGATCCTGAACAGTTGCTGGTTGATGATGCTGGTAACCCGCTTCGTATAGATAAAGCCTATAGTTGGGAAGCACCGTTCTCAGCGCATGGGCTGATGCATATGGTGATTTCAAACGCCTTTGCAGGTGATCCCTATCCTGTGGATGTGCTGTTTATGTATATGGCCAATATGTCATGGAATTCATCAATGAATTCGCGTGGTGTAATGGATATGCTGACTGCAAAAAATGATGCAGGCGATTATGTCATCCCGAAAATTATTTATTCAGATGCCTATTCATCTGAAATGGTCGCATTTGCAGATTTAATCTTGCCAGATACCACCTATCTTGAACGTCATGACTGTATCAGCTTGCTAGACAGGCCTATTTGTGAAGCTGATGCGGTTGCTGATTCAATTCGCTGGCCTGTGCTAGAGGCTGACAGAGACGTAAGAGGGTTTCAGTCTGTTCTGCTGGCAATAGGCGCCAAGCTTGGTTTGAATGGCATGGTTGATGAGCAGGGGGCGCCCTTATATGCAGATTATGCTGATTATATCATAAACCATCAGCGCAAGCCTGGTATTGGGCCGCTGGCAGGGTTTAGAGGGGCGGATGGCACGAAATCTGGCAGAGGTGAGCCAAATCCGAACCAACTTCAAGCCTATATTGATAATGGTGGTTTCTGGATGGAAGAAATCCCTGAAGAAGCACGATTTTACAAACATGCTAATCAGGCTTATCAAGATTGGGCAGTTGAGATGGGGTTTTATGACAGCCCTCAACCAGTTACCTTCCAGCTTTGGCTTGAGCCGCTTGCAAAATTCAGGCTGGCCGCTCAAGGGCATGGCAAGATGCAACCGCCAAACCATCTGCGTCAGCGTATTCTTGATTGCTTTGACCCCTTGCCAAACTGGTATGCACCGTTTGAAGGTGACTTGTTGGCAGATGAGACAGATTATCCCTATCATGCCATCACGCAGCGTCCTGCAGCGATGTATCATAGCTGGGGCTCACAAAATGCGTGGTTGCGTCAGATACATACCTCCAACCCGCTTTATGTGCCAGGACCTATTTGTGATGCGCTGGGGCTAGTTGATGATGACTGGGTGTGGGTGTCATCTCATCATGGCAAGATAAAAGTACAGATGAAGCGGACAGATGCTGTAAATGGACAGACAATCTGGACATGGAACGCGATTGGCAAGCGCAAAGGGGCATGGGCACTATCTGCACATGCACCTGAAGCGACCAAAGGGTTTTTGCTAAATCATCTTATCCATGAATTATTGCCAGGTAGTGAAGATGGCCTGCGCTGGTCTAATTCTGATCCAATTACAGGGCAAGCGGCATGGTATGACCTTCGGGTTAATATTGAAAAGGCAGAATCAGCTGATGGCCAGTCACAGCCTGATTTTGATCAGCAAGATAATCAGGGATTGCCTGCAGATGCTGAGGTTAGATATGGTCAGGAGTGGTCAAAATGACACAATTACCAACACATACAGACAAAAAATTAGGGCTTGTGATTGACCTTGATATTTGTGTCGGATGTCATGCCTGTGCGGTAAATTGCAAGGAATGGAATACTGCGGGTTATGGGGCGGCACTATCTGATCAGGATGCCTATGGTGCAGAGCCATCTGGCTCATGGCTTAACAGGATTCATAGCTTTGAAGCTATCCCGTTCAACAAAGACAAGACCGCGCCACAGCCGCAACATGCTCAGATTGTGCATTTTCCAAAATCTTGCTTGCATTGTGAAGATGCGCCATGTGTAACGGTTTGTCCGACAGGGGCATCTTATAAGCGTACTGAAGATGGTATTGTGCTGGTGGATGAAGATCAGTGTATCGGGTGCGGGCTTTGTGCGTGGGCATGTGCTTATGGCGCCCGCGAGATGGATGAAGCGGCAGGTGTAATGAAAAAATGCACCTTATGTGTTGACCGCATCTATAATGAGCATTTGCCAGAAGAAGATAGAGAGCCTGCCTGTGTTAGAACCTGTCCTGCGAATGCACGCCACTTTGGTGATTTGGGCGATCCAGAATCGGACGTATCTAAAATGGTAACGCTTAGAGGCGGCTTTGATTTAATGCCAGAGCAACAAAATAAGCCGGTAAATAAATATCTGCCGCCACGCAAGAAAACCCATTATTCGGCAAATGCAGACACAACTGAAACAGATTTGATCAAACTGGCAGAACAGCAAAAGCCAAAAGGCTTTCTGGGCTGGCTTGATCAGGCGCTAGACGCGCTGTGATACTAAAGGGTCGTTAAGATGCATCCAGCAAAATCAATTATCTTTTTTACTACCAGCTCAGGTGCAGGCTTTGGTCTGATGTTCGTGATAAGCCTAATGCTTACGATTAGCCCTGCCAGTGTTTCAGCTGTTTTTATACTAGCCTCACTTCTGGCAATCATCCTTGCATCTGCTGGACTGTTTTCTAGCCTTCTTCATTTGGGTAATCCGCAGCGTGCATGGCGTGCCCTCAGCCAATGGCAAAGCTCATGGCTATCTCGTGAGGGTGTGCTGGCGATGGTAACGCTTGGGCTGTTTTTTATCTGGCTTTATTTTCTGATGATCCATAGCACCCTTATCATTTGGTTGAGCGCTCTAATTGCGATATTTGCCGCCTCTACCGTATTTGCGACTGCGATGATTTATGCCCAACTTCGGCCTGTACCGCGCTGGCATACCGTGTTGACACCACTCAGCTATCTTGGCTTTGCGCTATCTAGCGGTGGTGCGCTTTTGCTTATGTTTATGCCTCAGGCAGGGCTTTCACCATTTGTGCTAACAGCGATTGTTCTGGCTTGGGTGATTAAGCTGGCATGGTGGCTTCGAGCAGATAAAACACAACGTGGCGGCACTGCAGGTAGCTCGATGAAAACAGCAACTGGCCTGACAGAATTTGCAGAAATCAAACTTCTGGAACGCCCGCACATGACAAAGAATTATCTGATGAAAGAAATGATGTTTTCTATCGGTCGAAAACATGCGCGGCGGTTGCGTCAAATTGCCATTATTATTGGCGGTATTTTGCCTGTTGCACTGATTGGGCTTTCTGCTGGAAATCTGACGCTTGGGCTGTTTCTGGTAGGAGCTGCATCACTTGCCCATTTGCTTGGGTTGCTAGTAGAAAGATGGTTGTTTTTTGCTGAAGCTGAACATGTAGTCGGCTTTTATTACGGGCATAATTAACATATGCTGTAATCCACATTTAATTCTGGATATATCCGCCCTTATCAGCTTTGTTTGATAAGGGCGTTATTATAGCGATGACATGGCAGAGGGAATTTGGCTCAAAAATCCAGAGGAAAATAGGCAGGTTTGTGCGCTTGGAAGCGTTGGCAGGCGATTGCCAATTCTGACATATTGACCACGATACAGCTAATATTCTGAAGCGCTACTAATTAAAGTAGCGATACTTACCAACGATATGCCGATGCCCCTTATAGATGTTGATCTAGCGTCTTTCTGAATCTGTCGATGATTTCATCAATATGAATTTTCTCAGCGACAAAGGCAGGGGCTAAAATAGCATTATCGCCCGTGAATTTTACATGAAGGCCATTCCAGAACATATCTTTTTGAAGCTGTGTGCCTCTGCGGCCAGCCGCGCCATCATGTTTAATCTCAACACCCGCCATCATGCCATATCCTCTCAGATCGCCAACCAGCTCGTGATCTTTCAGCGACCAGACAGCATCAAGGAAATATTCTGACATATTGGCTGCGCGTTCAAATAATCCTTCCTCTTGATAGATTTTCTGAGTGGCGATACCAGCTGCGCAGGCTGCAGGGTGCGCTGAATAGGTGTAGCCGTGAAAAAATTCAATCGCATTCTCAGGGGATGCATTTGTTACTGTCTCATAAATCTCATCTTTGACAGCTACTGCGCCCATTGGAATAGCGCCATTGGTTAATGCTTTAGCCATTGTGATGATATCGGGCGTTACGCCGAATGTTTCTGAGGCAAAAGGCTTACCTGTTCTGCCAAAGCCAGTAATCACCTCATCAAATACCAGCAAAATATCATGCTCATCACAAATTTCACGAAGCCGTTTCAGATAGCCTATTGGCGGTACAATTGTACCTGTTGAGCCTGCAATAGGTTCAACAAATACAGCGGCAATAGTTGACCCGCCATAGGTCTCACAAATGCGCGCTAAATCTTCTGCTAACTCAGCCCCTGTTTCAGGTTGACCTTTTGTAAAGGCTTGCTCAGGGGTAAGGGTGTGACGCATTGTAACAATATTTGGCAAGGTAACAGGGAAGGTTTCTCTGTTCTTGACCATGCCAGCAAGTGATACACCGCCCATATTAACCCCATGATAGGCGCGCTCTCTGCTAACAAAGCGCAAACGTTGGCTATTGCCTGTTGCACGATGATAGGCCATTACGATCTTCATGGCTGTCTCGACTGATTCAGAACCTGAATTCACGAAAAATACATGGTTCATAGGCTCAGGCAATAGCCGTGATACACGCTCTGCCAGCTCAAATGAGCCTGGATGACCTAGCTGGAAATGAGGCGTATAATCATTTTCAAGCATCTGTTTATACACAGCTTCTGCTATTTCTTTTCTGCCATGCCCTGCTGGTGTACAAAACAGGCCAGAAGAGCCATCAATCAATTTGCCGCCCTTATAATCCCAGCAATACATACCATCTGATTTTACCACCAGACGTGGATTAGCTTTGAAATCTCTATTTGCCGAAAACGGCATCCAGTGATTTTCAAGTGAATTGACATCAAAAGGCATGTCTACCTCCCTAGCAGAGTTGAAACAAAAACGAACTATTGCATCATTATTATTGCCTGAAACTGTCTTACTTTAATAGCGCTTGTCAATCACAATTCCACAAGTTGCAAATCTGTACCCTTAAACCGTCAGTTTAATGGTAAATTCTGTCGGTTTTCACCAATTATCATTTACGCAAATGTTTTGATATTCTGGGTATATGCAGTGTGCATGATGCTGAATTTCCTAGCGTTTGATGAGTGCGGTGGCTAGCTTTTCACAATCTGGTGAAAATCCTGTCTGCTTGCATTGGAATTTCTTTGATTTTTAGATGGGTTTTTCAGTATAAGAGTGAGACAAATTCTTCAAAATATAAATTTTCGCGCTTGTTAACAGGGGATAGATTGATATGAAAATGACAACAGAAGAAGCCTTTATCAAAGTGCTTCAACGACATGGGGTAGAACATGCCTTCGGGATTATTGGTTCTGCGATGATGCCTATCTCTGATTTGTTTCCTGAAGCAGGCATTACCTTTTGGGATGCGGCGCATGAATGTAATGCAGGCATGATGGCAGATGGTTATACACGTGCATCTGGCAAGCTATGCATGATGGTTGCCCAAAATGGACCAGGCATTACAAATTTTGTGACACCTGTCAAAACAGCCTATTGGAATCATACCCCATTATTGCTGGTTACACCGCAAGCAGCCAATAAGACAATTGGTCAGGGCGGCTTCCAAGAGGTTGAGCAAATGGCGCTTTTCAAAGATATGGTTGCCTATCAAGAAGAAGTGCGAGATCCCTCTCGAATAGCTGAAGTGCTAAATCGTGTTATCACTCAGGCAAAACGCCTAAGCGCGCCCTGCCAGATCAATGTGCCTCGTGATTATTGGACACAAGTCATTGATATTACACTGCCTGAGATGATGGATTTTGAGCGTCCATCAGGGGGTGAAGATGCGATTAGCGAGGCTGCAAAATTGCTGTCTGGAGCGAAATTCCCCGTAATTTTGAACGGTGCTGGTGTTGTCATCGGAAGCGCTATTCCAGAAGCGATGGCACTGGCAGAACGGCTTGATGCGCCTGTATGTTGTAATTATCAGCATAATGACGCATTTCCTGGTTCTCATCCGCTATTTGCAGGACCTCTTGGCTATAATGGCTCAAAAGCTGCGATGGAACTTATTTCAAAAGCAGATGTGGTGCTGGCACTTGGCACACGGCTAAATCCGTTTTCAACATTGCCAGGCTATGGCATTGATTACTGGCCACAAAATGCCAAGCTGATTCAGGTTGATATTAACCCTGACAGAATTGGTCTTACAAAACCTGTTGCGGTTGGTATTGTGGGTGACGCCAAAAAAGTTGCTAGTGCAATAAATGAAAAGCTAGCCGCAAATGCTGGTGATGCTGGACGTTCTGAGCGTACATCGCTTATTGCGCAGACTAAATCATCATGGGCGCAGGAACTAACTTCGCTAAACCATGAAGATGATGATCCTGGTACAACATGGAATGAGCGTGCGCGCACCAGAGAGCCAGAAAAGATGAGCCCACGTATGGCATGGCGTGCCATTACCTCTGTATTGCCAAAAGAAGCTATCATCAGCTCAGACATTGGTAATAATTGCGCAATTGGCAATGCCTATCCTACGTTTGAAGAAGGGCGTAAATATCTAGCGCCAGGTCTGTTTGGGCCATGCGGTTATGGCTTTCCTGCCATTGCTGGCGCTAAAATCGCAAAGCCTGACGTGCCTGTTGTGGGCTTTGCTGGTGACGGCGCCTTTGGTATTTCAATGAATGAGATGGTTTCGGTTGGTAGAGCAGAATGGCCTGCTATCACCATGGTAATTTTCAGAAATTATCAATGGGGCGCTGAAAAGCGGAATACTACCTTATGGTTTGATGATAATTTCGTTGGCACCGAGCTTGATTTAGACGTCTCATATGCAGGTATAGCAGAGAAATGTGGGCTTAAAGGGGTTCAGGTCTCTACTATGGATGCATTATCAGCCGAGCTAGATAAAGCAATATCTGCCCAGATGAAAGATAACCAAACCACCTTTATCGAAGTAGTGCTTAATCAGGAATTAGGTGAGCCATTTAGACGGGATGCGATGAAAAAGCCAGTGAAGGTTGCTGGTATTGATGCATCTGATTTCCGTCCACAGGTAGTGGCATAACACCAAACACACATATTGAGGGCATGATGGCACAAGACGGATTTATATCTCGTGACTGGGCTTCATGCCCTTCTTCTTTGCTAGAGGCGGCACAGACAGCAGGGGCAAAAACATTGCTTGTTGTGGGGGCTGGTGCCAGCTTGCCCATGCAATCCGCCTTTCAGGCGTTTCAAGCACAAATTGCCCATCCGCTTCTTGTTGGCAATGTCGCAGATATTCATCGCGAGGCTGACATACTTGGCTGGTCATTAACAGATGATATGATTATTTCGGCAGAAGGTGAGAGAGGCGCAGCAGAAATAGCGGCTCAATATCTCAAAGATGATATCGCTAATTCAGGCCAGATTGGCGCTGTGATGAAAGGGCAGCTTCATACTGATATATTTATGGGGGCATTGCTTGATAAGTCAGTAGGGGTGCGCATTGGCAATAGGCTTGTGCATATATTTGCTATTTTTCCGCCTGATGGCGGCACGCCTGTGATGGTTTCAGATGCGGCTGTGAATGTTGCCCCTGACCAGAAAACAAAAGAGCAATCTCTTATTCAAATGACATTGATAGCTAAGGCATTAGGCATATCAAGACCAAAGCTGGCTGTGCTAAGTGCAACAGAAACACCCATTGCCTCAATGCCCGCCTCAATAGACGCAGATGCGATAGCCAGATGGGGGCAACAGCATATTGCAGACGCAGATATTGAAGGACCGCTATCATTTGATTTGGCCTTATCTGAAGCCTCAGTTGCGATTAAGGGGATGTCAGATAGTTTGGTGGCAGGGCGCGCCAACGGGCTGTTAGTGCCAGAAATTGTGTCAGGCAACATTTTATATAAAGCGCTTGTATATGTTGGGGGCGGATGTGCAGCAGGAGTTGTTCTTGGCGGTAAATTGCCTATTCTGCTTACATCACGCGCAGACCCCCCGCAGGCGCGGCTTGCCTCAATTGCGCTTGCATCTATAATGGCTGCACACTAGCGCCCTATAATTTTGTGCGTTCAGATCGTGGGTCATAAAGCGGCTTTAGGCTAGCTTCAGCTGAGATAATATTACCAGCAACATCAATATGATAAGTTGATGCCAATATGTCACTAGCGCTTTCTTCTGCACTGCATGGCACATAGCCAAGCCCAATCGCACCGCCTAGATAATGGCCGTAATTGCCAGAAGTCAGATAGCCCACAATATGGCCATCTCTGATGATAGGCTCATTATGATATAATAGCATTTCTGGATCTGATAGCTTGAACTGGACAAGCCGTTTTTCCAACCCATTTTGCTGTTTCTGAAGCACGGCGCCTCGACCAATAAAATCACCAAATTTAGATGCTTGCTTGTCTGTCTTTACAGCAAAACCAAGCCCTGCCTCAAGCACATGATCTTCATCTGATATATCATGCCCAAAATGCCGAAAGGCTTTTTCAATGCGGCAACTATCTAGCACATGCATACCACACAGCGCCATATTATGGGACTGGCCTGAAAGATGGATAGCATCAAATACATGTTCAGCCATTTCTGAGCTGACATAAATCTCCCAGCCAAGCTCGCCAACATAAGACACCCGATGCGCTCTGGCCATAGCCTGTCCAATATGAATGGTTTGAGCCGTGCCAAACCCGAAATCAGCATGTGCAAGTGACTGGTCAATAAGCGGCTGTAATATATCTCTGGCACGAGGTCCCATCACCGCAATTACAGCTTCTGATATGGTGGTATCTAGGGCAAAGCAATGCGCATCTTCTGGAATATGGCGTTTTAGCCAGCTTAATTCGCGTCTGATGGTCGCCGCAGGGGTTACGATGAGATATTTATCTTCTGCCAGCCGTGTGACTGTAACATCAGCCTCAATCCCGCCCGCCTCATTCAGCCATTGCGTATAGACAATTTTGCCAATCTCAACCGCGACATCATTGGCACAAATAAGTTGCAATACGGCTTCTGCATCTTTGCCCACAAGCGTAATTTTGCCAAAGGTAGATAAATCAAACAGGCCAGCTTGATTGCGGACGCTAAGATGTTCTTGTTGCGCATAGTCAAACCAGTTCTGGCGTTTCCAGCTATATTCATAGGCTGGCGCAATCCCTTTATCTAGCTGATCTTTGGGCAGAAACCAGTTAGCACGCTCCCAGCCAAAAAGCTCACCAAAACAGGCGCCATGTTCCGCCAGCCTGTTATGTAATGGGGTTTTGCGTATGCCTCTTGAGGTAGCGAATTGGCGATAGGGGAAATGATCTGCATATAACAGCCCTAACGTCTCGCTTACTCGTTCTGACAGATAATGCCGATTGCTTTGGAAGGGGTGAACACGCCGAATATCCACATCCCAAATATCCATTTGAGGGCGGCCGTTATCCATCCATTGTGCAAGCGCCATTCCTGCGCCACCAGCAGATTGAATGCCAACTGAATTAAACCCTGCCGCCACAAAAAACCGCTTTAATTCAGGAGCTTCACCTAGCATATAGCGATCATCTGGCGTAAAGCTTTCAGGCCCATTGAAAAAGGTCTGGATACCTGCTTGTTCAAGCACTGGCAGGCGATGTACTGCACGTTCTAAAATAGGTTCGAAATGTTCAAAATCATCTGGCAAGGTTGTAAATTCAAACTCATCTGGAATCCCATCACCCCCCCATGGCTTGGCTACAGGTTCAAACGCACCAAGCAAAATTTTGCCAGCATCTTCTTTATAATAAGCACATTCATCTGGCACGCGAAGTACAGGTAAATTCCGCTCAAGTCCATCAATTTGTTCAGTAACAATATAAAAATGCTCACACGCATGAAGCGGCACAGATACGCCTGCCATCTGTCCTATCTGACGCGCCCACATACCGCCGCAATTTACCACATAGTCTGCTTTTATGGTGCCAAAAGGGGTTGTTACGCCCTGAACTTGTCCATTTTCTGATAGAATATCTGTAACCGTGACGCCTTCAATGATGGTTGCGCCCATTGCACGAGCGCCCTTTGCTAAGGCTTGGGTGATATTAACAGGGTCTGCTTGTCCATCTTTGGCCAGATAGACACCGCCTTTGACATCAGATACATTAAGCCCTGCATATTTACGAACAATTTCTGATGCTGAAATTTCGTCAATCTCAACCCCAAAGGCGCGCGCCATTGCCGCACCTCTGCGTAATTCTTCTAGCCGTGCCTCTGTCAGCGCAACTGTGATAGAGCCATTCTGCTTAAAGCCTGTTGCAACCCCTGTTTTGGCTTCTAGATTGGCATATAATTCTTGCGAATATTTTGCCAGCCGTGTCATGTTTTGGGTGGCACGTAACTGCGCAATCAGGCCAGCTGCATGCCATGTGGTACCACTTGTGAGCTGTTTTCGTTCCAAAAGTACAATATCTGTCCAGCCAAGCTCAGCAAGGTGATAGGCAACTGAACAGCCAATAACACCGCCGCCAATAATTACAGCTGATGCATGCGAGGGAAGAGAGATGTTAGCCATCTTTTACGCCTTCAGCAGATGATTGGACGGATCATAACTATCTGCATTATGTTCAGTCCCAGCAATAATGTTTGCCGTGCGGTTTCTGCCTAGAACACACACATTATAGGGGGTACCAACCTCACCATCGGCATCTGCATCTAAAACAGCTAGCGCAAGTGATTTTCCAGTACGGTGTCCATAGCCTGCAGAAAGCACTAGCCCACAATTCTCATCGCCCTGCCTAACAGAGGATAGGTAAATCGCATCGCCGAAGGGAACATTATCATCAGGGTCATCTATGCTCAGGCTCACAAATTGGCGGCGCGGTTTATCTTTGAGCGCCAAAAGTGCGTCTCTGCCGATAAAATCAGCTTTTGAGAAATGTACCCAACGTGCTAGCCCTGCATCAAACATTGAGTAATCTGAGGTCAGATCGCCTTTCCAAGACCGATAGCCCTTTTCTAGCCGCATAGAATCAAGCGCCTGCATACCAAATGGTTTCAGATTTACCTGATTACCAGCAGATAATAAGGTATCAAACACAGTGCGGCTATGTTGATAGGGGATATGAAGCTCCCAGCCAAGCTCGCCTGTAAATGACACCCGAATAGCATCAATTATACATCCTGAAATTTCAATTTTTTGGTGGGTGAGCCAGCCAAAATTGTCTGAACTGAAATCAGTATCACAGATAGATGTTAATAATTGCCGTGATTTAGGTCCTGTTATAAGTAATGTTGAATAGGCGCGTGTTTGGTCTGTAATTGTGACACTGCCATCATCAGGCAAATGCGCATTTAGAACATCTCTGTCATGCCAATATGCCCCTGCACCAGCGATAAGCCAGAAATGGTTTTCATCAAAACGGGTGATTGAGAGTTCTGATAAGATTTTGCCCTTCTCAGACGCAAAATAGGCTAGTCCTGTCCTGCCAATCGCAGGCAGCTTGTTGGTCATTAGCCTATCAAGAAAGGCTGCCGCGCCATTGCCTGAAACGTCATATCGTGAGAAGCCTGGCAAATCCAGCATCCCGACATGCTCGCGCACATGGGCACATTCAGCCCCCACAATATCAAAGAAAGGTGGTCTGTCATAATTTGATATTTGCTCTGATGACGGGGTCGGAGGATAGTAGTCAGCGCGTTCCCAGCCGCCATAGCTTGCCATTGCTGCGCCATGTTCAACATGCCAGTCATGCAATGCGCCTATTTTTGCATCTCTGCCAGCAGGCCACTGCATATGTGGGTAGTGAATGGCATATTCATGAGAATAGACTTCTATTGCTTTGGCGTGGGTATAGACAGAATCGACGTGATCTGTAAATCGCCTTGGGTCAACTGCCCAGCTATCAGTCTCAGTCTCGCCTTCCAAAATCCATTCAGACATTAGCTTGCCTGCACCACCTGCTTGAATAATGCCAAAGGTAAATACACATGCCTCAAACGCATTTTTCACGCCTGGCATAGGGCCTATCAATGGCAAGCCATCTGGCGTGTAAGGAATAGGTCCATTGACAACACGGGTAATGCCTGCTGTGCCTAGCAGGGGAACACGTGCGCATGCATCTTCAATATACCATTCTAGACGTTCCAAATCATCAGGATAAAGCTGGAACGAAAAATCTTCAGGCATAGGATCATCTGCGCTCACCCAATGGGCTTTGCAGTTTTTTTCGTAAGGGCCAAGCAACAGACCGTCTTTTTCCTGCCGCAAATAATATGAGCTGTCAGGATCACGCAAAAGCGGCAATTTTTTATCCAGCTGTGTCAGCTCATCAATAGATTCAGTGATCAGATATTGGTGAGCTAGCGAGATGCATGGCACATCACGGCCAAACATTTTTCCAAGCTCTGCGGCGCGATAGCCTGCGGCATTAACAACATATTGGCATCTAATATCGCCTTTTGGGGTTTTCAGACACCATTCATCTTTTGCATCATCACGAACCACATCAGTAACAGGGCAGAACCGAATAATTTTTGCGCCTAGAGCGCGCGCTCCTGCAGCAAAAGCCTGAGATAATTGGGCAGGGTCAATATCCCCATCAGTGCTATCCCATAGCCCGCCCTCTAGCTCATGGGTTTCAAGAAAGGGATATGCCTGTTTCATATCCTGATGTGACATCATTTCCAACGAAAACCCCATCTGTTTTGCCATTGAGCGAACATGCTCAAACTCTTCCATCCGTTGGCGGGAATGGGCTAGCCTAACAGAGCCAGTAACATGATAATTCATCGGATAATTGGTTAGATCGCCAAGCTTGCGATATAGCTCGGTGGAATAATGTTGCATCTTCATTACTGTCCATGAGCCTACAAAATTCGGACAATTCCCAGCAGCATGCCATGTTGAGCCAGAGGTAAGTTCATTCTTTTCAAGCAATACCACATCTGTCATGCCGTCTTTGGCCAGATGCCATGCAATAGAACAGCCAACAGACCCACCGCCAATAATCACGGTTTGGGCATAGCGCGGAATTGCCTCGGAATGCGTTTGGTTTGTATTAGATTGCGTCATTTCCTGTATTTCCTTGCTATGATGCGAATATGTTTTTTGATTAGCTATAGTCCTGTCTATCAGATAGCATTTATTGAAACATCAAGTTTGGATATAGAAGTTTTTTGAAACCGTCATATTTTTCGCAGATTAGAAACTTATTTACTTGGTTTTGGCATGATATGGTCTGTAACGCTTGCAATAAACAGGGTAAGTGACTAATCATGCCAAGAGGTTTTTTCCAAAAATGCAGAGGCATAAATGGTTCAGATGAATATCGGAATTGCAGGGTTAGGTGTTGTGGGGGCAAAAACAGCCCAGCTATTATTATCTCCGCTTCATCGCCCGCATGCGGCAGAGTTAACGCTCAAAGCGGTATCAGCAAGAGATAACAATATTGATAGAGGATTTTCGCTAGATGGCATTGAGTGGCATCATAATGCGCTTGAGCTTGCCAGCCGTGATGATATTGATATTATTGTTGAATTGATCGGTGGGGCAGATGGCATAGCATATGATCTGGTAAGTGCTGCATTGAATTCAGGCAAGCATGTTGTTACTGCCAATAAGGCGCTTATTGCCCATCATGGCTTTGAGCTTGCCAGACTTGCTGAGACACATAATGTAAGTCTGTTATTTGAAGCAGGGGTGGCTGGCGGTATTCCTGCGCTGAAAATTATCAGGGAAGGGCTAGCCGCAAACAGATTTTCACGGATTACCGGTATTCTAAACGGAACTAGCAATTTTATTCTGTCAGAAATGACAGCTACAGGCAGAACCTTTGACGATGTTCTGGCAGAAGCTCAGGCAAAAGGCTTTGCAGAGGCTGATCCTAGCTTTGATATTGATGGTATTGATGCAGCGCATAAGCTTGCTATTTTGGCCGCGCTTGGCTTTGGCGAGAAAATCAGCTTTGACTCAGTTCAATGCAAAGGGATCAGGGCGATAGATAAGGCGGATATCAGTTTTGCAGGTGAATTTGACTATATCATAAAATTACTAGGGATTGCCGAGCGTGATGGGGTACGGTCTGTCCAGCCATGTCTGATAGCCAATAGCCAGTCCATTGCACATATTAACGGGGCAATGAATGCTGTCTGCGTAGAAGCAGAGCCTGTAAATATCATCAATTGTTCAGGGCCAGGCGCAGGGGCAGGGCCAACCGCCTCTGCTGTGTTATCTGATATAAATGATATAGCACATGGTCGAAATGCGCCTGCTTTTGGTATGCCAACAAATATGCTGGCAGATGCCCCTAAATTTGTAGCCTCAGAGCAACAATCCAAATTCTATATCAGAATGATGGTGTCTGATAAAGCAGGGGTATTATCTGATATTACTGCGATTTTGCGTGATTTGGGTATTTCAGTTCAGTCAATGGTGCAACGGGGGCAATCTAAAGCTGATGCTGTGATGCTGGTTATGACCACCCATCTGACATCTGTTGATGCGATTGAAAAGATGCAGGCCAAGCTGGCAACAGCAGATTTTGTCACTGGTGAGATAATGGTGTTATGTATTATTGATGCAAATGAGTTGACATAAAATGGCTGAGGCGGTTGTCGAGCAGTCTTTATCTTCTGCACGCTGGGTTGTGCAGGATAGTCTGCTCACGCCAGAAGAAACAGAACGGATTGCCACTGGCATCTCGCAATATTCGGCCATACCGCTAAGCCTGTCTCGGTTTCTTGCACGGCATGGCATTACCTCTCAAACACTAGATAGTTTTCTTGAACCGCGCTTACGCGATGTGTTGCCTGATCCCTTTGTCCTTAAAGATGCTGAAACAGCCATTCAGCTTATTTGTGATCATATTCAGGCTGGTGAGCCAGTAGGGCTGTTTGGCGATTATGATGTTGATGGTGCATGTTCTGCAGCCTTGTTTAGCCTTATTCTTGGACAGTATGGCTGTCCCGTCTATTGCCATATTCCAGACAGGTTTTCAGAAGGGTATGGACCAAATCAACCTGCGATAACCAACTTGTCTGAACAGGGCGCTAGCCTGATTATCACGGTTGATTGCGGCATCACTGCCCACGCCCCCTTGCAGGCTGCATCAGATGCAGGACTTCCTGTAATTGTGGTTGACCATCATAAGGCAGGAGCAACCCTACCTAAGGCAAAAGCTGTTGTAAATCCAAACAGGCTGGATGATGATAGCGGGCTGGGCTATCTATGTGCAGCAGGGGTGAGCTTTCTGCTACTTGCTGGAGTGGTTCGCGAATGCCGCAATAGAGGTTTAGTATCAACATCAGGAACGCAAGTTAATATACTGAATTATCTTGATTTAGTGGCGTTAGCAACAATTTGTGATGTGATGCCGTTGCGTCTCGTTAATCGCGCCTTTGTACGGCAAGGGCTTAAGGTGATGGCTCAGCGCAGAAATATCGGCATTAAAACATTGATGGATGTAGCGCGGGTAGATCACATGCCGTCTGTCTATACGCTTGGCTTTATGCTTGGGCCACGTATCAATGCAGGTGGACGTTTGGGGCATTCTTCTATTGGCGTGCAATTATTATGTGCGGCTGATGCTGATATTGCGGCTACGCTTGCATGGCGGCTAGATGAGTTGAATAGCGAGCGCAAAGCAATTGAAGCTGATATTCGCCAACGTGCCGAAGAACAGGCTTATGCGCAAATAGCCGCAAACCCTAACAGAGCAGTGTTGATGCTATCAGGTGAGGGCTGGAATGAAGGCGTGATCGGCATTGTTGCAGGGCGCCTAAAAGACAAATTCAATAAAATCTGTGTTGTTGTTAGTTTTGATGATGCGGGCATTGGCAAGGGCTCTGGCAGGTCTATTTCAGGGTTTTCGCTAGGTAATGCTGTGCTTGCTGGCTGTCAGAATGCGTTACTTATTTCAGGCGGCGGGCATGATATGGCCGCAGGGTTAAGTGTTGAAAAAACTAAACTTGATGCATTTGCAACATTTCTGGAACAACTTTCAAGTAAACAGTTCAAAGAACAGGGTGTACCAAATAAGGAATATAGTATCGAGGCGGATATCACTATTGGGGGATGCAATATAGGGCTTGTGGGCTGGCTTGATAGGATTGGGCCATTCGGGGTCAGCTTTGCAGAGCCACGTTTCCGAATTACCCATTGCAGATTAAAAAATCTACGCTGGATAGGGGCTGAAAAACAGCATCTATCTGTTAGTCTTGATGATAGCACTGCACCAGCCATGCGAGCCGTAATGTTTAATTGTGCTGATAGTGAAGTGGGACGCGCAATTAAGCAAAGCGCAGATGGCACATTTCAAATTCTTGGCAGAGTACAAAGAGATAGTTATCGCGGCGGGGATGCGGTTCAGTTCATGATTGAAGATATTGCCCTTCAGCAAGCCATTTAAGATGGCCAGAGTGATAAAACCCTAAAAAAATGATGAAATATGGTTTTCATTCTTGATTTACCTCAGTGATTTATGTATCACATGCGCATACCACTTGCGTCCCGTTCGTCTAGTGGTTTAGGACACCGCCCTTTCACGGCGGCAACACGGGTTCGAATCCCGTACGGGATGCCATTATTTGTTTTCATTACATCGCATTTTGAAATGGTTTTGGCCGCCAGTACTGCTCAGATAGGGTAGGGGTGGCTGGATGTGCTATTTCAGGTTAGCCACGTGAATTTAGCTAGTCTCGGTTACGATTGTGCTATAATCTAGGGCTTGTATAATCGGTATCATAGAGAAGTAGGTTTAATGGATATTAACGATATTCGTTCTGTGCTTGCGCCAACTGGCAAGTTGCGTGCAGGTATCAATATGAGCAATTTTCTGCTTGTTTCAACAACAGATTCAGATGGCAAGCCAGATGGGCTATCGCCGTCACTTGCCCGTGCTTTGGGCAAGGCGCTTAATGTTGAGGTTGAACTGGTATTGTTTGAGGGGCCTGGACTTCTGGCTGATGCGGTTGATGATGATCAATGGGATATAGCAAATATTGCCTTTGAGCCTGAGCGTGGCGCACTTATTTCCTTCTCACAACCCTATATTTTGATAGATGCGAATTTTCAGATACGGGCAGGTTCAAATTTGCGTGAAAACCATCAGATGAACAGCCCTGATGTTACTATTATCTTATATGACAGAAGCGCATATGATTTATGGCTTAAGGAAAACTATACCAACGCAACCTATTTGCGGGTTGGGTCTATCCAAGAATCACATGATAGGTTTTATGCTGGCGAAGGTGATGTACTTGCCTCTCTAAAGCCAAAGCTTATTTCTGACAATGCAGAGGGTTATCAGATTATTAAAACGCCATTTACAGCCATTAAGCAATCGGTTGGGATACCTAAAAGCCGCCAACAGGCTCTGCCATTTGTAAATAGATTTGTTGAAGATATGCTGGTATCTGGTGAAATAAAGGCATTGCTTGATAAATTCGGTGTTGCTGATAGGCTGTCATTACCAACAGTATCTTCTTAATATTTGCATTTTTTTGCATTATTTACCGAATTTTTCAGAAATTTTGTTAGATTGCTTGCAAGCCGTCATTATTTCTGTAACATTTCTGGCAGTGAGGGTTCAGTAGCTGGGTAATATCAAATGCTGTATCTTTGGCATCCAGAATAGTGAGGAGATTACTATGAAAAAAATGATTAAAGGTGCTGTAGCCGCTGCGGTTGGTCTGCAGTGCGTTGCTATGGCTTCAGCAGTTCAGGCAGCTGACAGTGTTAACGTGGCATTCTTTCTTGAATGGGCAACCCCAAACCAAATAGCTAAGGTAGAAAAAGCCTATGATGAAGCTATGGGCGTTGATGTAAATTGGACAGATTTTTCAACAGGCGTTGCCATGACAGAAGCGATGCTGGCAGGCGATATTGATATTGCATATTCTCAGGGTCTAGCGCCATTTGTAACAGCTATTCAGCAAGGCGCACCGCTTAAGATGGTGGGTATCGCAGTTGTATATGAAGCAAATGACTGTTTCGTGAAAAGTGATTTAGGCATTAGCTCAGCAAATGCATCTGAACTTGAAGGCAAAACTGTTGCTGTTCCTTTGAACACAATGGCTGACTTCTCATTCCGCAAGCAGATGGCTGCGCTTAATGTTGATATCTCAACCATGACAATTGTTGACCAGGCGCCACCTGATGGCGCGGTATCACTTGCTGATGGGTCTGTTGACATGGCATGTATCTTTGGTGGTGCGTCTGCAAAGGCAGCTGGTGAAGTAGGTACACCTATCATGTCATCTCAGGAAAAGTCTGATGCTGGTATCGGCTCTTTTGACGTTGTGTCTGTGACAGAAAAATTTGCTACAGAAAATCCTGACCTAGTGCGTTCTTTCCTTGAAGTTACCGAAGAAGCGAATGCTGCGTGGGAAGCAACACCTGAACAAATCCGCACAGTTGCATCTGATGCAGGTATGGATTTCACAACAACACAAGACCAAATGTCAGGCTTTGTGTTCCCGTCAGTTGAAGAACAGCTTTCAAAGTTCTTTGGTAATAACGGAGAAGCCGCAGCGGCTGCTGAATCTTTAGGTGCGGTATTTGTGAAGACAAATATTTCAAACTATAAAGGGTCTGTAAGCAAAGCTATTGACGGCTCGTTCTTGCAATAGTCTTGAATAACAAAATACATGAACAAGGCCCTTTTGGGCCTTGTTTTTTCTTATTTTTATAATAATGATGTTTGTGGTGTCATGGCTGAATTAACCTGCAAAAATCTATCTATGAGCTTTAACAACCCGCAAACAGGGGCTGTGGTAGAAGCGCTGAAAGATATAAATTTTACCTTAAAACAAGGTGAATTATTATCTGTTTTGGGGCCATCTGGGTGTGGTAAAACAACATTACTTAATATGATAGCAGGGTTTTTGAAGCCAACAGGCGGACAGCTTGATTTAGGCGGCAATATTATTGATAGTCCAGGGCCTGAGCGAGGGATGGTATTCCAGCAAGGTGCGCTATTTGAATGGCTTTCAGTCGCTGATAATGTCAATTTTGGGTTGCGGATGCAAAAGCATGATGTTGAGCGTACGCAAGCCGAGGTTGATAAATGGTTAAATATTGTGGGGCTAAACGGTTTTGCTGAAACGCCTACCTATCAGCTTTCAGGTGGTATGCAACAGCGTGTTGCGCTTGCTAGATGCCTTGTGAATAATCCTGATCTAATTTTGATGGACGAGCCGCTTGGCGCGCTTGATGCGCTTACACGCGAGAAAATGCAGTCACTTATCCTAGAATTATGGAAAGAAACTGGCAAAACCATCATCATCATCACCCATTCTGTTGAAGAGGCGTTGTTGCTAGGCGAGCGGCTGTTTGTAATGGCGCCACGTCCTGGAAGAATACATCGGGAATATGAGCTTCCTTTCGCTGAGCAGGGGTTAACAAGAAGTTTAAGAGATATTAAACAACAACAAGATTTTGGCACGATCAGAGAAGAAATTCTAAGCATGATCTGGGATATGGAAGAGGAGATCATGGGCAATGGTTAACTGGATTTCCGAACATCGTGCTGATATCGCCGCTGTGCTTATCCTAGCGCTTATTGCCAGCTTTGTCTGGTCGATTTTCTATGGGGTAAAACAATCGCGCAGGCTGGCAAAAGAACAGGTATTTGGCGATCCAGAACGCACTGTTGGCGGCTGGTATTGGGCTGTATGCGGTGTTTCTGCGTTAATGCTTGTGTGGTTTTATTATTCATGGGGGATGGCACGCGCTTTTTTCCCAAATGCTGCGAATGAAGTATGTCAGATCGCTAAAATTGATGAAGCGCTATCGCCTGTTAATGCCTCATTACCCGTATCGTCACGATATTTCAAATCTACCACGCTTGTTGTGCGCAATAGCGAGCAATTATCTGACGTTGCCGCTATGTTACCAGAGGCAGTATTTACATCATCTGAACGCGCAACGCTTCGGCAAATTATTGATAATTCCCGCACGCTTATCTCAATCTTGTCAGATGAGCGCTATCAAGATCAACTGGTTGTTGAGGGACTTGATGAGATCAAGCTTAGGCTTGCGTCTCTGAAAACACAGCTTGATGCTGGCTATGAAGGGCTAACCCCATCATCAGAGGCACTGTTACAGCCGCGCTGGGGGGTTGATGATACCGAAATTGGCCTATTGCCTAAAACAGCACGCGGCATGATGTATGATGCGGTATCTGCCGAAGCAACGCAAATTGCTGGACAGTTCTTAAAATTACGGAATTTGCCAGAAGACGCAAAACAGCTTATTTCCAAAACCAAATCACAAATAGCTGACATGAAAGCGGTGAATAAAACATTTTCAGGAACCGAAGAAGATGCTGATACTCGCAATGATTATGTAAAATCTGTCGAGCGTATTTTCCGTAGACTAGATGATGGCTCAATTTTTCCTGCCAACGCGCTTATGGGCGTAAATCAATCAATTATTTCGCTTTACGAGTCTATCGATAAGGCAAAAGGCGGCTTATCTGTTATCGAAGCTGTCTTTATGCCAGGCGGGACGATTGTTAAATCTAAAACGTTATGTGTTGAACAAGGCTCTAGTCGGTGGTTGCCAAAGCCAACGGATGTTGTATCCACATTCGGCCGTCTGGCTAATCCTAACCTTGAGACGGGGGGCGGATTTAAGGGCACGACGTTATTATGGTGGAAATGGCTAGAAATAGCTGATGTGGTTGATTTCTTTATTCCTGATAGTCTGGTCGATTTAGTGCCAGGTCAGTATGGAACCCATAATGCGGATGGTCAATTTGACCGTACTTTCAAAGACAGGCTGCTTGGGTTTGCTAGTGGCGAGGTATATTTAGGCGCTATTCCAATGCTAGATGGTCATATCTGGGATTCAATGTTCAGAGTGATTATTGCAATGATGTTTGGCATTTTGCTTGGTGTACCACTAGGTATTTTTATGGGGGTTTCTCGGTTCTTCAAATCATTCTTTGACCCGTTAATTGAGCTATATCGTCCAGTGCCACCGCTAGCATGGGCGCCCCTTATCCTAACCATTTTTGGGATTCAGGATGATGGTAAAATATTCCTGTTATTTATGGTTGCCTTTGCGATTATGGTGATTTCCGCGCGCACAGGGGCGTCTGGTACGCAATTATCGAAAATCAGAGCCGCACATTCATTAGGCGCTACGCAACGCCAGATAATCCGCTATGTGATTTTGCCAAATGCACTTCCTGAAATCCTTACAGGGGTTAGAATTTCCATTGGGGTTTGCTGGGGAACGCTGGTTGCCGCAGAAATGCTAGCAGGCACAACAGGTATCGGCTTTATTGAAAATGTTGCTAGAACAGTATCTGATTATGAGCTTATTTGGGTTACTATTCTGATTATGGGCTTGTTAGGTCTGTTTTTCGATTTGGTAGTTCGAAAGGCAATTGCTATCCTTATCCCATGGCGCGGCAAAGGCTAATATGATTATTCACACTGTCTGAAGCGTGCAGCATCTTTATGGTACAAGTCATTTTTAATTGCTGAGGTTAATCATTATGCCCCTTTTACAGACCACTATCATTGAAAACTGGCTATCAGAGATGTTTACTGCCGCAGGTTGTCCCTCTGATGAAGCCAAAATGATTGCCGAAAATCTTGTCGATGCAGATGCATCTGGCCATCCTAGTCATGGTATTGTGCGGGTGCCTCGTTATATTGATTATATTGCCAGCAAGACTGTTCGCCCTGTTTGCGAATATGAGGTAATTACAAAAAGCGGAAATTTGCTTTTATTGGATGGTAAATTTAGCTTTGGTCAGGTGCTTGGTCATCATCTAATAAAAGAGGCTGACACGCTGGTAGCAGAAACAGGGTTGGCAATGATCGGGCTTCGTCATGCTGGCCATTTAGGTCGTATTGGGGCATGGGCTGAATATCTTGCAGATAAAGGGTATGTCTCAATCCATTTTGTAAATGTGGCAGGCTCACGCATTGTTGCGCCGTTTGGAAGTAAGCAGGCCTGTCTGTCTACAGCGCCTGTGGCGATTGGCGTGCCAAATGAGAATGGGCATTTTATTCTTGATTTTGCAACTAGCCGTGTGGCTGAGGGCAAGATTTTGGTAAGCCAGAAAACAGGCTCAAAATTGCCATCTGATGCAATGGTTGATGGCAAGGGAAATGATTCAGATGTGCCAGCAACAATTTATGGCGCTACAGCGCAATCTGATGTGCCTGATCCACGTGCAGGAGAGGGCGCAATTCAGACGTTTGGAGAGCATAAAGGCTCAGGGCTAGGCATTGCATGTGAATTGTTAGCGGGCGCACTAACAGGCTCAGGCACAAATGCCAAAGACAGCTCGTTTTGTAATGGCATGCTTAGTATTGTGATGGATGCTAGCAGATGGGATGCGCAGGGCGCCTCAGCAGGCGCAATATCGGCTGAAATCAATGATTATATTGACATGGTAAGACGCTCAGCCCCACGTCAGCAAGGCCAGAGCGTGATGGTGCCTGGTGATAAAGAGCGTATGCTTCGTGCCAACGCACAGAAAGATGGGATTGATTTGGATAATAATATTTATGCGCATCTTGAGCGTATATCAGCCCAGCTAGATATTCAGACACCAAATAATCATTCGTAAATGGAGCATGAGATGGTCTCGAACAAACCTAAAATCTTTTATAATAGTTTTGCTCCTCAAGAGATTTATGATCTGCTAGAAACTGCTGCCTCTGATGAGTTTGATATTATCACACTAAGCGCAGATGATGATGATGAGCGCTATCGCAAAATTGCAGAATGTGACGGGGTGATAGTGGCAGGCTATAAGCTAACAGATGCCCATATCAATGCCGCAGAAAAGCTGAAGGTTGTTCAGCATCAGGGCGTAGGCTGGCATGACACAACAGACTGGCAGACGTTGAAAGCGCGTCAGATAAGGCTGGCGATAAACCTCGCAGGAAGTACAGTATCTGTTGCTGAACATACTATTCTGCTTATTCTGGCAGCATCAAAACATGCTGTATTTGCAGATAACCAGATTCGTGAAGGACGCTGGTTGGTGAATGAATTGCGGATGCAGTCACGCGAGCTGTCACAAATGAAGGTAGGCTTGCTTGGCATGGGCAGAATCGGCTCATTGGTGGCGACTCGTCTGGCAAGCTTTGGCTGTGAGGTAAGCTATTGCGATCCGTATGTAACAAAAGATGATGCATTTACAGCGCAATATAAGGTGAAAAAAGTCAGCTTTGATGAATTGATAGAAGAAAATGATGTATTGAGTCTGCATCTCCCCAGAATGGAAAGTACACGTAATATTATCAGCGCTGATGTCATTCAGCGGATGAAGGCTGGCGCTATTTTTATCAATGCCGCTAGAGGCGGGTTGGTAGATGAACTTGCCCTTGATAAGGCGTTGCGTGAAGGTCGCTTGACTAGCGCAGGGCTTGATGTGTTTGATTTTGAGCCTATCAATGCTGATAATCCGCTTCTCACAAATCCAAAGGCGGTGCTGTCACCGCATATTGCGGCTGGCACAAAAGATGCGCTTGAACAGAAAATTGCCTCTGTAATTCACAATCTAAAACAGTATTTCGAGGCAGGCACGCTTGATAATGAAGTTGATTTGCAAGCCCATCAGGATTAGCTGTTGTTTGCCTGTTAAGGGGTAAAAACTGGTCACATCAGGGCAATAACTTGGTGACATGGCTATCAATATGTTTTAATCATAACCAATAATTACATTTGCGAAATGGGGGTCATCATGGACGCAACAGTAGGTTTGTTTCTGGTTATCGGGTTTCCAACATCTTTGGCACTAGCTATCTGGGCGTTTGAGGTATTTTCAAAACGCCCTGAATAGTCAGGCAAATCAAAATATAGTGAGATATCTATATAGGCGTAAAGGCAGTGCTTGTCTGAAAGGCAAGGATCACGCATTTATGCCTATTTTTTATGTCTCTAACAGGCGTTAGGGGCGCGGCTCTGTCAAGTGGGCATATCTGGCTATCATGTTGCAGCCAAGCGAGCAGGCTTTTGCCAGTATTCTCTAGCTCATCCAAGCTATGGCCAATACAGCTTTCAAGCCACAACCCTGCACCAGCCTCGCATAAGGCGCAGCCTCTAGCGGTGATATGCGCTTGGGTAATAAGATTATTGTGAAGTGTAATTGATGCAATGACCTTGTCACCACAAACAGGGTTATTTACCTCTGCTATATGGGTGGCATTATCAATTTTTTTGGCAGTTCGTGGGATATTCGCAAGCGCTAGCAATTCCTTTTGATACAATTTATCCATTATATCTCCGGATGCTAGTTAGAAAAACGATGTCTATTCGCCTGCCAGCAATAGATATAATGCGCCTGCGGCTACAAGATAGGTAAGCACAATCGTCCAGTGAAGTGAATGATATTCATTTTCTTCTGGAACACCTGCTGGTCTTGATTTTTGTGGTGCGCCCATATTTTCCCCCATTAGACTCTGAAAACATCACATTTCCTCATTTTATACAAAAAAGAAAAGAGGCTGACAAGATGTTCAGCCTCTTTTGACATAGGTTAATAGATAGACCGACTGGCTATTCCATTTTCTTTACGCCAATTATTTTGGCAACAAAAATTGAGAGGAACACAGCACCAAACGAGAATAATGCGCCCATTTTCGCAGCATCCTGAATCTCGCCTGCTGGAAATGCGACCGCCGAGATAAATAGAGATACGGTAAAGCCAATCGCCGCCACAAAGCCAATAATAAGCAGATCAATTATCCGCATGCCTTCTGGCAGACCAAGCCTTAACCCTACAGCTGCGATTGCGCCAAGAAGCAAAATACCAACAGGCTTTCCGATAATTAGACCGCCAAGAACAAGCCATGTAGCATCCCCCATAGACGAGAACACAACGCCAGCATTGGCAAAGCCAAACAGCATTAGAATCACCTCTACAGGCGCTTTTAATCCATGTTCCATATCATTTAGCATATCATGCTGATGCACTTCTTCTGCACCATAAATGCCGTAATCTGTATCTGCATGCGGAATTGCTGGTATCACAGGCAATAAGCCTAATGCAGGGTGAATGCCTGCTTGTTGAAAGCCATACCAGCTTGCACAGCCAGCAATAATATATGGCCAATAGCCAAATTTCGCTCTTACGCTTTTAGACACAGGATTTGACTTGTCATTACCGTCAAGCCGACGTGGCAAATAGTTAAACAGCAGATAGGCAGATACCGCCGCCCCAACAGATAATAACAGCCATTGCGGATTAAGATCGCCCTGAGGATAGAATATTGCCAGAATAATTAGCCCTGCAGCATCATCCGCAATTGCTAGCAATAACAAGAAACCAACAGCGGGGTGCTTTGCACCAAAAATAATCCGACCAACAAGATATGAAAATGCAATGTCTGTCGCCGTAGGAATAGCCCAGCCATTTGCCAATGCCGCAAATTTACCAACCGCAAATGCACCTAGCAGATACACTGAAATAGGGCCAATCATGCCACCTGCTGTGGCAATAAGCGGTGTGAGCGCCTTTTTGCCTCTCAATGAGCCTGTTTTCAGAGCCACAGCTTCCCAGACTTCTTTGCCCGCAATACCAAAAAATAATGCCATCAGAACATCATTGATCAGATAATGCAGGGTTAGCGTCCTATGCCCATCATGTAAATGGCCAACAGGCGAGTTTTCAAGTAGCACCATATCAACAATATGATGATAGCTATAATAATCGATATTCGCCCATGTAAGTGCGCCAAACGCGCCTATCACAAGCAATAGTGAGTATTCTTGAACAAATCCCCAAACGGAATTTTGAGATGCTGACATTTTCCCCTCTCCTGAACTCTGTCTTTATTACCGACAAACATATACCAACAAGTGACCCTCAAACTATGACCATCTTTTACACTATGGTCTAAAAAAGCGCAAATTCATAACCACCTTTGGCTAGCCAGATGCCTAAATTTATCTATCTTATGGATATGGATACGCAAACACGCAGATTTTTGATGGGGTCAGATATTTTCAGAGGGTCTGTCTATGGCGCAGGCCATCCGCTTAATATTGCGCGGGTTTGGCCTGTGATTGATATGTGTTTTGAACTTGGCTGGTTATCAGATGCCAATTATATTGCTGTTTCCCCTGCACCTCCTGAAACATTGGCTCTGTTTCATACGCCTGACTATATTGCAGCACTTCTTTTGGCAGAACAAACACAATCTCTAGATTCATTTCAGATGGAACGACACAGGATAGGCAAGGATAATAACCCTATATTCCCGCAAATATATTCGCGTCCTGCCACAGCCGCACATGCGAGTATTCTCGCAGCTGAAATGTTGGCGGCAGGAAAAGCAGATATTATCTATAACCCATCAGGCGGCACGCATCATGGAATGCCAGACAAAGCTAATGGGTTTTGTTTTGTGAATGATCCTGCACTAGCTATTTGTTCTTTATTGCAGGCTGGTATTAGCCAGATTGCCTATGTTGATATTGATGCACACCACCCTGATGGGGTGGAAGCATATTGTTCAGATGATGAGCGGGTAAGATTATTTTCAGTGCATGAAGAAAATAAATGGCCACGCACTGGAAAACAAGGTGATAAAGCAGGCGGCTTTGCAACAAATTTTACTTTACCGCGTGGGGCAGGGGATGAAGCGTTATTAAACATCTGTTCTGAGCATATATTGCCAGCACTAGATGATTTTGCTCCTAAAATACTTATTCTTCAGGCTGGCTGTGACGGCTTGGCTGATGATCCGCAATCTGGTCTTCGCTATAGCAATAATGGCTATTGGCGAGCCATCTCATTGCTGTTATCCAGACGCATTCCTGCGTTAGTGCTTGGTGGCGGTGGCTATAACCCTTATAGTACAGCGCGCGCATGGGCAGGTGTCTGGGGCATAATTTGTGGGCATGATCCTGAAACAACTATTTTGCCCACTGCTTGCTCCTCGCTTTTAAGAGGGCTTGAATGGCAACATCGTCTAGGCCGAAATCCGCCAGAGCGCTGGTTCGTTCAGCTGGCAGATAAGCTTGGCGATACGCTGTCACAGACAGGAAAGCAAAGGTGAAATGCATAGCTGGATATATAAACAAGCACTAACGCCACTCTGTATCCTAAGCCTGATTTGCTGTTTAAGCGTTGCGGTTATTGCAACAGCCTCAGCGCAAGATAAAAAAATTGCCGAGATTGTGATTTCAAATACACAAGGACAGCAATATCATTATGTAGCTGAGCTGGCGCACACCCCTGAATTGCGAAGCAAAGGATTGATGTTTAGACAGCATTTTGAAGCAGATCAGGCAATGTTATTTTTATGGCCAGCCACGTCTAGAAGATTATTCTGGATGAAAAATACATTTGTGCCTCTGGATATTCTGTTCTTTTCAGAAACTGGGACACTGTTTAATCTTGTGCATATGGCTGAACCTCGCTCAGAAACGTTGCATTCATCTATTGACCCTACAGCCTTTGTGATTGAGCTAAAAGGTGGTGAAGCAAAGCGGCTAAATATAGATATTGGCAGTGAATTAACGTTTAAGACGAAGTTGCCAGATGCCAGATAGTTATGCTTTTGCAATGCAAAGCAAATAATTCAGTGATATTGGTGATTTTTTCCTTGAAATCTTGGCGTGATCAGGTGTAAAAACCACGCTGTCGGAGTGTAGCGCAGCCTGGTAGCGCATCTGGTTTGGGACCAGAGGGCCGGGAGTTCGAATCTCTCCACTCCGACCATTTTCTTCTTATCTCCCGTCTAATGCTTTAATAAACTTTCCCATCATAGAGGGTTACACACTGCTTTGTGTTATTGGCCATGATTATATGATGGCTTAATAGCATGAATAGCTGTGCTAAGCTTATTTACGACATGGCTGTTATCTGTCATGCTTTATCTATAAACAGGCTGGTTTAGTTAAGGTGGGGAAGGCTTATGTTATCACTCTCAGGAAAGCGGATATTTATAAGCGGCGCAGCGGCTGGTATGGGACACTCAGTTGCGCGGCTTGCGCTAGATGCAGGAGCAATAGTGGTTGCAACAGATATCGCATCACACGGGCTTGATGTGTTATCTCAGGCAGGCGCAACAACTGCAATATTAGATGTAACTGATGCAGATATGGTGGCTCAGTTTTTTGCTAGTGAGGACGGGTTTGACGGAATTGTGAATATGGCTGGATGGGTGCATCACGGCACTATTTTAGATGTTGATTATGCCGACTGGCAGAAATCCTTTTCTATCAATCTTAACAGTATGTTTTTTGTTATCCAGTCAGCTCTACCAAAAATGATTGAAAGAGGGGGCGGATCAATCGTTAATATGGCATCGCTTGCATCTTCTGTTAAAGGCTTTCCTCAAAGGGCGGCCTACAGCGCTTCCAAAGCTGCGGTTATTGGGCTTACAAAGTCAGTTGCCGTTGATTTTATGGATAGGCATATCAGATGTAATGCGCTTTGTCCTGGTACTATCGAAACCCCATCTTTGCATGCCCGCATGAGTCAGCTTGCAGAAAAGCTAGGTAGTATGGATACGGCACGGGACTGGTTTATCTCGCGCCAGCCAATGGGCAGGCTTGGACAGCCAAATGAGATTGCCATGATGGCGTTATATTTGCTCTCAGATGTAGGTGCATATGCTACTGGACAGCCATTCATTATTGATGGCGGCACAATTGCTTAAGATTTGTTTAATCATCTGAAAAATAATATGAAAATAGGAAATCCCTAAGATGAGGACTAGATGAATACGCTACAGAAAATCGTAATTGGCTGTGTTATATGCATGTTGTGTATTTTTATTTATGCAGGAATGAAAACAATAGGCTGAGGTTGCGGCTAAGTTTGGCATGTTGATTGCAGTTGAGAGGGCGAACCGTTGCTCTGTAAGGTTCACTCGCGGAACCCTCACTACTTTCATGTTTACCTCTTATTGTAGTGAGGGTTTTCCCTTGTAGCGCAGGTGTTATGCAGGCTGAAAATGGATTTAGATATGGCTGATGAAATTTCAGACAATACCTCAGAGAATAAAGAACGGCTTATGGCCGAATTAAAGCAGGCACAAAAACTTCGTTCAAACAGGCAAAAAGCGCTATATGATGTGGCAGATGCGGCGCATAAGGGGCTAGCTAGCAAGACTGATGCTGTCCGAATTATCAAGCATGCAGACCAGCAACGTTTCGCATCAGCTATCAAAGATTTGATGAATATCAAATAGACCAAGTCTAATTCTCAGTTATGGCATAAAATTTGCGTTCTTCTGATTGTCGTGTTTATGACAATAGGAGGAATTGATGTCTTTTGATACAAAGATAGATAGCAAGGAGAATAACGGGCTAGATTCAGAATATATTGTTGATATTATCGAAGCCACAATTCGGGTACTTGAAAGCACAGGGCTTTCACGAGAACAGTCACTTCAGGTTATGTTGAGCCAGATAGCTGTTCAATTGCCCCCTGAAATAATGGAAGTTGGCGTGGATGTATCACGGAAATATTCAGAAGCCTTTGCAACCACTAGCTGGGATAGCGAAAATCTGACACAAAAAACTGAAAAATGTGGCAGAACAGAGTTTCCTGGCGCCTATTTGTAAAAAATATCCACTTTTGACCGATTTTTATTGAAACTCTCTTGTGCGCATCTAATGATATAGAAAATAGCTATTAGAAGAGAGCCTATGACGCACCCAAAAGCGTTGTTATTTGATGTATTCGGAACAGTTGTTGACTGGCGTTCTGGCATAAGCGATGCAGTTGCCGAAATTGCCACAAAGATACAGTATGATACAGACCCGCAAGCCTTTGCAGATGCTTGGCGTGCGCTCTATCAACCCTCAATGCAGGCCGTAAGAGACAGAAAACGTCCCTTTACCATTTTAGATGTGCTGCATCGTGAATCTCTGCATGCGGTGTTGGCGCAGTTTGCGTTCCCCAAAATGTCTCCAGAAGATGAGCAGTTTTTAGTGACAGCATGGCATCGCTTGAAAGGCTGGCCAGATGCAACAGATGGGCTGAAGGCACTGAAACAGCATTATATTATCGCGCCTCAATCTAATGGCAATATTGCGCTTATCGTAAATATGGCAAAACATAGTGATTTAGCATGGGACCTTGTGCTTGGCGCAGAGGTGGTATCGCATTATAAACCATGTCCTGATGCCTATCAGATTGCGTGTGAGAAGCTTGGGCTTGCAACAGGCGAATGTATGATGGTTGCCGCTCATAATGACGATCTTGCCGCCGCACAGGCACAAGGCATGATGACAGCTTTTGTGTGCCGTCCAACTGAACATGGCAGCAATCAGAAAACAGATCTACGGGCTGAAGGCGAGTGGGATTATTGTGCAGATGATTTTCTTGATCTTGCCGCACAGCTCACAGCCGCACGATAGTAAAAAGGATAGGATAATGGCATCAGCATTATGGAAAGGTCAGGCATTTAGCGTTAGTCATGCAGATGGTTCTGGCACAAAGCAGGCGCAATTTGAGGGCGGGTTACGCGCGTTTTTTGAATATCGCGATCTTGGTATAAATGATGCGACAAAGGGTAAATTTATCGCCCATGTGATACGCGCAGTACCTGGCCGTCATGCCGAACCACAATGGCATACGCATGATCTCGATTTTCAGATGGTTTATATTCTGCAAGGATGGGTAATTTTCGAATATGAAGGGCAGGGAGAGATTGTGTTACGCAAAGGTAGCTCTGTCTTACAGCCGCCCGGAATTAAACATCGTGAGGTGCGCCATAGTGATGATCTTGAGCTGATAGAGATATGCTCGCCCGCTAAATTTGACACTGAAATGGTAGATGAGCCTGCTAGCTAAAATTATCAGCAATAATTGGTAGAAGCGTGACCAGAAGCAAACATGCCATGCTGGCATTGAAAATCCTAAGATGCAACGGCTTTTTCAGCAATTTTCCCAAAAGCTCACCACCATATCCCCATAAAATCGTGGATGCTATTGTCACAACAGCAAAAATCGTGAAAATCACGATGCTAGTGTGAACAGGATTAGCGCTTGCGTTTGAATAGGTAGAAATAGCGCTGATAATCACGACAACAGCCTTTGGATTGATCAGCTGAAACAGTGCAGCACCTGTAAAACTTAGCGGCTGTCCTAGCTCTGGGCGCTGTTCTGGCGGCAAGGCGGTAGCAATTTTCCATGCCAGATACAGGATAAATAACGTGCCCCCAATTTTGAATGTAATAACCAGCTCAGGGATAGCTTGGAACATGCTGGTAAGCCCAAGACTGGCGGCAATCACCATTGATAAAAATCCAGCACAAATCCCCATAATATGCGGCATTGTCCTGCGCAAACCAAAATTAGCGCCAGAGGCTGCAAGCATGATGTTATTTGGTCCGGGCGTAAATGCTGAAACGAACGCAAATAATGAGAAGGATACTAGATTTGCAGTTTCCACCAGAAGTTCCGTAATTATCCTGAAATATGGCACGCGTTTCAGATATATGTATCAGACTGACTTCAAAAGACAAGGCAGACGTTCTGTCCACAGAAAATCACAAATTATCTGAGCTGTTTTCTGATCTAGCTTTTGGGTTTCTACTCGATAGAACAGACTGCCAGTGGTAAGCCTATGCTCGTTAATATTCAAAATAATATGTTGCAACATATCTGGGTATGTTTGCTGTAATTTTTGCAGGTTAGTTTCTGCATTCTGTTTTTGAGAGAATGACCCTAGCTGGAGTATCAGCTCACCCTGCAGAGGGGGTTCAATTTTAGGGGTTATGGGCTTCTTTGTTTTTTGGTTGCTATTAGGTGCGACTATATTATTTGATGTCTGCTTTGATGTTTGCTTTGACGTTTTTGGGGGCGCATCTAGCTGTAACAGCCTGACAATATCAAGAGTTGTATCATCGTTAGATGCGTGTTCTGTCTTAGCAGGGGGGGTGGCTATAATTGCTGAGCCGCCTGATGGCGGCATGTTGGCTGAGCTAGGCAAAGATAGTGAGACGCTAGCACCCTGTCCTAGGTTCAGTGTAATTTGCTTGTCAGATGGGGTAGGGTTCGACTTAGATGTGCTGGCAGGGCGCAGAAGATAGGCAAGATCAGCATTAGACGCCAAAATCTGCCTGTCGCCCTGTGCAAACATAGTGCGGCAATAGCTATCTATCAGCTTTTGCATTTTTTGCTGTCCAATAATGGCTTTTGAGCCTTTTGCCTCTTGCAAAGAAAGGCCATCTAAATCTTTGCTCATTAGCGAGTCAACTACCCAGTCTGAATAATGATTGATCAGCAGGGTAATCTCATCGTCATCGGGGGTACGCTTTAGCTCAAATTCAGTGGCTTTACGAATGACAGCCCCTGCATATTTACGGCGTTCTTGCCATAATTTGCCAATATCAGGATTTAATACAGATTGTGATGCCATCAATCCAGAAAAGCTGGCACAAATCGCCCCTTGTTCAGCCAGATAGCCATAATTTTCCCAGCTTTCAATCTGTAACTCTGAGCGTGCATCTGAGATAGTGCCAACGCTGAGAATACCATATATCACACAGAATATGGCTAGCTGTTTTTTGGCCAAATCTACGACCGTTTGGCTTATTGATGTAAGGGCTGTGTAAACCATCATTATATGATGCAAAAACAATGCCTAATTCTTATGATGTTTTGTAAAATTGGATGGCATCTGCGGCGGCACGTAACAGCGCTCTTGCTTTGTTCTGGCATTCTTCATATTCAGATTGTTCAACAGAATCATATACAATTCCTGCCCCCGCCTGAACATGCATCTGCCCATCTTTGATAATGGCAGTGCGTAAGGTAATACAGGTATCCATATCACCACTCACCCCAATATAGCCAATAGAACCAGCATAAATGCCGCGTCTGTCAGGCTCAAGCTGGTCTATGATTTCCATAGCCCGTATTTTTGGTGCCCCTGATACTGTACCCGCAGGGAAGCCAGCTACCATAATATCAATCATGTCTGCATCTTCTTTGCGCATGCCGCGCACCTCTGAGGCGATATGCATCACATGGCTATATAATTCTATGTCAAAATGGGAATGAATGCGTACCGTGCCTGGACGTGAGACACGCCCAACATCATTTCTGCCAAGATCAAGAAGCATCAAATGCTCTGAACGTTCTTTTACATCAGCCAGTAACTCTTCTGCATTTGCTTTATCTTCAGCTTCATTGCGCCCTCTGGGGCGGGTGCCAGCGATTGGACGGATGGTCACTTCATTATCGCGCAATCGGACTAGAATTTCAGGGCTTGAGCCAACGATTGACACATCACCAAGCGAAAAACAGAATAAAAAGGGTGATGGGTTTAATCTGCGCAAACTGCGATAAAGCGCAATTGCAGGAAGTGAGAAGGGGATAGTAAATCTTTGAGATAAGACCACCTGAAATATATCACCTGCCTTAATAAATTCTTTTGCCTCTCTGACCATCTCACAGAATTTCTGCTTAGTCATATTCGCTTTTGGGATAGGTTCTGCTTCAATGCTATCGCTCACTGCGATTGCAGGCATTTCAGATTTTAGCTGGTTTTCTGTTCTGTCCAGCAATGTCATGGCATGATGCCAGCCATCCTCACCAGAATCGAACTGGCTTGGACGTATTTGCACCGCAAGGGTAATAGTATCTTTTAACCTGTCAAAAATCGCAACCAACGAAGGACGCATCAGAACAGAATCAAACACGCCTAGCCTGTCTGGATTTTCATCTGGCAAGCGTTCTATATGACGTATCATATCATAGCCAATATAGCCGAATAAACCAGCTGCCATTGGCGGTAGAGGCGCAGTTGTTTGCATCGCACTCTCAGCTATCAACGCTCTTAATGAGGTCAGCACATCTGTTGTTTCGGGCGAAAACTCATCAGGCGCATTAGCCACATTTCGGTTAATCTCTGCATGGTTGCCCTTAGACCGCCATATCAGGTCAGGCTCTAGCCCGATAGCAGAAAATCTGCCTCTTACCTCGCCACCTTCAACAGATTCAAGCAGGAAATGATGTGAGCTATTTTCAGATAATTTTATGAATGCTCCAACCGCAGTCTGTGTATCTGCTACCAATGTACGGTAGATTATTTGGTTTTGCTGCGCATCAAACAGAGTGATGCAGCTCTGCCTATCCTGATGGACAGTATTTATGGTGTCTGCGGAATGGGTCATTATGCGTAAGCTTCATATATAATTTAGAGCTGATTATCAGGCTGATAGCCAAGCATTTACTGTGCTGTTTGGCCTAACAGTAATTGTCTTACCAGATCAGGGTTAACCTCAAGCGCGTGAATATCTGCTAGCCTAATGCCAATCGCTGCGTTGATGTCATTATGAACAAGGCTATTAAAATCTTCAGATATTTGCGTGATTTGCGTGTTAACCTCATCATCAGAAGCAGCAATAATTTCATCAGTGCGCACCAAAATTGTGCCTTCACCTGTATCAGCAAGAGCGATAGCGCCAATTTCTGTCTCAAAGCTGGTATTTGCAATTAGTCTGGCAAAATCGCTGTCAATACCAGTGCCTAGACGTGAAAATCCAGAAGATACAGTTGCCCCCTCAATCTGTGCGAGATTGTTGTCTTTGGCTGTTTCTGCATTTGCGCGCGCCAGCTTAATAGCTTGTTCAGCCTTCCAATCTTCAATAACCCTATTTTTGATTTCTGATAGCGCGCGTTCTCTGCTCTGTGTTTCCAAAATTGGCTTGAGAACAAAAAAGGTATCAGCCCCTGTTTCAATCACAGGGCTAATTGTCTCAATGTCAGTTTCAAATAACTCACTGATAAACAGACTATCTCCTGCCAGAGTGGCGATAGCGCCTTGCGTCTCTGAAATAGCATTCCCGTCAATATCCAGACCGTTAATATCAATACCATCAATCGTCAAAAGCGGGGTGTTTATCAAAGCAGCTGCTTCTTGCATGGTAGCGCCACTGCCAAGCGAATCTTCAAGGCGTGACACAAAATCATAAATCGTATCAATAGCCTGTTCTTCTGCCAGCCTTTCAGAAATTGCCTGTCTTACATCTTCATAGGCGGTGTTTTCTGCCAGATTGATCTCGTCAATGATAGCAAGATGCCAGCCAAATGCTGATTCAATTGGTCCAATTGCTTGATTAACAGGCGCCTCAAACACAGGGGCGGCAAGCTCAGAGGCAAGCTCGCTCATTTGAACAGTACCAAGCTCTGTATCTTCTGCTGACCAGCCTAGCGTATCCATTGCCACTGCTGAGAATGTTTCGCCAGCATTCAGCTTTTCAAGCGCCTGCTGAGCCAATTCTTCTGAGCTAAAAACCATTTGGCGAATAGCGCGGCTTTCAGGGGTGATAAATTCATCCTGACGTGCATCAAACGTGTCCTTAATCTGTTGCTCGTCAATCTCAATTTGTTCGGCAATACTAGTTGGCGATAACAAGATAACATCTGCACTTCGCATTGTAGGAGCATCGTAAGATGATTTCTGGCTGTCAAAAAAGCGTGTAAGTTCTGCGTCTGAAGGTGGGGCAATCAACTGCGCATCAGCAGGAAAGACACGCCAGCTTGCGGTTCTTTTTTCAAGCTGATAGCGTGAAATCCTATCAAGCAAAATTCTGGGGAAAGTGCCACCTAAACTTACCGCCTGAAGCAACTGTTCTTGCAAAAGCGCACTATCAAGACGGGCTAGATATGCCGCTTCGGTAAAGCCTGATTGGGCTAGCGAGCTTCGAAACGCAGTAGATGAGAAGCTACCGAGCGCATCTGCAAAGCTTGGTTCTTGGCGAATAGCATCTGTCTGCATCGCTTTTGTTGAGGTTAGCCCAAGCCTGTCGGCTTCTGCTTCAAATAAAACATTACGTGCGGCAGTGCCTACCACCTCGTCAAGCAAGCCATATTGTACAGCATCACCAGTAGAAATACCGCCGCCTGCAGTGCGTCTTACCCGCTCAAATTCATTTGCTACTTCAACTGCTGTGGCTGATTTTCCGCCAGCAGTTACAGCTTTGTTTCCGTCTGAAAACAGACCAGAGCTAATATCACCAATGCCCCATAACGCAAACCCTGCTGCTAGAAACAGCAAAAACACTTTCATTATGGGTGATTTGGCGCCTTCGCGCATCGACTGAAGCATATCTATGTCCTGACCTATGACTTAGCATTGATGAATGTTATTATCACTCTTGCGACACTATAGATAATCTGGGCATGATGTCGCAATCGTTAAAATATAATTTTGCGCTAAAAATGGGAATATTTAGATGATTATAGCGGCGAATTGGAAAATGAATTTAACCCGAGAGCAGGCATATCATCATCTTGCCCTGTCATCTCGGCAAGAGGTGCATCTTAAATCAGGGCATCAGACAGTATTTTTTGTGCCTGCTTGTTATCTTGCGCTGGCAGAAGAGGTGCTTGCGCCAAGCGCTGTTATTGGCTGGGGCGGTCAGGATTGCCATCCAGAGGCAAGTGGCGCATTTACAGGCGATATTAGCGCTGAGATGCTGTTGGGCTTTAAGTGCGGCTGGGTTCTGGCTGGCCATTCTGAGCGCAGGCAATATCATCTTGAAACAGATGAACTGATAGCTCGAAAAACGGCGCATGCGCTAAAGATGGGATTAAAGGTTGTGGTATGTGTAGGTGAAACACTTGATGACAGACAGGCTGGAAATAATAACCAGATCATATCACGCCAGCTAGATATAGTGCTTGGCCATTTGAACAGCCAGTCTATTTCGCCTGATAATTTGGTTGTCGCCTATGAGCCTGTATGGGCAATCGGAACTGGCACTGTGGCCAGTCTGGCGCAGATAGACGATATGCATAGCCATATCAGAGAGGTGCTTAATTTAGCGGCTGGCAGAGATACAGATAATGCGATTTTATATGGCGGCTCTGTAAATGAAGCTAATGGGGCTGAAATATTCTCGCTTGCGTCTGTTATGGGTGCTTTGGTAGGAGGCGCGTCGCTAGATGCTGAAAAATTTGCCCGCCTATGTGCGCTTTCACAACCATCTGACAGCTAGTTTAAGGCTCAAATACACTTTTTGCTTAACTTATCGCCCATGATTTGATAAGCAATAGCGTCAAATGATTCTGAGCGCAGAAAGATAGGCTTTCTTAAATGACCACAATCTTGTTAACCATCCATATTCTTATTGCGGTTGCACTGGTAGGCACTGTATTGTTGCAGCGCAATGAAGGGGGTGGTCTAGGTATTGGCGGGTCTTCATCTGGTGGGTTCATGACAGCCAGAGGGACAGCCAATCTGCTAACACGCACAACTGCTATTTTGGCAGCGTGTTTTTTTGCGACTTCAATTGGTCTAGCTATTCTTGCAGGGGCAGGCACAAGCACAAGCTCAATTGTTGATGATGTGCTTGAAAGTTCTGTTCCCGCTGAACAATCTTCTGAGCCTGCTGTGCCGACTGGCCAATAATCACTGGATTAACATGATATGAAATCTTTGTTTGCTAATAACGCACTCACACAATAGGAGAGGGCGAACGTGACCCGTTTTATCTTTATCACTGGCGGTGTAGTATCTTCTCTTGGTAAGGGGTTGGCGTCAGCCGCGCTAGGTTCCTTGCTTCAATTGCGCGGATATAAGGTAAGACTTCGTAAGCTTGATCCCTATCTTAATGTTGACCCAGGCACAATGTCACCCACCCAGCATGGCGAGGTGTTTGTCACAGATGACGGGGCAGAAACAGATTTGGATCTTGGCCATTATGAGAGGTTTACAGGGGTGCATGCCCGTAAATCAGATAATGTGACCACTGGTCGGATTTATTCTGATGTGCTTGCCAAAGAAAGACGTGGTGACTATTTGGGAGCAACAATTCAGGTTATCCCGCATGTAACAGATGCAATTAAAGAATTCATCATGAATGATATTGATGATGAAGATTTCATTTTGTGTGAGATTGGCGGTACGGTTGGCGATATTGAATCGCTCCCCTTTCTTGAAGCTATCCGTCAGGTAGGCAATGATTTAGGCAGAGAGCGCACCTGTTTTATGCATGTTACGCTTTTGCCCTATATTGCGGCGGCAGGTGAGCTGAAAACAAAACCAACACAGCATTCAGTAAAAGAGCTTCAATCAGTTGGTATTCAGCCCAATATTTTATTATGCAGAACAGAGCAATTTTTGCCAGATGAACAGCGTGCCAAAATTGGCCTGTTCTGTAATGTCAGCCCAGATGATGTAATTTTGGCGCAAGATGTCGATAATATCTATAAGGTGCCTGCGGCCTATCATCATCAGGGATTAGATACACAGATTTGCAAACATTTTAATCTGCAAACAGCGCCGCCTGATTTGACCATGTGGGAAGAAATAGCACAGAATGTCAGCACCCCCGAAAGCGAAGTAAATATCGCTATTGTAGGCAAATATACCTCACTTCAGGATAGCTATAAATCGCTTGGTGAGGCGCTTGATCACGGCGGTATCAGCAATAGGGTGAAAGTGAATATTGCGTGGCTTGATTCTGAATTATTTGAGACAGACAACCCGCAAGATGCATGCAGAGAACATTTATCCCAGATGGATGCGATTTTGGTGCCTGGCGGATTTGGCAAGCGAGGCTCAGAAGGAAAAATCAGCGCTATCACCTATGCACGCACTCAGAAAATTCCCTATTTGGGGATTTGTTTTGGAATGCAAATGGCTGTGCTTGAGGCGGCTCGAACAGTGGCTCAGACTGCAAATGCTAGCTCAACTGAATTTGGCCCTACAGATCATCCTGTGGTTGGGCTGATGACAGAGTGGGTATCTGGCAATGAAACCTCAAAACGTTCAGCAGAAGATGATTTGGGCGGCACGATGCGACTTGGCGCCTATCCGTGCGTGATGACAGAGGGAAGTCATGCTGCAAGCCTGTATGGTACGACCAAAATTGAAGAGCGTCATCGCCATAGATATGAGGTGAATATTGGATATCGCGACACATTAGAGGCGGCAGGACTCAGCATTTCTGGCCTGTCACCTGATGGAGAGCTTCCTGAAATTGTTGAACGTGCTGATCACCCATGGTTTATTGGTGTTCAATTCCATCCTGAATTGAAATCAAAGCCATTTGATGCGCATCCGCTTTTTGTCAGCTTTATAGATGCGGCTAAAAAACAGAATAGAATCGTGTAATAGCGGTATTGAGGAGCAGGATCATGAAGCCCGTAAAGATTGGTGAGTTTTCAGTTGGTAACGATGAGAAATTGCTACTTATTTCAGGGCCTTGCCAGATCGAAACCCGCGACCATGCCTTTTATTGTGCTGAAAATCTAGCAGAGGCGGCGCAGAAGGCAGGGATGAATTTTGTCTATAAATCATCTTTTGACAAAGCAAATCGTACCTCAATTTCTGCTAAAAGAGGCGCTGGCATAGATGAGGGATTACGCATTCTTGGTGATGTAAAGGCTGAATTTGGCTGTCCTGTGCTTACGGATATTCATCTGCCAGAACAATGTGCAACGGTGGCTGAGATATGTGATGTGCTTCAGATACCTGCATTTTTATGCCGCCAGACTGATTTGATAGTGGCGGCAGCAAAAACGGGGGCTGTTGTAAATATCAAAAAGGGTCAGTTTCTTGCCCCATGGGATATGCAACATGTGGCTGATAAAGCAGTTGAGGCTGGTAATGATAGGCTGTTGCTGACAGAACGTGGCACCAGCTTTGGCTATAATACGCTGGTATCTGATTTCAGGGCATTGCCGCAAATGGCTAGCTTTGGATTTCCAATTATTTTTGATGCTACCCATTCGGTAGCGCAACCTGGCGGGCTTGGCGGCTCATCTGGTGGCCAGCGTGAATTTGTATCTGTTTTGGCGCGCGCTGCTGTGGCTGTTGGTGTTCAGGGCTTGTTTATGGAAAGCCATCAAGACCCTGATAATGCGCCCTCAGATGGCCCTAATATGGTGCCGCTTGCTGAGATGCCTGACCTGCTTGCCCAGCTTGTCAGGATTCATCAGGCATCTCATACATAACGAAAAGGAAGATATGATGGCTGAGATTATTGATATTCATGCACGTCAGATACTAGATTCTCGGGGAAACCCTACGGTTGAAGTAGATGTGACGCTTGAAGATGGCGCGTTTGGCAGGGCTGCTGTGCCATCTGGTGCATCAACAGGGGCATATGAAGCGGTTGAAAGGCGAGATGGTGATACATCTGTTTATCTTGGCAAATCTGTGATAGGGGCGGTTGATGCAGTTAATGAAGAGATTTTTGACGCATTAAGCGGTGTTTCAGCATTAGAGCAAAAGCAGATTGATGCAGATATGATCATGCTTGATGGCACAGACAATAAATCACGGTTTGGCGCAAATGCCATTTTGGGGGTTAGTCTGGCAGTTGCACGCGCCGCCGCAGACAGTCTGGGAATCCCGCTTTGGCGATATTTAGGCGGGGTGCATGCCCATTTACTGCCAACTCCGATGATGAACATTCTAAATGGTGGCGCCCATGCAGATAATGCGCTTGATGTTCAAGAAGTAATGATTATGCCTGTGTCTGCCCCAAGCTATTGTGAGGGGCTTAGGATGGGCGCAGAAATTTTTCATGCGTTGAAGGCAGAATTATCATCAAAAGGGCTATCAACTGCGGTTGGTGATGAGGGTGGCTTTGCGCCAGCCATCAACAGTACAGATGAAGCGCTGGATGTGGTAGCGCGCTCAGTTGAACGTGCGGGCTATAGCTTAGGCAGTGATATTGTGCTTGCGCTAGATGCAGCGGCAACTGAATTCCATTCTGAGGCGGGATATCATCTTGAAGGTGAGGGCAGAACCCTATCAACTGCGCAAATGTGTGATTATTGGGCTGAATTATGCGCCCGCTATCCGATTGCCTCAATCGAAGATGCGCTTGGGGAAGATGATTGGGATGGATTTTCTGCGCTAACAGCCTCGCTTGGCACGCGTGTGCAAATCGTTGGGGATGATTTGTTTGTAACCAACCCTGAACGATTAAAGCGCGGTATTGATAGTCAGGCTGGCAATGCAATTTTGGTGAAAGTTAACCAGATTGGCACGCTTAGCGAGACAATGCAGGCAATCTCAGATGCTCAGCTAGCAGGGTTTGGCGTGGTCATCTCTCATCGTTCAGGTGAAACAGAAGATACCTTTATCGCCGATTTGGCAGTTGCAACAAATGCAGGCCAGATCAAGACAGGCTCTTTATCGCGTTCTGACAGGCTGGCAAAATATAATCAGCTTCTGCGGATTGAAGAAGAGCTTGGCCAGAGCGCTATATATGCTGGCAAAGGCTGGATGCGTTAGCATCTGAGAAGAAAAAACCTATATTTTGTAACGATTCGCTTTTTTCTTGACGGCACGAATCAGTTTTGATTCACTGGTCTGGATATGATTGTTCGTGTTAGGAAAATATTATGTTCCAGTCAATGAGAAAACCGCTAGGTGTTGTGTCATCTGTTGTGATCAGCGGCTTGATATTTATATTTTTTGGCTTTCATACCTTTGCCGGTGATACTGGTTGGTTGGCAAAAGCTGAAATTGAAAGAGATATTCTGGTCGAACGCGCAAAGCTTGCCCAGCTGGAAAAAGAGAATATCCTGCAACGCCATAGAATTGACTTGCTAAAATCAAATCAGATTGACGCAGATATGCTATCTGAAATTGCACGCTCGCAACTAGGTCTGTTTTCATCAAAAGATGTCATTATTTCAATTCAGGTTAATAAATTGTAATTTTATGAAACTTTGAAATTTAACCGAAATCTAGGTTAATAACAAAAAAATCAATAAAAACAGATAAATAAAGTTCTTGTAAAAAATCTATTTTTGCATTTTCCTTGCATATGGGTTTATGTTTGATGGTTCTGATAAGGGCTATCAAGACACGATATGCTGAGGAGAATATATTATGGCGAGTAGTGGCGATAAAAAGCCTGCCCTGAAAAAAAGAGGGCGACCTCCGAAGTCGGTAATCAATGACAAGCCGTCTCGTGAGGCACTTGAAGCGATGTATCGTGATATGCTGATGATACGCCGATTTGAGGAAAAAGCTGGTCAGCTTTACGGTATGGGTCACATTGGCGGTTTCTGTCATTTATATATTGGTCAGGAAGCTGTCGTGGTTGGTATTCAGTCTGCTGCATCTGAGAAAGATTCTATTGTTACCTCTTATCGTGATCATGGCCACATGCTTGCATGCGGCATGGATGCGGGCGGTGTGATGGCTGAGCTTACAGGCAGGGCAGATGGCTATTCTCGTGGCAAGGGTGGCTCAATGCATATGTTTAGCCGCGAGAAAAACTTTTTTGGCGGTCATGGGATTGTTGGTGCGCAAGTGCCGATTGGCGCTGGGTTGGCTTTTGCCCATAAATATAACCAAGATGGCGGCGTGAATATGGCCTATCTAGGTGATGGTGCTACCAATCAGGGGCAGGTCTATGAAACCTTTAACATGGCGGCCTTGTGGTCATTGCCGCTTTTGGTTGTGATTGAAAATAATCAATATGGGATGGGCACTTCTGTAAGCCGTTCATCTGCTGGTCAAGATTTAGCAGATAGAGGTAGCGCTTATGGTATTCCAGGTAAGCAAGTTGATGGCATGGATGTTATCGCTGTGCGCGAAGCGGCATCTGAAGCGCTTGAATATTGCCGAAGTGGCAAAGGCCCATTCATTTTAGAGATGAAAACCTATCGCTATAGAGGCCATTCTATGTCTGACCCTGCAAAATACCGCACGAGAGACGAGGTAGATGCCATGCGAAAACAGCATGATCCTATTGAGCAATTACGCGATCTGTTGTTGCGTGAAGGTGTAGAAGAAGCTTGGATCAAGGATGTGGATAAGCAGATAAAGCAAGAAGTAACTAAGGCAGCTGACTTTGCGCTTCAAAGCCCTGAGCCTGATGCTTCTGAGCTGATGACAGATATTTTGGTAGACGCCTAGAGCAGGGGATAAAGATTATGAGTATTGAAATTAAAATGCCTGCATTGTCTCCTACGATGAGCGAGGGGCGGTTGTCGCGCTGGCTTGTCTCTGAGGGGGATAGCATCTCATCTGGTGACGTGATTGCCGAAATTGAAACAGACAAGGCTACAATGGAAGTTGAAGCTATTGATGACGGCACGGTTGGGCGGATTGATATTGCCGAAGGGACAGATAATGTTGCAGTTGGCACTGTGATTGCCATGTTGTTAGAAGATGGTGAGACAGAAATTACTGACCCTGCGCCTGTCGAGGCAGAAATATCAGCGCCAACCTCACAAGCTGCAGAAACATTGCCATCACCCTTGCCATCACCTTTGCCAGCACAGCCTGCTAGTGCGGCTATTCTTGCTGAGGCTGAATGGACTGGAAGCACCACGACAATGACTGTCAGAGAAGCCTTGAGAGATGCGATGGCAGAGGAAATGCGCAAAGATGAGCGTGTCTTTGTGATGGGTGAAGAAGTTGCAGAATATCAGGGCGCTTATAAGGTAACACAAGGCCTGTTAGATGAATTTTCAGCCAAGCGGGTAATAGATACCCCAATTACAGAACATGGCTTTACAGGGCTGGGTGTGGGGGCTTCTTTTGGAGGTTTGCGCCCTATTATTGAATTTATGACCTTTAATTTTTCGATGCAGGCAATTGACCAGATTATCAATTCTGCGGCGAAAACCCTTTATATGTCAGGCGGGCAGATGGGATGCCCGATTGTATTTAGAGGGCCAAATGGCGCGGCTAGCCGCGTGGCAGCCCAACATTCGCAATGCTATGCTAGCTGGTATGCACATTGTCCAGGTCTGAAGGTTGTATCGCCTTATTCTGCGGCAGACGCAAAGGGATTGCTAAAATCTGCTATCAGAGACCCAAACCCTGTGATTTTTTTAGAAAATGAAGTGATGTATGGTCAAAGCTTTGAAGTGCCAGATGATGAAGACTGGATTGTGCCTATTGGAAAGGCAAAAATCTTAAGGTCGGGTACGGATATCACCATTACAGCCTTTTCGATCATGGTTGGCAAAGCGCTTGAAGCAGCAGAGGCGCTAGCCTCAATCGGCATTAGTGCTGAGGTGATTGATCTGAGAACTATCAGGCCACTAGATATGGATACTATCATCTCGTCTGTGCAGAAAACAGGCAGGATGATTTCATGTGAAGAAGGCTTTCCGTTTGCTGGTATCGGCTCAGAGCTTGCGATGCGTGTTATGGAACAGGCATTTGATTATTTAGATGCGCCTGTAATGCGCGTAACGGGTAAAGATGTGCCAATGCCATATGCCGCCAATCTTGAAAAGCTTGCTTTGCCGCAAATAGAAGATGTGGTCGAAGCAGCAAAAACAGCATGTTATCGTGCAGAAGGAGGGCTGTAATGGCTACTCAAATCCTTATGCCAGCGCTATCGCCAACAATGACTGAAGGTACAGTTGCAAAATGGCTTGTATCTGAGGGTGATACTGTGTCGTCAGGCGATGTGATTGCCGAAATCGAAACAGATAAGGCCACAATGGAAGTTGAAGCACTTGATGATGGTGTAATCGCAAAAATCATCATCGCAGAAGCCACACAAAATGTGGCTGTTAATGCTGTGATTGCTATTCTAACAGAAGAGGGGGAAAGCCTCTCAGAAGCAGATTTAGCCGCAGCATCACATTCGGCTTTAGCCAGTGCGCCCGCACCTTCAGAATCTTCACAACCGTCTGCATCTGCACCAGCACCAGCGCCAACTCTGGCGCCCGCCCCAATTCCAGCATCAACTTCAGCGCCTGCGGCAACAACAGCTCAAAAGGCAGAAGGCAAACGTGTATTTGCAAGCCCGCTAGCCCGCCGAATTGCTGCTCAGAACGGGCTTGATATTACCGCCATCAAGGGAACAGGCCCTCATGGCCGCATTATCAAAATGGATGTAGAAGATGCGCTTGCATCAGGGGTAACAGGCTCATCTGCACAACCATCAGCCACTATCGTTGCTGAAGCACCAAGATTTGTGCCGCATACAGCGATGCGTAGGGTAATTGCAGACAGGCTTCAGCAATCAAAACAGACTGCACCTCACTTCTATTTAACCGTTGAGTGTGAGATAGATGACTTGCTTGCCGTGCGTAAGCAGTTGAATGAATTTGCGCCTGAAGGGGTGAAAATTTCTGTAAATGATATGATTATCAAGGCGGCTGGCTATGCGCTTATGGCTGAACCAGATATGAATGGATTTTATGCAGAAGATGGCTGTAGCTATTATCATACAGCTGATATTTGCATGGCTGTAGCGGTTGAGGGCGGTCTTGTAACGCCTGTTGTTCATTCTGTTGAAAAAATAGGCTTGGCAGAGATTGCAGCAATAACAGCTGATTTGGCAACGCGTGCGCGTGATGGAAAGCTTGACCCATCAGAATATGCAGGTGGCAATTTCACTATTTCCAATCTAGGCATGTTTGGCATTAAAGAATTTTCAGCCGTTATCAACCCGCCACAATCTGGCATTCTGGCGATAGGGGCTGGCGAACAGCGTCCAGTTGTAAAATCAGGTGAGCTTTCTGTTGCAACAATGATGTCTGTAACCTTGTCTGCTGACCATCGGATTGTTGATGGTGCAGTTGGCGCACGCTGGCTTCAGGCGTTTAAGCGGGCAATCGAAACACCAGCAATTATGCTGTTATAGTTAGACAGAGCAGGGCAAAGATATGGCAAACACAAAGACATTTGATGTGATTGTAATTGGCGGTGGGCCTGGCGGTTATGTTGCCGCTATCAGGGCGGCTCAGCTTGGTTTGAAAGCCTGTGTGGTTGAACGTGAACATCTGGGCGGCATTTGCCTGAACTGGGGGTGCATTCCAACCAAAGCATTGCTGAAAGCCGCAGAATTACGGCATAGCCTTACCCATCTAGAAGAGTATGGTATCGAAGTAAATGGTGAGGTTTCAGTCAATATTGAACAGGTTGTGAAACGTAGCCGCAAGGTGGCATCACGCCTGTCTGCTGGTGTTGCGCATCTGCTGAAAAAGAACAAGGTTGAGGTTATCTCTGGTGAAGCGTCTATCTCAGGCAAACAGTCAGATCAATGGGCAGTATCAATCGCAGGTGAAACGCCAGCAACGGTAACAGCCAAACATGTTATTATCGCAACAGGCGCACGTGCCAGACAAATTCCCAATATGGAGAGCAATGGCACTACCATCCTGTCTTATAAAGAAGCAATGGTGCCTAAATCTATACCAAAATCCCTGCTGGTAGTGGGCTCAGGGGCAATCGGGATTGAATTTGCCAGCTTTTATCGTGACATGGGGGTTGAGGTCACGATTGTTGAAGCGCTTGAGCGTATCTTAAATGCTGAAGATGAAGAGGTATCTGCGGCCGCACATAAAGCGTTTGAAAAACGTGGTATGAATATCCATGTTTCTGCCAGTCTGAAATCGCTCACTGAGACAAAGCAAGGGGTTGATGCGCTTGTTGATATCAACGGCAAGCAACAGACCATTCGCGTTGAAAAGGTGATCATGGCTGTAGGGATTGTTGGCAATACCGAAAATCTGGGGCTGGAAAAAACACAGGTTAAAATCGACAGAAGCCATATTGAGACAGATAATCTTATGCGGACTGCCGAGGCAGGTATTTTTGCTATTGGCGATGTGACAGGTGCCCCATGGCTTGCACATAAAGCAAGCCATGAAGGCATTATGTGTGTTGAAGCGATTGCTGGCGCCAAAAATCTGCATGGCTTTAGCCCAAAACAGGTGCCAGGCTGTACCTATTGCCGTCCTCAAATTGCCTCAGTTGGACTTACAGAAGCTCAGGCAAAAGCGCAGAATTATCAAGTGAAAGTCGGCAGATTTCCATTTATCGGCAATGGTAAGGCAATTGCACTCGGAGAGGATGAAGGCTTTATCAAAACAATATTTGATGCCAAAACAGGCGCATTACTTGGCGCCCATATGATAGGGCCTGAAGTTACAGAGCTGATTCAGGGCTATGCGATTGCCCAGACACTTGAAACAACAGAAGCAGAATTGATGAATACCATCTTCCCGCATCCCACCCTGTCTGAAGCTATGCATGAATCTGTACTTGACGCGTATGGGCGTGCAATCCATTTCTAAGTTAGATATAGGAGCTGCCCATGCCATCGCCAAATGTCAAAACAGGCGCTGATAGACATCCTGAAAAGCGCAAAAACCCTGACAGGCCACAACCAAGACGGCCTGATTGGTTGCGGGTGAAAGCGCCTAGAGATGGTGCATTTTCTGAAACCACAAAATTGATGCGCGAGCTTAATCTGGTAACCGTATGCGAAGAAGCTGCTTGTCCCAATATTGGCGAATGCTGGTCGCAAAAACATGCAACTATGATGATACTTGGTTCTGTATGCACTAGGGCATGTGCCTTCTGTAACGTTGCTACAGGCAAGCCAGATAGGCTAGACCCACACGAACCAGATCATGTTGGTGAAGCCGTGGCACGTTTGGGGCTTAGGCATGTAGTGATAACGTCTGTTGATAGAGATGATCTAGAAGATGGGGGCGCAACCCATTTTGCCCATACTATCACAGCCATCAGACAGCGCTCACCAGATACTACAATTGAAATTTTGACGCCAGATTTTTTACGTAAAGACAATGCATTAGATATTATTGTTGATGCAAAGCCTGATGTATTTAATCATAATATGGAAACTGTTTCACGGCTATATCGTGCTATCAGGCCAGGTGCTAGATATGCTCATTCATTACAGGTGCTAGCTGATGTAAAGCGTGCTGACCCATCGATTTTCACAAAGTCAGGTATTATGGTGGGGTTAGGTGAAACAGATGAAGATGTTTATGGTATTATGGATGATTTGCGAGATGCAGATGTTGATTTTATGACCATTGGCCAATACCTGCAGCCCACCCCAAAACATGCGGTTGTTGATCGGTTTGTCACCCCTGAGCAGTTTTCTGCTTATGCTGAGGCTGGGAAAGATAAAGGGTTTTTGATGATGGCTTCTACACCATTGACACGCTCATCATACCATGCTGATGCTGATTTTGCGGCACTCAGACAGGCACGTGAGGCCGCTTTATCGTAAAGTGCTTTTCCACTTCATAACAAAGATGCCGCCAGATATGCCAAATACTCTGTCTTAGCTCGATTCTATATGGTATCACCGCTTATGACCACGCATGCCGAAACAAGATTTGTGCCTTTTTCGCCAGAACAGATTTATGATCTGGTTGGTGATGTGCGCCACTATCCATCTTTTTTGCCATGGTGTATTGCGGCCAGAGTACGAACACAATCAGCAGATACTCTAACAGCTGATCTGATTATCGGATTTAGAATGTTCAGAGAGAGCTTTACTTCATATGTTGCGCTAGATAGAGATGCGCTTGAAATTGAGGTGGAATATGCAGAAGGCCCGTTCAAATATCTCAAAAATAGATGGAAATTTATTGAAGCTGAAGGCGGTTGTATTATTGATTTCTATGTAGATTTTGAATTTAATTCACGACTGTTGCAATCTGTTATTGAAAGCTTGTTCACAGAGGCTGTCAAACGTATGGTAGCTGCCTTTGAAGCCCGCGCATATGCGCTTTATGCCCCCAGGATTAAAGCTGAGTGAGCTGTTCTGACAAAATGCTGAGAATAGCGTTACTTGCTGCCATCCTAATAGCTTGTCGGTCGCCCTTAAATATTTCACAATAGCCTACACAATTTGGCGCACTATGCGCGTCTTTGCGCATTGCACAGGCCATATGTACCAGACCAACTGGCTTTTCTGTAGTGCCCCCATCAGGGCCTGCAATGCCTGTTATTGAGATAGCCGCACATCTATCATCTGTTGCTAATTCATTTGCCAGCAATCCGCCTATCGCCATCTCTTTGGCTGTTTCATCTGAAACCGCCCCAAAGTTTGCAAGGGTTTCTGGTCTAACGCCTACCATCTCGCATTTTGCCTTATTGCTATAGGTAATAAAGCCTCTATCAAGCACAGCAGATGCGCCTGAAACAGAAGTAAGGCGCGAAAATACCATCCCGCCCGTACAAGATTCAACAGATCGTATCCAGCAATGCTTTTTTATTGCTAGCGCAATGATTTGTTCTGCTTGCCTGTCCATGTGACTAGCCTTCTATAAATGGGCTTAGGAATTGATAAAGAATTAGCAGAATAATACCTGACCAAGACGCAGCAACAATATCATCTGCCATCACGCCAACACCGCCCTTAATCTGCTCTGCCTTATTGATTGGCCAGATTTTCAAAATATCAAAAAACCGAAATAAGATAAAGGCAAGCACAAACCAGATAACAGGTTGTTCAACAAATTTTGGCACGCATAATAGCACTGCAAACTGGCCTGCTACCTCGTCAATAATAATTTCTGAGCTATCCTTTTTGCCAGACATATTCTCATAGGCATCTGCTGCTATCACCCCGATAACCACAGTCATTACAGTTGCGACTAGCATCGCAAAATAGCTATGCTGATAGATAAGATATCCAATCACAAGCGCAACAGCCGAGCCAGCCGTACCAGGTGCAGGTAATTTCTGCCCGACTGGCCCCAATGTCGCAATTTGGCATAATACTGTTTTTAACATAGTGACCCTTTTTCATCGCCTATGGCAGGGCGCCTGATAGAAGCTGAGGCCATCGCCGCAATCCCTTCTTTTCTACCTGTAAAGCCAAGCCGTTCTGAGGTCGTTGCCTTTACCGACACACGTCTAATATCAATATCACATATTTCGGCAATGCTGGCACGCATCTGCTCACGATAAGGTGTTATCTTTGGGCGCTCGCAAATAATGGTGACATCTAGCTGCATAAGCTGGGCAGATTGCTGTCTTGCCCTTTCTGCAATATGCCGCAGAAAATGGTGTGATGATTTATCTTTCCATGCGTCATCAGTGGGCGGAAAATGACTACCAATATCACCATCTGACATGGCACCACAAATTGCATCGCATATGGCATGAAGCCCAACATCACCATCTGAATGGGCATCAACCCCGCACTCATGCTCAGTGGCAACACCGCAAATCATCAGAGGCTCTTTTACCTCAGGATCAAATCTATGCACATCATATCCCGTGCCTGTGACATATTCCCACATAAGTGTCTCCTGCTGAACGATATAATGATACAGGGCAGGCAGGTCATCTGCCGTTGTAATTTTTTCAAGCCGCCTATCGCCTGTAACAGGCAATACTTGCCTGCCAGTCACTTCATATAATGAGCAATCATCTGTTAGCGTTGCAATATTGCTAGTCTGTTTTGCCTCATTTAAGGCGCTGTGATATGCGCTCCGCAAAAAACATTGCGGTGTTTGAGCCCGCATAAGCTGGCGTCTATCAATCGTTGAGATGCTGTTCTGATCTTGCTGTTTGATAGTATCAGTCATCTCAAGTACGGGCAGAATGGCATGTTCAGGATGTTCGGTTAATGCGGTAAGTAATCGTCTTAAAATCTCATCTGTGATAAAAGGGCGGGCGCAATCATGGATAGCCAAATAGGGGCTGATATCCTGTTGGCGCTCAAGCGCATTTAGCCCAAATTGTACTGAATCAGAGCGCTCTTTTCCGCCTATTGCTGTAATAAGCCTATCTGGAATAACTGCGCTCAGCCTGTCAATTTCTGCTTGCTCATCAGCGTTAAGCTGTTTTGGTAGTACCAGAACAATCTTATTGATGGTGCTAGCATTTGCCAATGCATAGAGCGTATGGGCAATCAGACTGCGCCCTGAGATGGTTGCAAATTGTTTTTTAATCTGGGTCTGACCAGTATGCAACGAGCGAATGAATCGCTCGCCACTACCTGCGGCAAGGACAATAATATCCATCTTATCTGTATGCTTCACGTAAATCGCTCTCGTAAATTGCTTTTAGTAACAGACCAGAATTTTTGGCTATTCGGTCATGCGCATGATACGCCATATTGTAACCGCTATTGCTGATAATGTGATAGTCAAATTTCTTTACAAAATCTATATGGGCTGATGAATAAGAGGCGTAAATTTAGGCAGTTTTGAAAATCAATGCTATATTTACAGCACAAAAATGCCTATTATTTGGGCTAACACAGATAATTGCCACTTAGTTAACCAAAATAGAACCTGAATTTAGTGAGAATAGTGCCTCAATGGGTCAGATATTTCAGTCTATATTGCCAGATTGCGCAGCATTGCCTGATATCGTGCTTGCGCCCATGTCTGGCATCACAGATAGGCCATTTCGGCGTGCTGTCAGGCGTGCAGGGGGCGGGCTGGTGGTATCTGAGATGATTGCCAGCCATGCAATATTATCTGAAATCACCTCAGAGATGGCAAAATTACAGTTTTCTGCATCTGAGGAACATCCTGTATCTATTCAGCTAGCAGGCCATGACCCACAAATTATGGCAGAGGCCGCGCATATCGCAGAACAGCTTGGGGCTTCGATGATTGATATCAATCTTGGCTGTCCAGCTAAAAAAGTCACAGGCAGACAGGCAGGCTCAGCATTGATGGCAGAACCAGAGCGTGCAGGGGCAATATTTTCAGCTGTAAAGCAGGCAGTAAGCTGTCCGGTAAGCGTGAAAATGCGTCTTGGCGTCGATGAGCAACATCTAAATGCACGAGATATTGCAAAAATAGCTGAACAGGCTGGTATCTCCATGCTCACCATCCATGCACGTACGCGCGCGCAAATGTATAAGGGGGCGGCACGCTGGCATATGGCGGCCGAAGCAATTGCGGCGGTGTCTATCCCTGTATTGATAAATGGGGATATTGGCAGTGCCGATGATGCGAAGCAGGCGCTTGCTGCTTGTGGGGCTGATGGTGTGATGATAGGGCGGGCAGCGCAGGGCCAGCCTTGGCTTTTGCAGCAGATAGATGCTGAAATGAATGGGCAAGAATATTGCCCACCTAGTGCTGCATTGAAGCATGAATATATTGTGGTGCATCTTGATGAGATGATGACACAATATGGCGCGATTGGGTTGAGGCTAGCCCGAAAACATATGGCAAGCTATTGTGATTATCTGCCTCACTCAGAGCATCTAAGAAGTGTGATGCTTGGCGCCAATACCCCGCAACAGGTATTTGCGGCACTGCATGATTATTTTAGCAAAATGGATGCGGTCGCATGACGTCTGAGCCAATAGATAATTCTGAGCGTTATGCGGCATTTAACGATTCTAAATTGCTTGATTTACTGCCATTTCCAGTGCTGGTGATTAACCAAGAGGCCCGTTTTACATGGCTTAATCATGCGGCTGAAGCATTTTTTGATAGCTCGCGCGCCATGCTTGTTGGTAGTAAGCTTGCTCTTTTCTTTGCGGCAGATAGTCCGATTTTCTCTTTAATAGACAGGTCAAGAACATCAGGCAGGTCTGTAAGTGACAGTTCTGTGTCATTTTACAGCCCAAAATTCGGGGCAAGGCGCGGTGATGTGAATCTGGTGCCTATTATGGGTGCAAAAGGCGCTGTTTCTGAGCTAATTATCACCATTCATGAGCAAACAAGCTTTCGGCAGTTTGAAGATATGAACCAGTTTAAGGGCGCTGCACTATCAATGTCGAAAATGACTGCGTTACTATCTCATGAGATAAAAAATCCACTTGCTGGCATAAAAGGGGCAGCACAGCTTCTGCAGATGGAGTTGCCAGATCAAAACCATGAGCTGAGCGAGATGATCGTCACAGAAGCAGATCGTATTACCTCATTGCTAAACAGGATTGAGACATTTTCGGTTGATGCACCGCTATCGCTGGATAATATCAATATCCATGAAGTCATCGACCATGCATTGCGGGTCACACGCGCGTCATTTGGACGGCATTTATCGATTGAACGTCATTATGACCCCTCACTTCCCTTTATCGATGCAGATAGAGAGTTGCTGGTACAATGTTTTCTGAATCTATTCAAAAATGCATCTGAAGCTACTGAAAAAAATGGGCGGCTGAAAATCAGAACTTCGTATAATCTGGCACGATATATGGCGCAATCAGCTACAAGAAAGCTTGTTCATCTGCCACTTCAGATCGAGATTGAAGATAGTGGAAGCGGCATTTCAGATGAGGTGGCAGCACATATTTTTGAGCCATTTATATCAACAAAAACTCAAGGGTCTGGATTGGGGTTGGCTATGGTTGCCTCTATTATTTCAGATCATGGCGGGACAGTCTCGTTAAAACCAGTGCCAGCAGGTAGCTGTTTTGTAATCAATCTGCCGTTAAGTGACACTGTGCAAAACCAGCAACTTCCGCAATCATTAGATAGTGAAAGTCGCGGGCAATGACAAAACCACCTCAGATTATTGTAGCTGATGATGACCGTTCAGTTAGGATGGTGATTGTTCATGCGTTGAATAAACAGGGCTATCAGGTAGTTGCAGCATCTACCATCGCATCTATGTGGGATTTATTGCAAGCTGGCACAGCTGAATTGCTGATCACAGATATTGGTTTTCCAGATGGGGATGCGCTTGAATTATTGCCGCGTATTCAGGATAAATATCCAGATATTACCATCATTATGATGAGCGCGAGGGCGAATTTGCTAACCGCTATCAGAACACAGCAAAATGATGTATTTGATTATCTGCCCAAGCCGTTTGAGCTAAAGGCATTGCTTGCCACTGTAAAGCGCGCCCTAACCTTAGGGAATGCGGATAATTTGCAAGATCAGATTGCTGTTACCCCATCTAGGATTTCACCTTCTTTGATGGGTAAATCACCTGCAATGCAACTTACATTTAAGATGATGACGCGGTTTGTAGCCCAAAATAGCGCTGTGCTAATTCAGGCTGAGCAGGGGACAAACAAGCTGGATATTGCTCAGACAATGCTTGAGATGAGCGGGCTTGCCACACTATCTCTTCTTGATGTTGATTTGGCGAAAATCGAACCAGACACACAATTTGAAACATTATTTAGTGCCAAAGGCATTTTAGATAGAGCTGCAGAAAAAGCGCTATTTATCAATGGAATAGAATTTCTGACCTCAGATGCACAAACTAGCCTTGCCCAAATGCTTTCCTTTACCAATGGCCAGCTATTTACGCCGCCAAAACGACTATTTATCGGCACAGCAACAAATTTGAAGCTGATGGTAGAGCAAGGGTTATTCAGGGAAGATTTGTATGATATTTTATCTGTATCAACACTGCGTATCCCTGCTTTGCGAGATAGAAAACAAGATATTAACACCCTTGCGCAGCATTTTTGTGAGGTTGAAAATAGACAGAAATCAACATCTAAAATGCTAGCGCCAGAAAGTTTTTCAATTTTACAAAATCATCATTGGCCATTAAATATCAAAGAATTAAACGAAATTATTCAGAAATCACATGAATTAACAAAAGGAGAGGTGATTTCTGCTGAAACGATTGATGGCGAGATTAGAAATGCTCAGATGAACACCATGCATCAGCACAATCGCCAGCTTTCAAGCGATGTGCAATATCATCTGGATAAATATTTCAATTCTCTTGGGGGTGAAATGCCAGCACCTGATTTATATCAGCGGATATTGCATGAAATTGAACGCCCGTTATTGGTTAGTACATTGCGTTTCACAAAGGGCAACCAGATCAAAGCGGCAGAGATTTTAGGGTTGAACCGAAACACCTTGCGAAAAAAGATTAGAGAGTTAAAACTTTCAACAAGACGCGCAGATTATCGAAATCAAGATGGATATTCAGGATAAAGACAAGGCGATGAATAAAGCGGTTATCACGCCAGATGAACAGCCTGCAGATAAACAGCGTTTATCGCGTAAAATACCGTTTATCTATCGCAATATCTTTGCCTATTTTGTGCTGTTTCTGTCCTTTGGGCTTGGTGGTTCAATTTATCTGGCATTATCTAGCGTCAAAGATGTATCCATCAATTCAGAGCTAATTATGCTCAGCCTGCTTGCCGCTGTGCTGATTATGGGGGTGATGCTATATCTGGTTGGCGGCCGTCTGCTCAGAATATGGCAGGAACGCAAAGCGAAACAGGCAGGCGCTCAGCTTCATTTGAGGCTTGCCATCTTATTTGCGGGCATTGCCGCTATACCATCAATTCTGGTGGCATTATTTGCCGTATCAATTCTTGATCAGTCATTGCGCGGTTGGTTTGCAGACCGTATCTCAACAGCCGTGTCAGAATCTGTTGAGATTGCAAATTCCTATTATAATGAGCATGCAGGCTCCGTTAGCGCCCAGCTGTTGATTATGGCAAATGACATAAATCGCGAAGCCCCACGCCTGCTTAATTCATCACAACGGCTGAATGAGTATATTTCAAATCAAACTGTGCTTCGGAATCTGTCTGAAAGTGTGATTATTGATGGTACTGGTCAGGTATTAGCAAAATCCCGTTTTGCCTTTGCGATTACCTTTACCACAATAGATGAGACGTTAATCGAACAGGCACGCTCTGGTGATGTGGTGCAAATAAAATTGCCTGATAGCAACAAGATTCAGGCTTTGATCAAGCTAAATTCATTTGTTGATGCCTATCTGCTAGTAGGCAGATATATTGATGAAGATGTGTTATCTGCGATTGACCGAACACGGGTTGCGGCCGAAGATTATCAGTCATTATTGATACGCCAATTTGATTTACAACTTAGCTTTGCCGTTATGTTTTCTGTAGTAGCTATTTTGATGGTATTATCTTCATTATGGCTTGGGCTTAATCTAGCAAATTCTATTGTAAATCCGCTTGTACGGGTAATCGCAGCAGCAGACGAGGTTAGGGCGGGCAACTGGCGCACGCGGGTTGATGAATATGATGATGTAGATGAAATTTCCAGATTAGGCACTAGCTTTAACAGGATGCTAGACGAGCTATCCTCATCTCGCGAACAGCTGGTTCAGGCTAACCACCAACTTGATGCCAGACGTGAATTTACAGAAGCTGTACTTGGCGGGGTGTCGTCAGGGGTGATTGGTATGGATGAACATACCAGAATTACCTTACCAAATGATGCGGCATGCAAAATTTTGAATAAGACACAGCAAGCGTTGTTTGGGATGAAACTATCTGATGCAGTGCCAGAATTTGTTGTGTTGCTGAAAGATGTTCATGCCGCCAAAAAATCAAAACAGGTGATTAAAAGCCAGATTGAACTCACCGTGCAAGGCAAACGTATTATTGTTCTTGTCCAGATAACCAAAGAGACAGTTGAAGGCAGGCTGGTAGGCTATGTGCTTACCTTTGATGATATAACAGATTTGCTTTCTGCCCAAAGAAAGGCAGCATGGGCAGATGTTGCACGGCGGATTGCCCATGAAATTAAAAACCCGCTTACCCCTATCACCCTCGCATCAGACAGGCTGATTAAGAAATATCTACCTGATGATCCTGCTGAGCAGGCGCGATTTAAGGAATATGTGTCAATTATCAGCCGTCAAGTTGATGATATTGGCAGAATGGTTGATGAATTTTCAAAATTTGCCCGAATGCCATCGCCTGTATTCCAGAAAATTGATATTTATAAACTTGTTACAGAACATAAATTGCTATTTGCCTCTTCAGAAAGCAAGCGTATCAAGATCGATATAGAAAGAATTGACGCGCCTATATTGATTGAGGCAGATTCAGGTTTAATGCGGCAAATGATGACGAATATCTTGAAAAATGCATCAGAAAGTATGGTAGAGGCTGATGTTGATGCGCCTCTGATCAAAATAAATTTTGACACAGACCCAGCTAAGGAAGGCTCAATCACCATGAGCATTGTGGATACAGGGCCAGGCTTTTCAGGCAGTCAGCTAGAACAATATCTTGAACCGTATGTGACGACCCGTGAAAAAGGCACAGGGCTTGGGCTGGCGATTGTGCAAAAAATCATTGCAGAACATAAAGGCTCTATTCATCTTGGAAATCACCCTAATGGCGGCGGTATCGTAAAGATTACTTTGCCGCTTGCATCTTCGGAGATAGCAGCGTGAGTGTTGAAATTTTAATCGTTGATGATGAGCCAGATATTCGCTCGCTTATTGCGCTGACGCTTGAAGATGAGGGATTTCAGACAGTGCAGGCGTCAAATGCTGAAGAAGCACGAAATTTTATCGCCTCACGCCCGCCTTCATGCATTATTCTAGATATTTGGATGCGAGATTCAGATATGGATGGGCTTGAAACCTTGAAATGGTGCCAATCTGTCTATCCTGAAGTACCTGTTCTGATGATTTCGGGGCATGGCACAATCGAAACCGCAGTTCAGGCTATTCGTCTTGGTGCCTATGATTTTATCGAAAAGCCATTTAAGGCAGAACGCTTAATTTTAACAGTACGAAAAGCGCTTCATCACCAAAAGATTGAGCGCGAAAACGCCGAATTGCGGGCACGTGCGAAGCAGGTTGAAATTAGCAACCTTACAGGCCAGTCATCTGCGGTAAGACAGCTTACTACCTCAATAAGCAAGGTTGCGCCTACCTCATCACGGGTATTGATTCTAGGCCCATCTGGTTCTGGCAAAGAAACGGTAGCTCGGCTTATCCATCAGCAATCAGCCCAAAGTGAGGGCGCATTTGTGCTTGCGCCATGTGCAACCATGCCAGCCACAGAGGCAGATTTACAGCTATTTGGCTCGGAAAGCCTAAGCGGTAGCCGCAGGGTGATAGGATTGCTAGAGCAAGCGCATCAAGGCACCTTATATCTGCATGAAATTTGTAACTTGCCGCTTGAAACACAGGCAAAGCTTGTACGTGCTGTTACAGAACAGCGATTTAAGCGGGTAGGGGGGATGGTTGATGTTGCGGTTGATGTGCGGATTATTTCTGCCTCGCGCCGTGACCTTAGTCAGGCGATAGCAGATAAAACCTTGCTTGAAGATTTATATTACCGATTATCTGTGGTGACCTTAATTGTGCCGCCTCTGCGTGAAAGAAGAGAGGATATTGCACCTTTGGTAAAGCTGTTTGCGCAGCTTAGCGCAGAACAATTCGGCAAAACTGTGCCAAAATTTGGAGATGATTTGCTAAATGCGATGCGGGCTTATGACTGGCCAGGCTCAGTCTTGCAATTGCGAAATATTGTTGAATCAATGGTTATTTTGAATGATGGTAGAAAAGGGGCTGTTTTAGGTGTGGATGATTTGCCAGCTGATATCACCTCTACCAGCGCAGATGATACCAACAATATCCTTGAGCAGGGATTATCTATGGCATTAAGAGACGCACGCGAATTATTTGAAAAATATTATATGAGCGCCCAATTAAGCCGTTTTGACGGCAATATTTCGCAAATGGCAAAATTTGTCGGCATGGAACGTTCAGCATTACACAGAAAGCTGAAAACACTTGATATTATGGGTGAGCAGGAATAGACAGCCTGATAATAAGATTATGCTGTGAGCTATGAGATTGCTATCTAGCAGTTCTAGATGAACAGGTACAGGCGGTAGGAGCTATAATGAAAATAGTCATTTGTGGCGCAGGGTTGGTCGGAAACGCGATTGCCAGACACCTCTCTGCCGAGGGCAATGATGTAACGGTGATAGACCATGATGCTGAGAGATTACAGCGCATTGTGGATGTAGCAGATGTGAGCGCTGTTCAAGGTGTGGCCTCACACCCTAATATGTTGCGACAAGCAGGGATGGCAGATGCAGAATTGCTGATCGCCGTTACAGAATCTGACGAGATCAATATGGTCGCCTGTCAGGTTGCCCAAACTATTTTTGGCACGCCAGCAAAAATTGCGCGGCTTAGATCGCGCGCCTATCTTGAGCCTGAGGTAAAACAGCTCTACAGCCCTGAAAACCTGCCTATTGACCATATTATCTCGCCTGAAATTGAAGTATCTCAAGCGGTTGGTCGCCAATTAAGCTTGCCTGGTGCGTTTGATATGAAAGATATGGCAGATGGCAAGATCAGGCTGATTGGTGTTGTATGCCATGAAAGCTGCCCTATATTGGCAACCCCGTTACGTCATCTTACAGATTTATTTCCCGGCCTTGCCATGACCATTATTGCTATCTTGCGAGGTAGTGAGGTAATTGTGCCTCGTAATGGTCAGGATATGCTTCAGCCAGGCGACAGGGTATATTTTGTGTGTGATACCAATCAAACCCAACGGGCAATGGCCAGCTTTGGCTATGGCGATGAGGTGGTACATAATGTTGTGATCGCTGGTGGTGGTAATATCGGCCTATTGCTTGCCCAAGATATTGAAGCCCGTTTCGAAGGTACAGTCTGTCATATTATCGAAAGAGATAAAGCACAGGCGCATTTTCTGGCGCAACAGCTTCAGCGCACCTCTGTTACCTGCGGAAATTCACTTGATGGCGATATCCTAAAAGAGGCTGGTGTTGCGTCCACCGAGACCTTTGTTGCGGTTTCAGATGATGATGAGGTAAATATTCTATCTGCATTGCTGGCAAAACGAATGGGGGCTATGCATTCAGTGGCGCTCGTGAATATGCCCGGTTTTGTGCCCTTGATAAGCACATTGGGGGTTGATGCTGTGATTAACCCTCCGCAAATCACCGTATCATCTATTTTAGAACATATCAGGCGTGGGCGAATTGTGGATGTCCATTCAGTTGTTGAAGGGCTTGGTGAGGTGCTTGAAGCTGTAACCTTGCCAGGATCTTCATTGGTTGGCAGGCCATTGCGAGATTCACGAATTCCAAAAGGTGTGTCTATTGGCGCTATTTTGCGAAATGATCAAGTGATTGCTGCGCGTGGTGATACCGTGATAGAAGAGGGCGATCATGTCATCTTATTTGCCCGTCATGGACGCGCTGGACGCGCAGAAGCAATTTTGAGCGATAGTAACGAGTATTTTTAACATCTAACTGCCTAGCATGCACAAAACGCATCTTGCAGGTGAAATGGAATGATAGAATGTCCCGAATTGCCTATGTAAATGGACGTTATACCCGTCATAACGAAGCCGCCATCCATATTGAAGATAGAGGCTATCAATTTGGTGATGGTATTTATGAGGTTATCACTGTTATCAATGGCACGCTGTATGACTGTGATGGGCATTTGGCACGGCTAAAGCGCTCGCTGGCAGAAATATCTCTAGACAGTCCTATATCTGAAGAGGTGTTGCGTTTGGTGATGATGCGTCTTATGGCGATGAATAAGCTCAAAAATGGTTCTATTTATCTTCAGATTACGCGTGGTGTTGCCAGACGAGATCATAAATTCCCCAAAGAAGCGCAGCCAGCGCTTGTGATGACCGTTAAACATGTGAAAGTACCCGCTCGTCAGCATGAAGAGGGGGCAAAAGCGATTATTGTAGATGATTTACGCTGGGCAAGACGGGATATTAAAACCATTCAGCTATTGCCAAACTGCCTTGCAAAACAGGCAGCTGCTGAGCAAGGCGCATATGAAGCGATTATGACCATGCCAGATGGCACTGTCTCTGAAGGATCATCCTCAAATGTATGGATAGTAACCTCAGAAAACACGCTGGTAACACGCCCTGCAAACTATGACATTCTAAATGGCATTACCCGTCAAGCGATTGAAAAGATAGCTAAAAACCGACAGTTAACGGTTGAGTTTCGCAACTTTGACACAACAGAAATGCTGGCAGCAAAAGAGGTGTTTGTAACAAGCGCTACATCTTTGGCAACAGCGATCACACAGATAGATGAGCATGTGATTTCAGATGGAAATGTCGGCGAGATAGCCCGCGCCTTACGGGCAGATTATTTAACATCAGCGCAATAGGTAGCAATCTAGCTGTCTTTATATTATCCTTGATGTAAATAATATGACAGAGGCGCATTCGCTATGGATAAGCATAATCTTCAAGATATATTTTTGAATCAGGCGCGAAAACAGCATGTTGCTGTTACCGTTTTTCTGATGAATGGCGTGAAATTGCAAGGGGTTATCACTTGGTTTGATAATTATTCTGTGCTGTTAAAACGTGATGGCCATATCCAGCTTATCTATAAGCACGCAATTTCGACTATTATGCCTACCTCTGTTCTAGATTTATCAGAATTCCCTGATGTAGATGATGCCTAAGCGCCTGTCAGAGCTATCCTATAATGCGCATCTTTGTAACTCGGTCATTGCTTCATTAGAATATGTAGCAACTGAGATTATTATGCCCTATTTTGGCAGGCTTGATACGCATATGATCGACACAAAATCCAGTGATACAGATTTTGTAACCATCGCAGATACACAAGCAGAACTTCATCTGGCAGAAGATTTATCCTCTCTTATCAGCGGGTCAATCATTATTGGCGAAGAAAGTGAAGCCAGAACTTCAACTATGCGTCAATATTGGCCAGATGGTGTGGTATGGGTTATTGATCCGCTTGATGGAACAAGAAACTTTGTAAATAAAAACAATAAATTCTGCTCAATGGTTACATTAGTACATGATGGCATAGCGATGGCAGCATGGATTTACCGAGCTTCCGAAAAAGACTGTTTTTTTGCGCAGAAAGATAAGGGGGTATATCATCTAGGCGGCGATGGCGCGCAAAAATGTATGCCAGCGGGTCAGGCAAGTTTTGAAGATGCTTTGGGCACAGCAAATGCGATGGGGTTTGCTGAGCCGCTGAGGACAGAGGTTCGGGCGCGACTAAAAACCCATAAAGGCAGATATCATATTGGCTCTGCTGGTCTTGATGCGGTCGCAATCGCGCAAGGTAGATCAGAATTTATCATGCATTCAAAACTAACCCCATGGGATAGCCTACCTGTAAGCTTATTTGCGCAGGAATTGGGATTTGTGGTGAAGATGGCAGAAGATGAAACAGAGTTTACGCCTCTGAAAACAGGGATATTGATGATAGCAAGAGATGACACCATGTGGCAGTCATTCAAGCAATTTGTATATGGCAATTAGATAAAGATTGTTGAAGGCTAGATGCTTGATTTTCGTATCTTCGCTTCATTCCATAGCGCATCCATTTCGCCAAGAGAGCTATCTTCAATCTTTTTTCCTGCCTGTCTTAACCTGTTCTCAATATATCGAAATCGCGTATCAAATTTGTGATTACATCCCATTAACGCAGTTTCAGGATCAACCCCTGCTTTTCGCGCAAGATTGGCTATGACAAATAATAAGTCACCAATTTCTTCTTTCAGCGCAGGCTTTGACATTGTTGGTAATTCAGCTTCAAGCTCTGCTGTTTCTTCTTTCAATTTATCTAATACGTCTGAAATATCTGGCCAGTCAAACCCTACGGATGCAGCGCGTTTTTGCATTTTCACAGCGACTTTTGATGCAGGCATATTTTTAGGAATATCATCCATCAAAGAGGGGGGTATCTGGCTATCTGAAGCGCTAGATGCTCGTTCTTCAGCCTTAATCTGTTCCCAATTTTTTCTGACATCTTCAGCAGTATCAGCCGTTACATTTGAAAAAATATGGGGGTGACGCCGTATCATTTTGTCTGATACGGCTTTGGCTACATCATCAAATCCAAATAGCTGTTGATCTGTTGCAATTTGCGCATGAAAAACAACTTGAAGCAATAAATCACCTAGCTCATCACATAATTTTTCGGGATTTTGTTGCTGGATAGCATCTGCAACTTCATAGGCTTCTTCTATGGTATAGGGTGCGATTGTTTCAAAATTCTGCTTAATATCCCAAGGGCATCCTGTCTCTGGGTCTCTCAGGCGTTTCATAATATTACATAGCCTATCAATCTGAGGTTCGGTATCTGACATAAACAGCACTCTTGGCTAGTTGAAAATGGTTGTTGGAACAATAAATAATGATAGCATAGCCATTTTATTGCCACAATAAATGGTAAGAAGTAGTATTCGAAAAAATATAATGTTTTTATAACAATATTTACAGTAGATTAGCGTGTAATGTGTGGTAGTAACATTGTTCTGGCAAACCCCTAATCATAAGAGAAACACATGGTAGATATAGATGGAACACACAATGCAGAGGTAAAAAAGAAAGGGATGGTTGCACGCTTGCGTAGCTGGTTTCTAACAGGTCTTTTGGTTACCGCCCCTGTGATGCTGACCATCTATATTACATTTCTGTTTGTGAATATCATTGATAGCAATGTAAATGCGCTTATCCCTGCTAGCGTGCGTGAGATGATTGAGATCAAGGCACCACAAATAGGCGCTCTGCCTGGCTTGGGGCTTCTGCTTGGTCTCATTGTGATAACGCTAATTGGTGCGCTGGCTGCAGGTTTTTTTGGCAGATGGATTATCCGCGTAGGTGAAGGCATCTTGAACAGAATGCCAGTAGTGCGCACTATCTATGGCGCATCAAAGCAAATTCTTGAAACAGTGATGACAACTCAATCAAACGCGTTCAGAGAAGTTGTATTGGTTGAATATCCTAGATCAGGGCTGTGGGTAGTTGGGTTTGTGACCAGCACAACACAAGGCGAGGTAGCCAAAAAAATACCAGATGATACAGTCAATGTATTTGTGCCTACTACCCCAAATCCAACCTCTGGCTTTTTGCTATTTTGCCCTGTCAAAGACCTTGTCTATCTTGATATGGGTGTTGAAGATGCGGTCAAGCTGGTTGTATCAGGCGGGATCGTTACGCCAGACACAGCAAAGCTTGCGCAGTCAAAATCCTAACCAGAAGCAAGAAACTGGACAGCCACATCTTTTTCAAACAGGGCTAGCAACTGCTGATATTTATCAGAATCTTCAGATGATAGGGTAGTATCGTGAGAAACGATTTGTTCTGCTAATGCGCGTGCTAGCGGAATTAGCTCAGCATGTTCTGCTAGATCGGCAAGGCTAAATTCGGGCAAGCCAGATTGTCTTTGACCCAAAATTTCACCTGGCCCTCTAAGCCGCAAATCTTCTTCAGCTATCAAGAACCCATCATTAGTCTGGCGCATAATATTCAGCCGTGACTGTGCTGTCCCGCTAAGCGGGCCTTTATATAGCAACAAACAGGATGATGCTTTCGTGCCTCTGCCAACACGTCCACGAAGCTGATGAAGCTGGGCAAGCCCAAAACGTTCAGCATGTTCGATAATAATGATACTTGCGTCTGGCACATCCACTCCTACTTCGATAACAGTAGTTGCTACTAACAGCTTGCTTCTGCCGTCAGCAAATTCTGCCATTGCCATTTCACGTTCAGCTGGTTTCATCTTGCCATGTGCCAATACAGGCGCTGCGTCTGGAATAAGCTTTGATAATAATTTGTGCCTGCTTTCTGCTGCTTCATAGTCAGATAGCTCTGAATCCTCAACCAAAGGGCATATCCAATAGGCGCGGTCACCCGATAAAAACGCCTGTTTCAATCGTGATATGACATCATCTATCCTATCTTGATTAACCAGCGCTGTTTTAATGTCTTGCCTGCCTGCTGGTTTTTCATCCAGATATGAGGTTGTCAGGTCGCCATAGGCGGTCATAGATAGGGTGCGCGGAATAGGGGTGGCGGTCATTACCAGAACATCTGTTGCTGTGCCTTTTTGACCTAAAATAAGGCGTTGTCTTACCCCAAACCTGTGCTGTTCATCAACCACTGCCAGCCCTAAATCAGCAAACCCAACATCATCTGATAATAAGGCATGCGTGCCAATCACAATTTGAATCTCGCCTGCGGCTAGCCTGTTCATGGTGGCTGTTTTCTCTGAGCCTTTCATTGCGCCAATCAGCAAACCACATTTAAGCGGGGTATCTGCCAGAATGTTGGAGATTGTTTCAAAATGCTGTTTCGCTAGAATTTCTGTAGGGGCAAGCAGGGCAGCTTGTGTGCCTGCTTCTGCGGCTTCAACCATCGCCAACAAAGCGATCAGCGTTTTGCCTGATCCAACATCCCCCTGCAATAGCCGTAACATCCTATGGGGCGATTGCATATCTGCTAGAATTTCAGCCATTACACGGCTTTGTGCGCCTGTCATTTGATAGGGAAGTGCGTTGATTATCTGCTGTCTTAGCGTGCCTGCACTATGTAGACTTCGCCCTGCCGCATCTGAACCTGTTGTTTGCCGAATGAGATGCAGGGCAATCTGATTTGCCAGAAGCTCGTCAAACGCAAGTCTGGCACGGGCAGGGGCATGGGCCATCAAATCAGCCTCAGTTTTGGGATGATGCGCATCATACATGGCAGAGGCAAAATCTGGCCAGCCTTTGCGTGCAATTAAGTCAGCAGCTATCCATTCATCCAGAACAGGTACTCGCTTTAAGCCTGCGGCAATCGCATTTCTAAGAATTTTTGGCTTTAGGCCTGCTGATAACGGATAGACAGGCTCAATTTTTGGCATGGTATCAAACTGATCTGGCGGCAACATATAATCAGGATGGCTGATCTGGATTTTGCCATCATATCGTTCTAGACGCCCACTAATCAGCCTACGCTCGCCCAAAGGCAACATTTTTTTAAGATAATCTGCTCTGGCATGGAAAAAAATCAATTCGATAGTATTTTGATCTGTTTTTGCCAATATCTTGGCAGGTCTAGAGGTATTTGGGGGCGGAATATCTGCTGACATAATTTCAGCTTCAACAGTTACAATACGGCCAGTTTCGCATAGGCTCAGATCAGTGATAAGATTTCTGTCAATAATAGCTACAGGCAAATGACGCAAAATATCAATTACCGTTGTGCCAATGCGTTTTTTCAAAATGTCTGCTAGACGCGCGCCAATGCCAGGAAGATCGGTTGTTGAGGCAAATAGCCCAAACAGCTTAGGAGGACGGCTTATACGCATAATCTCTTATCGTGTTTTGAAAAATTCAAACCCTTCGCAGTGTGCCATATCTTAACAGAATTGACCATAGTAGCGATTGGCAAGTTCGCCTCAAATCCTGCCTGTTTGATGAAATGGTGAATATTGCTGGACAGCTAGCTAGACCCATTGCATAAAGGCAGATTTTAATCCTACTATGCCGAAACCTGTCACTGGCAAGGTGCGTATATAGTGTAACCAATATTGCTGGAATAGATATGTCACAAATACTAGATATACAAAATAGTGAACGCCAGAGCCGTATAAAGCGACTTATCTATCGTGCTAGCTATACCGGCATGAAAGAAACAGATTTGCTATTGGGGCAATTCGCAGAAAATTTCCTGCCTTCGCTGGATGATGAGCATCTATCACAATTTGAAGCTTTGCTTGAGGCGGGTGATCCCGCATTGCTTGCTTGGGTGAAGGGTGATGAGGCTGTGCCAGAAGAATTTGATACCTATGTATTTACCTTAATCAAAAATTTCAAAATTAGCTAATATTGTTATGAAATTATTAGAAAAAATACATCCTAATAAAGATATTTTTGGATGTATGGATGGAATGATCCCGATGGTTGCTGCCCAGCTTGCTAGTGAAGCAGGCCGCGCTGTGTTGATTGCGCGTGATGATTCCAGAATGGCATCTATCATTCAGTCCCTTAGCATTATTGCGCCAGAAATAGAGGTGCTTGCACTGCCTGCATGGGATTGTTTGCCATATGACAGGGTGTCACCGCATCCTGATATTACCTCACGCAGGATAGCGTGTCTGTCCAGACTGGTAACAATCACTAACCAGTCAGCCGCCCAGCAAGCTAACAAGCCAGCTATTTTGCTGGTAACCACAATCAATAGCTGGCTTCAAAAAATTCCTGAAACAGCGTTTTTTGATGGCGCTTCTCTTCGGGTGTCTGAGCAGATGCAAATTTCGCAGAAACAGGTAATTGAGTTTCTAACGGCAAATGGCTTTTTTCGAACCCAGACTGTTCGGGAATTTGGTGAATTTTCAGTAAGAGGCGGAATTATTGATATTTATTGTTCTACAGAACATGACCCTATCAGACTTGATTTCTTTGGAGATGAAATTGATAGCTTGAAATTTTTTGATAGCCTGTCCCAGAAAAGCACTGTTGCTACATCTGAGGTGCAGATTTTGCCTGCGCAAGAATATATTCTTGATGAACATACCATCAGCAGATTTAGACAAGGCTATTTGACAAATTTTGGTGGTCGGGCATCCAAAGACCCTATTTATGAAGCTGTTTCGGCTGGTCAATCGGTGGCAGGTATTGAGCATTGGCTTGGGCTGTTGCATTCTGAGCTGATAGCGCTGGATCAGCTGGTTGAAGGGTGGCCGACACTTGGTGATAGCGATATTATGGGCGCGAATAATGCGCGGTGTGAGCAGATTCAGGATTTTTACCGCGCCAGATATGAAGCGCAAGAACAAGGTCAGCCTTACCGCCCACTTGCCCCTGAAATACTCTATAAATCAGAAACAGATTTTGCAGAATTTACTGCTACAGATAGCTATATCCAGATTTCTAGCTTTGCCTCGCCAACGTCAGATGCGATTGATCTGCATGGAAAATTACCCCCACAATTTAGCGTGGCACGCACAGAAATATCGGCTGGTATGCTATCACCCTCTGAAGCAGTGGCAGCGCATATTAAAGGGCTTAAAAAGACAGTCATACTGACGGCATCAGCTTCAGGCGCACTTAGCCGAATGATTGAGCTTATATCGGCGCATTTGCCAGCAAAAATAACACAGATAGATAGGCTGGATACTATTACCGAAACAGGTTGTTTTGGGGCTGTTTGGCCACTAGAGCAAGGATTTGAGCGTGACGATCTGCTGGTGTTGAGCGAGCAGGATATTTTTGGTACTCGCATGATGCGCCCATCTGGACGCAAGCGCCGCGCAGATGATTTTCTGAAAGAAGTTTCCTCACTGGAAATTGGCGATCTGGTGGTTCATATAGAACATGGTATTGGCCGCTATGATGGGCTGGAAACCATCCATCATAATGGCACAGATCATGATTGTTTGCTGTTAATTTATGCAGGTGGAGACAGGCTGTATCTACCTGTTGAAAATATTGATGTCTTATCCAGATATGGGCAAGATGGCACAGATGCCATGCTTGACAAGCTTGGCGGAGTTGCGTGGCAGTCCCGCAAAGCCCGTATTAAGGGCAAAATCAAGGAAATGGCTGATCAGCTTATCAAGATAGCGGCTCAAAGACAAATTGCCAAAGCAGAGCCGCTAACACCGCCAGAAGGGTTGTATGCAGAATTTTGCGCCCGTTTTGGCTATCCAGAAACCGATGACCAGCTTGATGCGATAGAAGATGTAATATCTGATCTTGCCTCTGGACTAGCCACAGACAGGCTAATTTGCGGAGATGTTGGCTTTGGTAAGACAGAAGTAGCAATGCGGGCAGCATTTGTTGCGGCTATGTGCGGCTATCAGGTAGCATTGGTCACGCCAACAACTTTGCTTGCCAGACAGCATGGTAAATTATGTGAAGACAGATTTGCTGGCTTTCCTGTTAAGCTAGCGACACTTTCACGGCTTACCACCCCTGCAGATGCAAAAGCTATTAAAGAAGGGCTTAAGACAGGCGATATTCAGATTGTAGTTGGCACTCATGCGCTTCTCGCTAAAACCATCAGCTTTAATCATTTGGGATTGCTTATCATTGATGAAGAGCAAAGATTTGGGGTTGCTCAGAAGGAACGGCTGAAAGAAATGAGGGGGGATGTGCATGTTCTTACTTTGTCAGCTACGCCTATCCCCCGCACATTGCAGCTTGCGTTATCAGGGGTGCGGCAAATGTCGCTTATCTCTACGCCACCTGTTGACAGGCTGGCTGTTAGAACCTTTGTTGGTGGCTGGGATAATGTGGTGCTGAAAGAGGCCATGAATCGCGAGATTTTCAGAGGTGGGCAGATTTTTGTGGTAAGCCCAAGAATCTCTGATTTGCCAAGACTGTATGACAGGCTGGTAAAGATGTTACCAGAAGCACGGATTTTGACTGCGCATGGCCAGATGAATGGTACTGAACTAGATAGTGTTATGACACGCTTTGGCAATGGTGAGGCTCATATTTTGCTGGCAACAAATATCATTGAATCAGGCATAGATATTCCTACTGCCAATACCATGATTATTCATCGTGCGGATATGTTTGGCCTGTCACAGCTTTACCAGCTGCGGGGCAGAGTAGGGCGGGGTAAGCTTCGCGCCTATGCGTATCTTACGACTGATCCGAATATGGTGCTAACACCGCAAGCTCGCAGGCGGCTTGATGTGATGCAGACCCTTGATACGCTTGGGGCAGGTTTTTCTCTTGCGTCATATGATATGGATATTCGCGGGGCAGGTAATTTGCTGGGAGATGAGCAGTCTGGCCATGTCAAAGAGGTTGGTATTGAGCTATATCAGGAATTACTTCGTCAAGCAGTAGAGCTGGCAAGTAATAAGGCTGAGGATATAGCAGAAGAGACAGCTGACTTTACCCCGCAAATCAATTTAGGCACAAATGTGCTTATCCCTGAAAGCTATGTATCTGATTTATCTGTTAGACTATCTTTATATCGGCGCATTAGTAGCTTGCAGAATGAAGATGATATCAATGCAATAATGGCAGAGCTGGTTGACCGATTTGGCGCTATTCCAGATAGTGTGCGCAATTTGTTGGAAATTGTCGTGCTTAAACGTGGCTGTATCCGCGCCAATATTGCCAAGTTAGATGCTGGTGCTAAAGGCATCTCAATCAATTTCAAAGATAATTATTTTGCTCATCCAGATAAGCTTATCGGCTGGATCGCAAGTAAAAAAGGCAAAGTGCTTCTTAAGGCTGATCACAAATTGGTCATTAAAGAGGAGGTAGCAAAGCCTGAGATGAGAGGCCAGATAGCCAAGAAATATCTTGCTGAAATCAATCAGCTAGCCCTGTCAGATGTATCACCATCATAAATCTTATTCTGGTCTGGCAGATGCATCAATGACTTTTAACAGAATGTCTGATGGATGCGCACCTGCGATTGAAAAGGCATTATTAAATACCATGAAGGGCACCCCATCTATGCTAAGTGCATGGCTATCTGCCAAATCCTGCTCAAGCCTGCTGTGAGTATTATTGCTGTTCACGATGCTATCATATAATGAGGTTTTCCCCATTTTTGCAAAAATGTCAGCCTGCACATCTTGATCAGATACATCACGCCCATCCAGAAAATAGGCTTGGTAAAAGGCTTCAGATAATGCCCAGCTATCTTTGCCAGCACCGATAAGAAGCTTATGAAGCGGTCTGGTATCTGGCGTGCGATCAATTCTAGAAAAAGCAAAGGAAATACCCGCATCAAGGCCTGCCATAGCAATTCGGCCATAAACAGCTGAGGCTGCATGACCAAATTTTGCCGTGAGATAGGCTTGCCTGTCCATTCCAGATTCTGGCATTGACGGATTTAACAAAAAGGCACGCCAATTGATCGTAAATTCAATCTCAGGGCGTTCAGCTAAGGCTGTTTCAAGCCGTTTCTTGCCGATATAACACCACGGGCAGATAATATCTGCATAAAGGTCAATTGTGACTTGCTGTGAGGCAGGAGAGGATGAATTTTGTTCCATAGCGGTTTTACCAATACCTTTCTAACTCACAATGGCATATAATGGCTAGGCTGTAAAAGCCTTCTAAGCTGAGGAGTAAGGGCATGAGTGACAAGGCGCTTGATACTGTCAAACAGTCACGAGATAGATTACTAAGAACAGCCAGAACACTGCATATGGCTGTTTGGTATGAAGATGATAACGGCACGCATCTTGAGCAAGGGCAAGCCCCCTTTATTCGCGATGGCAAACATATCTATATCTATGCCTCTGAGCTTTCAGCCCATATTAGAGGTATTCTAGCAGGCGGGACGGCTAGCTTTTTGCTGATTGAAGATGAAGCAAGCGCGCAGAATATCTGGGCGCGGAAACGGATTAAATTTTCGGCAAATATCATAGAAATATCCCGAAAGGACGCTGATTTTAGCATAATTTGTGATAATATTGCAGATGCACACGGCAATGTGATGAGCTTGATTAGAGAATTTTCTGATTTTCACCTGTTTCAAATTACCCCAAAACAGGGGGTGTTGGTCACAGGGTTTGCAGCCGCTTATCAGCTAGAAGGAGAGAATTTTGAAATTAAGGCGCAATTGCGGTCAACATAAGAGGTTGGTGTGACATATCCTGTGTTTTGGAGCTTTAGGCGCTGCCCATATGCCATGCGTGCGCGGCTAGCTTTGAGGCGCGCTAATGTTACTGTAGAGCTTCGTGAAATAGCATTGCGTGATAAGCCAGATGCATTTTTGCAGGCATCTAAGTCAGGTACAGTGCCTGTGCTGGTTACCAAAGATAGCATTATTGATGAAAGTCTGGATATTATGCTGTGGGCATGCAATGTTTCAGGCGACCGTGATGGCTGGTATCATGACTATTATCATTCCGATAGGATAAGGGGCTTTATTAACACGCTTGATACTGAGTTCAAAACCAATCTGGATAGATATAAATATGCCACCAGATATCATCAGGATAAAGCGGCAGCAACTGAATTAGCCATAACATCTCGGCAAAAGGGCGCCGATTTTATCTGGCAGTTAAATGACATGCTTGGCCAGAATGATTGGCTTGCGGGCAACAGGGCAGGGCTAATAGATATGGCTAGTCTTCCGTTTATCCGCCAATTCAGAATAGCAGATCAAAACTGGTTTGATACACAACAATGGTCAGAGGTATCACGCTGGCTATCTCATTTTCTAGACTCTGATCTTTTTTCCAGCGTAATGAAAAAATATCCTTTATGGAAAGAAGAAAATTCAAAGGAAATATTCTAACTCAATATGTTATGATAATTTGTTAAGAAATTGCTTAGCGCTTTGTCTGATGTCTTCTTTTCGTTCATCCGCCATTTTATCCCATGTTCGGTACATCATGCCCATTCTGGGATTGTGTCTTAATCTGTTACTATTTCTGTCTAAAAAATCCCAATAGAGATAGTTAAATGGACAGGCATCTTCGCCTGTTTTTTGTTTTACCTTATAGCGGCAAGACGCACAATAATCAGACATTCGGTCGATATAACTGCCGCCAGCCGCATAGGGTTTTGAGGCCATAATACCGCCATCTGCATATAGCACCATGCCACTTACATTTGGCAATTCAACCCATTCATAGGCATCTGCATAAACAATTAAAAACCATTCATTCACCTGCTCAGGGGAAAGGCCAGCCAGAAGCGCAAAATTGCCAATAACCATCAATCTTTGAATATGATGGGCGTAGGCATATTGTCTGGTCTGGCCTATGGACTGGCTAAGACAGAACATATCTGTTTCTCCCGTCCAGAAAAATTCAGGTAAGGGGCGTGTGGCATTTAGAACATTGAGGCTTTTATAGTCTGGCATATGATACCAATACAGCCCCCTTACATATTCACGCCATCCCAAAATTTGCCTGATAAAGCCTTCAGTTGCATTTAATGGTGCGCCAGCCTCATAATAGGCGTGCTCTGCCTGTCTTACCGCTTCAAACGGGCTTAACAGTCCACAATTGAGATAAAAGCCAATATGAGCATGAAACATAAAAGGCTCATCTGTAAGCATGGCATCCTGAAACTGTCCAAAATTTACCAACCTTTCGGCAATAAAATGGTCTAATGCCTGACGCGCTTGCTCAGCGGTTACTGCCAGAAAAAAAGGCTCAATATCACCAAAATGATCAGCAAACCTGTCTGATACAAGCGCTATTACCTCAGAGGTTATGTCATCAGGGGGAATCCGAAAGGGCTGTGGGATTGAAACCGTTTTATCAGGCGGCTTGCGATTATCATGATCATAATTCCATTGACCACCTTCAGGATTATCACCTGCCATCAAAATAGAATGTGTTACCCGCATTGAGCGATAGAAATATTCCATTCTAAGCTGTTTGCGCCCATCCGCCCACTGCGCAAAATCGTCAATAGAGGCAAAGAACCTATCATCTTGCAAAGTGTGCACTGTACAGCCTAGTTGGGGCTGCCAGCTATCAATCTGTTGCTGAACGCGATATTCCCCTGCCTGTGTGACAAGAATTTCATCAGCATTGCACGCCGCAATCGCGCGGGCTACTTCATCTGTAAAATTATGCGTATTTTCGGGATCATCCAATGTGATATATCGAACATGCCAGCCTTGTTCTGCCAACTGTTTCGCAAAATGGCGCATTGCAGACAGCACAAGGACAATCTTTTTTTTATGATGTTTTACATAACTTGTTTCATCTAATAATTCTGCCAAAAGCACGGTGCAATTTGATTTATCTGCCAGCTTCAGGCTGGAAATATCAAAGCTGAGCTGGTCTCCAAGAATTACACATAGCTGAGTTTTGGGCATAAGAATTTGCTTCAGGCAGTCTCAGAAATCTGTTTGAATCTATCTAGCGCTCTGAGGCGAGATGATTTCACATCTACCAGCGGATAGGGGTAATCTATACCAAGACGCAACTTAGCAGCTGACAGTATCTCTGTTGGCGCTTCAAAGGGATTAAATAAATATTTATCAGGCAGATGTGCCAATTCAGGTACAAATTTTCGGGTATAATGGCCGTTAGCATCGAATTTCTGGCCTTGTGTAATTGGATTAAACACTCTGAAATAGGGTGCGGCATCTGCACCACATCCTGCTATCCATTGCCATCCTGCACGATTATTGGCAGGGTCAGCATCAAACAAGCAATCCCAAAACCAAGCTTCTCCTTTGCGCCAGTCAATCAACAGATTTTTGACTAAAAATGACCCTACAATCATACGTAATCGGTTATGCATATAGCCTGTTTGATATAATTCACGCATGCCTGCATCAACTATGGGATAGCCAGTTTGTCCAGTTTGCCATGCCCGCAAATGCATCTCATTATCTTCCCACTCAAATGCTTCAAATTTACGTTGTAGCGGCGTATGTTTTAATTCTGGGAATTGTTCTAATAAGGAATATGAAAATTCACGCCAGCCTAGCTCTGATTTGAAAATATCTAAATTTCTATCTGATGCATGTGTTGCCTCACTAGCCCGATACCATGCGGTATGCGCGGAAATTTGGCCAAAGCGCAAATAGGGCGATAGGCGTGATGTATTTTGTTTTGAAGGGAAGTTTCTGCCATCAGCATAATCTACCAACCCCTCATCCTGTGAGCTGATAAATGTCTCAAGCTGGGCATGTGCGCCATGTTCTGAAATATCCCATTGCTGATTAAGCTGTTTAGCCCAAGCCTTATCTGGCAACAGCCCTAATTCAGACAGGCTAGCCGAAGATTTAAGTTTTTGATGCACGCTAAATGCAGGGGGGGCAAGCGGCGCTCTTGGAGGTGACGCACCAAGACAGCCCCTACGATAAAAGGGGGTAAATACCCGATAGGGTGTGCCATCTGCCTTAGTCACCTCATCAGACGACCATAGCAGGCTTGTATCAATCTGATGCAGGCTAATCTTATGGCTTGCCAAAAATACTGCCAGCGCATCATCTTTGATTTTTTGCTGTGGGGTATGGCTTGTGCTAAGCGTTATGTGCTGTGCGCCTGTTTGCTGGCAAATTTGAAGCAAAATCTCATCTAATGAGCCGCGAAAAAGATTTAAGCGACCCTCTAGCTGGCTGTCCAGACTATCAAGCGCATGATGAAGCCAGACAGCACTTGCTGCACCATACCCATCTTTTTGTATAGGAGGGTTGTCTGAATGGCCATCAAACGCCTGTTTTTCAAGCACAAATACAGGCAAAACCAATGTGGCTAATGCGCTATGAGATAAAGCTGGATTATCGGCAAGACGCAAATCATCTCTGAAAAGATGAATAGATATATCTGGGGTGTGCATGAACTCTCTTACAAAGATATGTATGCTAGTTTATTCGACAGCACGAGCTAGATGGATGCATATTTTCGATGATTTAGCGCATTTTGCCTGATTTTTTATATACCAGCCTGTATCAATGCTGTTCTGCTTTGCCTCTCATCGGCGGTTAGCGTTATCGCTGTGCCAGCGCCCCAGACAGGGCCAGGCCATGCCGCATCACCTGTAAATCTAGCCACAATATGAAGATGGAATTGCGGCACCATATTGCCTAATGCGCCGATATTTATTTTATCAGGCGCTAGGTGGACTTCCAGATGTCTGCTTAGTGATAGCATCAGCTCATGCATCGCCATCATGCTATTTGGCGGTATCTGGTGCCATTCCTTCAGACCGTCAATTTGCGGGATTAGCAACAGCCAGAAAAAACGGCTGTCATCCACAAGCCTAATTTGAATATTTGATTTAATATCAATTAGCTGGCTAGTGTTATCAATCTTTTCATCTAGAATAAATTCTGTCATTTTTGTGATGTTGCCAATTCTCGTTTCAGAAAAACAGCCTCTCCTTTTAGCTGGCGCACCAAGATAGGTAGCATCTCTTTATAGGCAGCCCAAATTGAGGGGGAAGGCGGCGGAAGGTCATCTTTAAGCAAGCGGTGCAATTCTGGCAGATTATAGTATGGCACGGCTGGAAATATATGATGTTCAACATGATAATTCATATTTAGATAGATAAATCTAGATATGGGATTCATATAGACAGTTCTGGTATTCAGCCTATGGTCAGATACATTATCATCTAGCCCACCATGCTGGATTAGGCCTGTAAGATTAAAATGCCATGAGCCGTAAATTCGAGGGCCACCAATCAGCATTATCGGAATCCAGCTTTGAGATACCACACAGCTAGCGATAATGCCCGCATATATCAACAGCCAGATATAGGAAATAATGATTGCATCTTTATGTTTGCTTTGCGGGATAAATGTAGCGTGATCATCAGGAATACGGCCAGTTAGATGGATAAGCATCTGTCTAAATGCGTCAATAATATCTGGAATACCAAAAAAATTAAGGCAGGTGTGAAGTGCCTTTGGTGGCCGCATCAACGCAATTTCAGGGTCACGTCCAACTATCAATGTATCAGTATGATGGCGCGCATGACTATATTTCCATGTTATAGGATTGCGCATAATCATAAAACAGGCAATCTGATAGACAATTTCATTCATCCAACTTGTTTTGAAGGCAGTGCCATGCCCTGCCTCATGCCAGCGAGAATCTGCCGCTGAGGCATATAACACGCCATAGGCTAGCCAAAGAGGGATAGCAAGCCAGCTAGCCCCTAGCATCACAGCAGAGCTACCAAACCCTATCAATAAGCTATAAAGAAGCAGAGTATCCCGTAAGGCTGGCAGATCGCGCCGTTGCATAAGCTGCTTTAATACAGTTTTATCTAAGGGAGGTTTATACCAATTTGGTGAGCGCGGCGCGGCATTCCCATTTGCGCGCTGAAATTCAGCCAAATCATAATCTGCTTGTGTTCTGCTCATATCTCAGACTGTGCCATGAGTTCTGCCGCCATTCAAGATGCTAGCGCTTATCACTATGATAAGAGAGGCTGGTTTTTAGTAACTTTATGTATTCTTGGCTTGCGTTTTGAAGATTAGAGGTGCTGATATAGTGGATGGTTGTCTTGGATAGGCACTGTGCGGGAGTATAGATTGGCGCAAAAAGTTGAAAATATGAAAGGGGCATTATTGATGATGCTCGCAATGTTCATCTTTTCTGGAGTTGATGCAATCGCCAAATTGCTTACCCTTGATTATCACCCGCTTCAGATAGTCTGGACACGCCAATTAGGTCTAATCTTATGCGTTTGTGTGCTGTTATATATCAAAGGTAGTGTGTTGTTTCAGACAACACATATCAAACTACAGATTTTCAGAGGTGTTATTGCGGTTGGTTCTGCTATTTTATTTATTGTTTCAATTAAATTTGTACCGCTTACAGATGCAATCACCATCACCTTTATTTCACCGTTTATTGTTACAATCGCAGGCGCGCTTATCCTTAAAGAACGCATTGGGATTTATCGATGGCTTGCGGTTTTATTTGGGTTTGTTGGCGCGCTGATCGTGCTTCGGCCAGGCTTTCATGCCTTTCACCCTGCATTATTGCTGGCAGGGGTTGCGGCTTCGTTATTTGCCTTGCGTCAGATAATATCACGTCATGTGGGGGCAGATGATTCAACCATGACCACTATTGTATATACTGCCTTAACAGGCTTTGTGATAACCTCAATCCCCTTATATTTTGTGTTTGAAATGCCCGCCAACAGCCATCATCTAATGCTGATGTGCGCCATGGCTGTACTTGCGGCATGTGGAGAGATTCTGGTGATACGGGCGCTTGAAATTGCGCTTGCGGTTGCGGTTGCGCCCTTGCACTACAGTATTCTAATCTGGGGTAGCCTGTATGGTTATTTCATCTTTGGGCATATTGCTGATTTCTGGACATGGCTAGGCGCATCTGTGATTATTGCCTCTGGTCTATTTACGGTTTATCGTGAATGGATACGAAACTATCACTCTGCGGCGGCCAAATGACACAGACAAACCATATTGATAGCCAAATTGCAGCTATCTTACAAAATACCAAAACAATTGCAGTGGTCGGCGCGTCTGATAATTGGAAGCGACCTTCTTATTATGTGATGAAATATCTATTGTCACATGGTTATCAAATAATACCAGTTAATCCGCGTCTTGCAGGCCAGACTATTTTGGATCAGACCTGCTATGCCAACCTTTTCGATATTCCGCAAGAAATTGATATGGTTGATATTTTTAGACCGTCTTCGGATTGCCCGCAGATTGTAGAAGATGCGATCACAATCGGGGCTAAAACTATTTGGATGCAAATTGGGGTAGCGCATGAAGATGCCGCTAGCCATGCATCAGAGGCTGGTTTGAATGTCATCATGGATAAATGTCCCAAGATAGAACATACCAGACTATCAGGGCTATTGGGGCTGGGCGGGTTTGCCTCAGGGTTTTTGTCATCTCTTCGGCCAGCTGCACCGAACGTGCCACCAGCACAAAGGGATGGGGGGCTATTTTTCTCTGAAAAGCTAGAAACCCTGTCGATCCATGCAGGGGCACGGCCAGATGCAGCAACAGGCGCACGGCAAGTGCCTGTCTATCATACAGCCGCCTTTGCCTTTGATAATACCGATCACGCCGCTAGCTTGTATGATTTGCAACAACCGGGCAATATTTATGGGCGGCTATCCAATCCAACGACTGCAGTGCTGGAACAAAGGCTAGCCTCTCTTGATGGCGGCATCGGGGCTTGCTCAGTTGGTTCAGGCCATGCCGCACAGCTAGTCGGCTTATACCCGCTTATGAAACCAAATGCGAAAATTATTGCCAGCACGCGTCTTTATGGTGGTTCAATTACGCAATTTGCATTTAGTTTCAAGAAGTTCGGATGGGATGTTAAATTTGTGGATGTAGCTGATTTTGATGCTGTAAACGCAGCATGTGGCGACCCTGAAGCAGCTTTGCTTTTTACTGAATCGCTGGCTAATCCAGATGGTAATATCTCTGATCTTGAAGCGCTTGCTAAAATCGCCCATGCCCATAATTTACCGTTTGTTGTGGATAATACAATGGCGACGCCTATATTGTGCCGCCCCAAAGAATGGGGCGCTGATCTGGTGCTGTATTCAACCACTAAATTTCTAGCAGGTCATGGGCAGGCATTGGGTGGCGCTGTGGTTGATACAGGGCTTTATGATTGGGGGAATGGTCGGTTTGATTCATTGTGCCAACCAGACCCTGCCTATCACGGTATCAGCTTCAGCGAGACATTTGGCCCACTATGTTTTATTACCTATTGCCATGCCTCTGTATTACGTGATTTAGGCCCTGTTTTATCACCTCATAATGCTTGGCTTACCTTATTGGGGCTTGAAACTCTGCCGCTTAGAATGCGCCAGCATATGCACAATGCAGAACAGGTAGCGCGATTTTTGGCAGACCATCCAAAGGTAGAGTATGTATCTTGGGCAGGCTTGCCAGATTCTCGCTATAATGAGCTAGCACAGAAATATCTTAGCGTTGGGGCAGGGTCAGTCTTTACCTTTTCTGTTCAAGGCGGGCTTGATGCGGGCATGCGGCTGGTTGAGGGCTGTAATCTTATCTCACATCTGGCAAATATCGGCGATACTAGAAGCTTGATTATTCATCCAGCCTCTACCACGCATAGACAACTTACCTCAGAACAGCGCGAAAAATCAGGCTTAGGGGATAGCACCTTACGCCTGTCTGTTGGCATTGAACATGCAGATGACATCATCGAAGATTTAAGACAGGCGCTAGCGCGTATTTAAGCCTAATAGGTAGCGCGGCCACCTGAGAGGTCATATACAGCTCCTGTGCTATAGGAACATCCCTCTGAGCTGAGAAATTCAACCAGATTGGCAATCTCATCAACACTTCCCATGCGCCCCATTGGAATTTTAGACAGCATATATTCGATATGACTGTCTTTGACATCTTTCAGCATTTCTGTATCAACCACCGCAGGGCAGATAACATTGACACTAATATTTGAGGTGGCAAGCTCTTTGCCTAGACTTTTAGTAAAGCCGATAAGCCCTGCCTTTGACGCTGAATAGGCTGATGCATTTGGATTACCTTCTTTTCCTGCAATAGAGGCAATATTGACGATACGACCATAATTGGCAGATTGCATCATTGGCACAATCGTTTTACAGCAATAAAAAATACCATTGAGATTAACATCCATCACCTTGTGCCAGACATCGTTTGGATAGTCCGTGACAGGGGCAGTTGCACCCGCAAGACCAGCTGCATTGACCAATAATTCAACACCGCCTAGCGTCTGTTGCGCCTGCTTTGCAGCAGCCTCAACATTGTCAAAGCTACTAACATCTACCTTGTGATAGCTTACCTTGCCTGTGCTAGACAGGCTATCGGCAGCTTGGGCTAATCTAGCTTCATCCAAATCCCATAATGCAACTGCGGCACCTTTTTCAAGAAACCGTTTTGCAATTGCATATCCCATGCCTCTTGCACCGCCCGTAATAACGGCTCTGCGGCCTTCAAGATGTGAATTATCCATAATTTATCCTTTCTTGGCTACCCTTTGCTTATGCCACCAACTACCTGATAATGGGGTGCCCCCAACAAAATGCTGGCGGCCTATCTGGTCTTGAATACGTAAACACTCATTCCATTTCACCATACGTTCTGAGCGTTGAAAAGACCCAACTTTTAACTGGCCTGCCCCTAATCCAGTGGCAAGATGGCTGATGGTGCTATCTTCGCTTTCACCTGATCTGGCAGATACAATAGTCTGCCATCCAGCATTTTGGGCTAGTTTGAAGGTTTCAACAGCCTCGCTAACTGTGCCTATCTGATTTACTTTTAATAGAACAGCATTACAGGCATTATCCGCAATAGCCTGAGCGACAATATCTTTATCTGTGACAAGATAATCATCTCCGATAATTTGAATATTATGACCAAATCGCTTGGTAAAGGCTATCATGCCATCTGTGTCATCTTCTGCAAGCGGGTCTTCAATAGACACAATCGGATAGCTGTCAATCCAGCTTCCTATCAAGTCAATCATCTGCTCGGTGGATAAAAACCTGTCTTCAAGTGCGAGATAATATCCAGAATCCTTCCTAAATTCGGAAGCAGCAATATCTAGTGAAATAACAACATTCTTACCAGGCGTTTCACCGCATTTTTCAATCGCTTGGGTTAATGTTTCAAGTGCATCTTCATTGCTTGCAAAATCAGGCCACCAGCCGCCTTCATCTGCAATGCCGCTAAGTTTGCCTTTGGAGGCCATAATATCACCTGCGGCAAAATATACTTCAGAGGTGATTTCCATCATTTGATCAAAATCTGATGCGCCAGGAACCATAATCATAAAATCCTGAATATCAACACGGCTTGCCGCATGCGCACCACCGCCAAAAATCTGAATTTCGGCAAGTGGCAGGCTAGGACGGCAATCATAGCGTTTTGCAATATGGTGCCATAATGGTGTAGCGCTATCTTTGGCGGCTGTATGCAAAGCGGCAAGTGAGCAGGCCACAAGCGCATTACCGCCCAATTTTTCTTTTAGTTGTGACGGGTCAAGCTCTAGTAAAGCATCATCAATAGCGTACTGGTCAGATATATCCATGCCAGCTAATTTGTCTGCGATAACGGTATTTATTCCAAAAATTGCCTTTTGAACATCTTTTCCTCTAAGAAAGGTGCCGCCATCTCTTAGGTCAACAGCTTCTCTTGTGCCGCGTGAGGCGCCAGCAGGCGCAATCGCGCGTCCAACAATGCCATTATCAAGCGTAATTTCAGCTTCAATAGTAGGCTGGCCTCTTGAATCCCAAACTCGGCGTGCATAAACAGAGGAAATAGATGACATAGGCTATGGTTTTCTCATTTTGAACAATATCTATGCAGAGTATTGCAGAGATCGGCTAATTTTGCATGTGGAGATGTTAACAATTTTAATGCTATCTCTCGTGTGATTATCTGCTGAGAAGCAGTAAGATATTCGACAGGTGATTTTCCATCTACTCGCCCAAGCATCAATGCAGGCACAAGCTGGCAAACACGTGTTTCAAGCATAGTTGGGTCTTCCCATCCAATATAGGGCGCATAGGACTGCCAGAAATCATGGACAGCCTGAAGATTGGTTGTTTGCCTGTGCGGTAAATGAATTGTTTTAAGCAATAGATGGTTCAAAAAGAACGATATATCAAAACAGGGATCTCCCATCGTGGCGCATTCTGCATCAAGAATTATTGGCTCAGAGTTTCGGAAAAATATGTTTTTGGGGCTAACATCGCCATGAATCAAAAGCCTATCTGCACGATATAGACGCTCTGCCTCTGCGAGCAAAATATCTGATAGGTCTGGATGGGATGAGGCCGTATAACATAGATAGGGCTCAACTCTTAATGCCCAAAAATCATCCTGATTCTGAAATGCGCTAGCATCAAACTCATGGCGTGATGAGGCGTGATGAATCTTGCCTAACACAGTGCCTATTTTTCCTGCCTCAGTGCCAGTATCAGCACCAGCCAACAATGCTGTTTTATACAGATAATTATCTTCTGCCTCTAGATATGCCATAGCAAAACCTTGCAATGCATCACTATATCCAAATAGCTGGACAGCATTTTGAGGCACGGTTTTAGCTGCAAAACTCAACCA
>CBFHYU010000005.1:0-87374 GCA_965660165.1 Puniceispirillaceae bacterium (SeqCode)
TGATGATCAATACAGACAGCCCAAGCATTAGCCTATTTACCAACAGAACAGCGCTAGATAGCTTTCTGGCAAAACACCCTTAAAACAGGTATAAAGTGTATAATATTTTGTTTTTTCTAGCATAGGCTATAATCGTTAATCATTTTAAGCAAGTATTTTTATTACATTTTACACTTTTTAAGTTTAAGGATAAACTGTTACCCATTTCGCATTATCACTTCAGAGACAATCATCGCAGAACAGTCTAAAAAAACCGTTAACAGCTGGAATTTTTTTGATATTTTGATGATTTTCGGGTGTGGGCTGATTTTATGTCTTAGGTTATGCTGGCAGGCATAGGTGATCGCAACGCCAAAACCATTCGTACACAACACCATAGCAACAATACGGTTTTGCTTGTTCTAAGTGAGCCAGACAGCTAACGTGAGGCTGGCAGAAAGATAGTGATGATAACGCCAGCACAGTTCAACATTTTCACAGAATCGGTACACACAGATTATGACCACATATGATGAGATCACAGAGTTAGGCGCTCAGCCATCTGCACAGCAAAGCTTAGACGAGCACCCTATGGGCACATCTGATACGCCCAGACCAACACGTGCGCAAGCAGAGGCGGCGGTTAATGTTCTGCTTAGATGGGCAGGGGATAACCCATCGCGTGAGGGGCTGGTTGATACGCCTGCACGTGTAGTGCGGTCTTATGAAGAATTTTTCTCGGGCTATCATGATAACCCTGAGGAGATGCTTGCCCGTACCTTTGAAGAGGTTGAGGGATATGATGATATGGTCATGTTGCGCGATATTGCCCTGCAATCTCATTGTGAGCATCATATGGTGCCAATTTTGGGGGTTGCGCATATTGCCTATCTGCCAGATAGGCGGGTGGTGGGCATTTCAAAGCTGGCGCGAGTGCTAGATAGCTTTGCCCGCAGATTGCAAACCCAAGAAACCATGACAGCGCAAGTCTCGCAGACAATTCAAAATGCGCTAGCCCCAAAAGGGGTGGCGATTTTAATTGATGCACAACATCAATGCATGACAACACGCGGGGTCAAAAAAACAGATGTCTCTATGGTAACAACCAGCTTTACAGGCGTATTTAAGACAGATGATGCGTTACGAAACAGGTTTTTTAACCAGATACAAATGCCACGATAACCCCCTTTAATGATCAGATAATCTATGGCATTGCTGGACAATCGCGTAAAAACCGCTTAGTAAACAACTTGAAAGAAGGGCATGGCTGATTGCAAATCAGCCTTATGTCTGATGTTTGCTTTTGTTTGCTGTTATCAGGTAATCTCATCCATGCAGGCCGCACCCGTTCTGAATATTTTAGGCATTTTGCTTAGCTTGCTGGCAGGCGCCATGCTAGCGCCTATGGTGGTTGATTTATATCTTGGTGATCCAAACTGGCAATCTTTTGCCATTGGCGCCTTATTCACTGGATTTGTGGGGGTATGTTTATGGCTTGCCTTTAACCGATCTGAACAATCTGATTTGGGCTTGAAAGAAGCATTTTTGCTGACCAATGGGGCATGGTTATTTATCGGGCTGTTTGGTGCATTGCCGCTGTTTTTATCAACCATGTCACTATCGCTTACAGATGCGATATTTGAAGCGATTTCGGGCATTACCACGACTGGTTCAACCGTCTTGCGCGAGATTGAACAGGCATCTTATGGGGTGTTGCTGTGGCGTGCTTTGTTACAATGGCTTGGCGGGGTTGGGATTATTGTGATGGCGCTTGCGATTTTCCCCATGCTAAGTGTGGGCGGTATGCAGCTGTTTAAGACTGAAAGCTTTGAAGCCGCAGATAAGGTAATCCCCCGAGCCCGACAGCTAGCAGGCGGAATTTTTGCCGTTTATACCGCGCTCACCCTGTTATGGACATGTATGATGATGCTGGCTGGCATGCCGTTTTTTGATGCGCTTACCCATGCTATGACAACGCTGGCAACGGGCGGCTATTCCACCAAAACAGCGTCCATAGGGGCTTTTGATTCCCAGCTAATTGAGCTGATTGTGATTGGCGGTATGATTGTGGGAAGCCTACCTTTTGTGCATTATCTGGCACTTACCAGAGGCGGCTGGAAATCGTTAATTGAAGACCCGCAAGTAAAGTGGTTTCTGGCACTAACCGCCATTATTGTCAGCCTGATTTCTGGCTCGCTCTATCAAGATGGCTATCGGCTGGCAGAGGCGATAAGACTAGCCTCTTTCAACACCATCTCTATCATCACAGGCACTGGATATGGCACTGCCGATTTTGCGACATGGGGCGGGGCGGCCACTACCATCTTGCTGATTTGTATGTTTGTGGGGGGATGTGCTGGGTCTACCACCTGCGGCATTAAAATGTTCAGACTGCAAGTGTTGGCTGGCACAATACGGGTTCAGCTAGCGCGGCTTTTGCGGCCTCATGCGGTTGTGCTGACCTATTATAACAGGCGGCCTGTGCCAGATGCAGTAATGGATTCTGTGACAGGCTTTTTCTATTTGTATATTTTGTGCTTTGTGCTGATGGCGATCTTGCTTGGGCTGATCGGGCTGGATTTTGATTCAGCGATTTCAGGCGCGGCGACCTCAATTTCAAATGTTGGGCCAGGTCTTGGTAGCACAATTGGCCCTGCTGGCAATTTTGCTAGCCTGCCTGATATGGCCAAATGGATTATGTGTTTTGGTATGTTGCTTGGCAGGCTGGAATTATTTACCGTTCTGGTCGTGCTTAATCCGCTATTTTGGCGGCGCTGATAGCCGATTATGGACGTGTCATCTGGTCAACTTGTGCGATTTTCTCGCGGGCAAGCCCATCTAGTAAATCTAAGGCGTTTAGCACTGTCTTACGAATGGTCATCTCATGCATATTCGGCGTGGCAGATTCCTTAATCGTATCTGATGCTGTTGCCGTTAGCTCAATCAGCGCATTTTTATTGCCTACGGGCTGAATCCACATCAGATCAGCCGTAATATCGACCCGCACCTTATAGGCTTGCTGATCCTTAAACACATTGATCAGTTTTTTATCTTGTGGAATTTCAGTTACCGTAACGCTAGCTTGCTGGATATCTAGCACCACCTCGCCTGACCCTGCAACAGGCAATAGCACCTGTGATGCCCAGTCCACAATCATCGAAGATAGGTTTGGCGAAAGGGTATGTTCAATATAGGGCGGCTCCATTGGCATTTGCCAATTTTCGTAAATATTCAATTTTCGCGCATCCAGACGCAAGGCAGAATAGCCTGATATATCTGTCTTAGGCAGGATTTTGGGTTGCGAAGATGTCATACAGCCTGTCAATAGCAACAGAGCCAGCATCGGCGCCAACAGGCGGAAGCTGGCTGAAATTGGCTTGCCAGATGTTCCAGAATTATGAAAAAACTTTGTTAAATCATACATTTATCTGCCCCATATAATGATAGAATATGCCCCATTTTGCCTATGTTAGGGCGCCACCATGTTTCGCTTAGAAATAATAGAACAGATTTTCGCTATTGAAAAGCGGTCAAAAGGACAGCAAAGCAGATTTAATCTTGAAATGAGGTAAGATCATAACAACGTTCAGCCTTGCAAAACTCGCAATTTACCACCAGCCTGCCAGCTTCGTCAGCGACTGAGGCGCGTTGATCAGATGACAGGCCTGCCAACATCATCTCAACCTTCTCATCAGAACAACGACATTTATCTGCTAGCTGAAGCGGCGGCTGGACATGCACCCCATGGGCATGAAATAGCCTAAATAGAATATCTTGTGCTGATAGGGTATGATCTACCAGCTCGTCTTGAGTGACTGAGCGTTGTAAAATAGTGCTTGTCTGCCATAAATCTTCTTCATCTATCAGATTAGACTCAGAGGGGCTGTCACCGCCCCGTTCAGCAATTTTCTGCAACATCATGGCTGCGGCAACCCAGCCAGATTCTGTATTTACAGCGATTGTCATCACAGAGGTTGCGAGCTGTTCTGAATTTTTGAACCATTGGGTTGCACAATCGCCAAGCGTGCCGCCTGAAAGCTCAACAATACCTTGATATCTATGGGCTTTCTCGCCACTAACAGATGCATCCTGATCGACCGTAAAGGCGATATAGCCCTGCCCAAGCAGACTATCAATATCAGCCGGGCTGGTAAGTATTTTATCGATAAGCGCACGCTCATCAAACGAGACATAGGCTCTGATATGGCCGTCAGAGGTTACATCGGCAAAAAGTGTTTTTACCGCCTCATTGCCTTTTGCCTGCACCGTAAAAACCCCATCAAATTTCAGCGTGGCGGCCAGACAGCCTGCTAGCGCGACTGTCTCAGCGCCTAGCCCTGAGATAATATCAGGATAATCATGGCGCGCAAAAATGCTGGCTACAGGGTTAAAAATCCGCACCAGCCTGCCTCTGATCAGTGGCTTGCTATGCTCAGGTGAGCCTGTAAGGTAGAAGGGCTGAACAACAGAATCAGGAATATTCATGGCGCGGGCTATACGGGCTAAAAATTATCATCAAAAATATGTGCCAAAATGGCCTTCTGGGCATGTAGCCTGTTTTCAGCCTCATCAAACACGACAGATTGCGCACCATCAATTACCTCTGCTGTGACTTCCTGACCCCGCAAAGCAGGCAAGCAATGCATGAAAATCGCATCTGGGGCGGCAAGGCTCATCAATTTTTGTGTGACCTGAAATGGCGCAAGATCAAGCCGCCTATTGCCTTCCTCATCTCCCATTGAAATCCAGACATCTGTTACCAGCACAGTTGCGTTTGTAGCAGCCTTCTCAGCTTCATCCACAAAGATGATAGTAGCGCCTTGAGCCCGCGCCCATGCTACTAAATGCGCTGGCGGACGATAGGCTTCTGGCCCTGCAATGCGCAATTCAAAGCCAAATAACGCTGCAGCTTCAATCCAAGAATTGGCTACATTATTACCATCACCAAACCAAGTTACAATCTGGTTTTCAAGCGGGCCTAGATGCGCCTGTATGGTTTGCAAATCAGCCATTATCTGGCATGGGTGCGAGAGGTTGGTTAGCCCGTTAATCACAGGAATAGTGCCATGTTCGGCAAATTCGGCCACAGTGTCATGGCGCAATGCACGAATCATCACACCATCTAGATAACGAGATAATACTTTGGCTGTGTCAGAAACAGTCTCGCCACGCCCAAGTTGAAGATCATGGGCGGCAAGCATAATAGGGGTGCCGCCTAGCTGTCTGATTCCCACTTCAAATGACACTCTTGTGCGGGTAGATGGTTTTTCAAAAATCATCCCGATTGATTTGCCTGCTAGCGGGGTAGAGGTATCTGTACCAGCTTTCATCTGAGCTGCGGTATCCAGCATGGCACTAAGCCTGTCCCGATCAAAATCACGTAAATCCAGAAAATGTCTCATCGGTATCTGCTTTCAAGAAATGAGCTGAATTAAGCGGTTTGCACAGAGGTGAAATAGCTATCAATCGCAGATAATGCGAAGCGCATTTCATCTTCTGAAATGGTTAATGGCGGCAATAATCTAAGCACATTATCACCTGCTGGCACGCATAATAAATGATGGTCACGCAATGCGGCATTTACCTCTGCGGCGACCAGATTATCAGCAAGCCTTACCCCTCGCAGAAAGCCCTGCCCTCTTACTTCAATAACATAATGCGGGAATTTTTTGGCTAGCGTGTGTAGCTCTTGTTCTAAAAATGCGGCACCCTGTCTGACGCGCTCTAAGAACTGAGGCGCTTCAAGCCCATCAAGCACTGCATTTGCCACTGCCATAGCCAGCGGATTACCGCCAAAGGTAGAGCCATGACTGCCAGGCCCCATCGCGTCACCAATTGCCTTTCTGGCAATCACAGCACCAACTGGAAAGCCGCCGCCAAGCCCTTTGGCAAGCACAACAATATCTGGCTGAATCTCGGCATGTTCAAAGGCAAACATCCGCCCTGTTCTGCCCATACCGCTCTGTACCTCATCTGCAATTACCAGCACGCCAAATTCATCTGCCGCCGCTCTTACGCCTTCAATATAGCCCGCAGGCGCCGCCACAGCGCCGCCTTCACCTTGCACAGGCTCTATCATGATCGCAGCCACCGTATCATCAAGCATATCGCGCAACGCATTCAGATTACCAAATGGCGCATGCAAAAAGCCTGCTGGCATTGGCCCAAACCCTTCTCTGAATAAGGGTTTATCTGTTGCCGCCAGCATGCCTAATGTGCGCCCGTGAAATGAATTTCCTGCGCAAATAATATTATATCTATCAGCAGAGCTATTTCTATAGTGATACCGCCGTGCCATTTTTACAGCAGCTTCATTTGCTTCAGCCCCTGAATTGCAGAAAAATACTTGGTCAAGTCCTGCAAGTTTGGCCAGTCGCCATGCTAGCTTTTCCTGTCCTTCGATACGATATAGGTTTGAGGTATGCCATAATTTATCAACCTGTTGATGTAATGCCTCACGCAGCCGGCTATCCCCATGACCAAACACATTAACAGCAATCCCTGACGCACAATCAAGATACGCATCATCTGATGCGGTATAGAGCCATGAGCCGTCACCACGCACAAAAGACAGATCTGCACGCCCATAGGTTGGCATTACTGCCTGCTGGTAGCTATCTGTCTTACTCATGGCGTTATCCTTATCCTGCCTTCATCTTGACTGTTATGCCAAAAATGCTCACATGCGGAAGCGGAAGTTATGCGATGATTTAGGCCAGCATGTCAAGCAATTCTGCGTTGCTATTAAATCTGAAAAACACCTAGATTTATACGGTGAAATGCTTTGCCAGCTTCAGACCCTGCGACTGATAGTTTGACCCTGAGCCGTGAGTGCCATAAAGCTGGTCTGGAATTGCGGCCATAGGCTCATATACCAGACGGCATACTGTTTGCGCCTGTTCAATCACAAAGGGCACGTCATGCGAGCGCACTTCCAGAACAGCCCGTGTCGGCATCGCGCCGATTTCCTCACAGCCAAAGCCAGGATCAAAAAATCCCGCATAATGCGCTCTGAACTCGCCTACAGCAGTATCATAAGCCCGCATTTCAGCTGCCATATTAGGCGGCACATGCACAAATTCTCTGCTTGCCAGAATATAGAATTCGTCTGGGTTCAGAATAAGCCCGCCTTGGGCTAAATCTTCTTGCCGAACAGCCTCCCAAAAACGGTGCGCCTGATACGCGCCGACCCTATCAATATCAACAAGCGCAGCATGTTTACGCGCACGCCAGCCCACCAGCCCTGTTGAGGGGTCTGGCACCAGATTAACAGATAAAGAAATGCCATCTCTGATAGAATAGACAGATGGGTTATCATACCGCACTAATTGCTTTTCTTGTTGCAAGGCCTCTAGTGCCGCATCATCAAGCTGTGATGCCCCACGCCTGAGCCGCAATTGAGATAGCCTGCTACCTGTTCTTAGTTTTACGGCAAATGTGCGAGGAGATATTTCTGCATAAAGCGGCCCTGAATAGCCAGCCGCAACTGATTCAAATTCGACACATCCATCTGAGATCAGTCTGGTAAATACATCTAGCCTGCCTGTAGATGATTTTGGATTTGCCAGCGCTGAAATACCTTGTGGCAAATTTAGCCGCTCGCATAATTCAACCACATAGACAGAGCCAGTCTCAAGCACCGCGCCTTCTGATAGATCCATCTCATACATCGCAAACGCATCTATCTTATCTTGCACAGTCTGGCCATGACCTGGCAGAAATGATGCCTGTATCCGCCAACATCTGCGGCCAAGACGCAAATCGATTGAGGCAGGTTGCATCTGATGCGCTTCAATATCTGGCGTAGCAGAGATATAGCCAAGCTCAATTGCGTGAGCTAGCTGGCTTTGTGGCAGAATCCCATTACCTGCGTGCTGAAATGATGAGTGTGCAGATGCTGGCATTCAATACCCCCCTCGTTAGGCATACATAAATTCACGCATTGTTTTAGCCTAATATTAGATCTAAATTGAAGCATATTTTCACACATCACAACGCATTATGCTATAGCTTACCCTCTGAGACGCCAAACATAAAGCGCCTAAGCATGATAAAACCCGCTGAGAACATGGATAACGACCCAGCTATACGCCACATATCTGATACGCGCCTGCAACAACGCCTGCATAATAAAGCAGCGCATTATCTGGCACGATATGCCAGTACAACAGCGCGGCTTGAAACAGTATTACGCCGCTTTGCAACCCGCAAAATTGGCGCTCTGCCCCCTGACCAGCTTGAGCGCTGTATCAAACAGGTAATCGAGAGCTGTATTGCGGCTGGCTATGTTGATGATAGCGCGTTTATCCGAAATCGCTTTCGTGCGGCAAGGCAATCAGGCCACTCTATCCGCATGGTCACGCAAAAGCTTATCGCCGCTGGCATCCCAGCCGAGATAATTGAAGCTGAGCGCATTGCGATGTTTGCCTCTCAAGCTCAAGATGAATCAGATATCAATTATCATTCCCAAGATATGCCGCCTGCCTCTATGAACGAGATTGAGCTGGTGGCAGCGATTCAGTTTGCTCGCAAGAAAAAATTAGCCTGTTTTGCTGAACCAGATACAGGCAAAGACCCGTTTGTTGTCAAAAACAGCACCCTTGGCAGGCTGGCACGGCGCGGCTTTAGCTATGATATCTGCGCTGCATTGCTCGCTTTTGATGATGCAGATGCAGCCTTGGCGCGGGCAGATGAAATTTCTGCCAGAATCCCGCCCGCATTAAGCTAGCTAGCAAATTATGCTCTGCTAGGTGACAGGCGATATCGTTAAGTTCTTTTCATTTTGCCCTGAAGTGATTAAACTTGTAAGGCAATTGGCACAGAATATCGATAGGTATCATACAAATAAAATGGCATTAGGGGGGACGTTGTCATGAGCGAACAGCATATTTTTACACCATCCGCACACACAGTTGCGCACGCCCATATTGATGAGGCTGGCTATCAAGAAATGTATCAGCGCTCGATCACTGATGGCGATGCGTTCTGGGCTGAACATGGCAAGCGTATTGACTGGATAAAGCCCTATTCCAGAGTGTCATCTGTAAGCTATGACAAAGCAGATTTGCATATCAGATGGTATGAAGATGGCACGTTAAATGCGGCAGCAAACTGTCTTGACAGACACCTTGCAAGTAGAGGCGATCAAACAGCGATTATCTGGGAGGGAGACGAGCCAGACCAGCAAAAACATATCAGCTATAAAGAACTTCATGCTGAGGTATGCCGCTTTGCCAATGCGTTACGTGCGCGCGGCATTAAAAAAGGCGATAGAGTCACAATTTATATGCCGATGATTCCAGAAGCAGCCATTGCCATGCTTGCCTGTGCCAGAATAGGCGCAATTCATTCAGTTGTATTTGGCGGCTTTTCGCCTGAAGCGCTGGCTGGACGCATCAATGATTGTGATTCCATTTGCGTGATCACCGCAGATGAAGGGGTGAGAGGCGGTAAAAATATTCCTCTCAAAGCCAATACAGATAAAGCCCTTGAAAATTGTCCAGACTGCACAAGCTGTTTTGTGGTCAGACGCACTGGCAATGAGGTTATGATGAAAGATGGCCGTGATATTTGGTATCATGAGGCTATCTTGGATATGAGCGATGACTGCCCTGCCGAAGAAATGGCCGCAGAAGACCCTATGTTCATCCTCTATACGTCAGGTTCAACAGGCAAACCAAAAGGGGTTTTGCATACAACAGGCGGGTATATGGTTTATGCCTCGATGACCCATCAATATGTGTTTGATTATCATGATGGCGATATTTACTGGTGTACAGCAGATGTCGGCTGGGTCACAGGCCATAGCTATATTCTATATGGGCCGCTTGCCAATGGCGCCACAACCTTGATGTTTGAAGGGGTGCCAAATTATCCTGATAACAGCCGATTCTGGCAGGTGGTCGACAAACACAACGTCACTATTTTTTATACAGCCCCTACCGCTATCAGGGCATTGATGCGAGATGGTGATGCCCCTGTTACAGCAACGTCACGACGCTCACTACGTCTGCTTGGCTCAGTCGGAGAGCCTATCAATCCAGAAGCATGGATGTGGTATCACAACGTAGTAGGCAATGGTAACTGCCCGATTGTTGATACGTGGTGGCAGACAGAAACAGGCGGGATTTTGATAACCCCTCTGCCAGGCGCAACCCCAACAAAACCAGGCTCTGCTACACGCCCATTTTTTGGTATTGAGCCAGTTCTGGTAGATGGTGACAATAATCTGCTTGACGGCGTAGCAGAGGGTAATCTGTGTATCAATAGAAGCTGGCCTGGCCAGATGCGATCTGTCTATGGCGACCATCAGCGCTTTATTGATACTTATTTTTCAACCTTTGAAGGGCGCTATTTTTCAGGTGATGGCGCCCGCCGTGATGAAGATGGCTATTACTGGATAACAGGGCGGGTTGATGATGTGCTTAATGTATCTGGCCACAGAATGGGCACCGCAGAAATTGAATCTGCTCTGGTCGCCCATGCCAATGTTGCCGAAGCAGCTGTTGTTGGGTATCCACATGATATTAAAGGTCAGGGCATCTATGCCTATGTCACCTTAAATGCAGGTGAAACGCCAACAGACGCGCTGAGAGCAGAATTGCATAAATGGGTTAGACAGGAGATTGGCCCTATTGCGAGTCCTGATAAAATCCAATGGGCGCCAGGCTTGCCGAAAACACGTTCGGGAAAAATTATGCGACGAATTTTGCGTAAGATTGCAGCAGATGATTTTGCCGATCTAGGCGATACCTCAACACTTGCAGACCCCTCTGTGGTAGATGATCTGATTGCCAATAGGCAAGTCTGATAGTGCATGATTACCCCTTACCACCACAAGCATATCTCTATGCTTGTGGCACTGGTTATCAGGATAAATTGTCGCTTATATCGGCTGCATAGCGTCTTCTGCTATGCCAAGCTCTATCGCACGGCACACCGCATGAGTGCGGTTTCGCGCGCCCAACTTAGAGCGTAAGCTTTTGAGATGATGCTTTATGGTCACTTCGCTTAAGCCATGTTCGCGGGCAATTTCTTTGTTTGACAGGCCTGTTAGCAATCCGTTCAACACATCACGTTCTCTGCCTGTAAGCGTGCCATTTTGCCGTCTGTTCACAGGCTCTTCTGTACCCATCATTTCGACTGGCATATAGGTCTCGCCTGCCGCCAGTATTCGCAAGCCTGCAACCAGTGCATCCGTGCCAAGCGAATAGGGCAGATAGCCATGAGCCGCCGCCGCCACCGCCACAGGCGGCCAGCCCCAACATACTAAGATAAAAAATAGCTGATATAAAACCCGAACGACACTGTATTTTCAGACTAGATGAGATAGGCTTAAATGATGATATATGTTTTGACATGATCTCTTATCCTATTCGGTAACTAGAGATCATAAATATTAGCGTTTGGTAATTTATTGAATTATTCCATTAGTATATTCTAATTAAACTTTAGTATCGGTTTGCTATCCGAAGGGCATATTTCAAACAGATATCAGCCGAAAGAACGTCCTGTTAAAATGTCAGATAACATCATGGCGGGCTTGACATCATCTGTCTGGACGCTCATCTAAAGACAGTGAAGGACGTGTCTATAATGTTGCGCATAACAGAAAGGCGAGTGTGATGAATGCTGTTCTGATTCTGGTTGATAGTATAATCAGCCTGTATATCTACACATTGCTGGCATATGTGATTGCAAGCTGGCTTATTGCGTTCAAAATCATCAATCCGTGGCAACCTGTGGTGCGCTGGATATTGCAAACGCTTGGCGGGTTGCATGAACCATTATTATCACGCATCAGAAATGTGCTTCCAAATCTTGGCGGCATCGATATTAGCCCTATTATTGTATTGTTGGCTGTTCAGTTTCTGCGCAATATTTTATTTGAATATCTAGCCTAGTATCACCAAAGGCGCTGGCGTCTGGCAATCAGACCCATAGTAACAAAGAGGGCAAGATGACAAATCTTATGACACATTTTGGATGGCATGAAGCTGTGATGCTTATCGCATTGCTGAGTGTTGCAGCTATTTTGGGCTGGGGTTTGCTCACAATGGCGCGTGGTGGAGACTATAATAAAAATAAATCCAATATGATTATGCGCTATCGGATTATTTTTCAGGCTATCGCCTTATTGATTTTTGTTGTGCTGTTATGGCTAAAGCGCAATGGGGCGGCATAACGGCTAAACTCTTTTATATTTCAGACTGTCAGAAGTGATCAATTTATCATGGTAAAGCTAAATAAAATTTACACCCGTACAGGCGATAATGGCATGACCAGTCTGGTTGGCGGGCAGCGCGTATCAAAACATGCCAGACGGCCAGCCGCTTTTGGTGAGGTTGATGAGCTGAATTCTGTGATTGGCCTTGCTAGATGTCATGCAGAGGGCCAATTTGATGAGATGCTGGCGCGTATTCAGAATGATCTATTTGATTTAGGCGCAGATTTGGCAACAAGTGATAATGACCAGCCAGCCCTTAGAATTACAGCCGAGCAGGTCAGCCGGCTTGAAGCTGAAATTGATAGCATAAATTCAAAGCTTGATCCCTTAACCTCATTTGTATTGCCAGGCGGCAGCGAGCTATCTGCATGGCTTCATCTAGCAAGAACAGTCACCCGCAGAGCAGAACGTCATATGACTGAGCTGGCAGTTGAAGAACAGGTAAATGAGCCTGCCATGCACTTTATTAACAGATTATCTGATTTGCTTTTTGTGATGGCACGCCATGCAAATGATGCTGGCAAAGCAGATGTGTTATGGGTTCCAGGAGACAACCATACCAGCTAGCCAGCACCAAAAAATTTGGATTGAACAGAATATTCGTGCTATGTCACGATAAGCCTGAACAAACGTGAAAGCAGAACAAAAACAGGCAGAATCACATAAACATCTTAGGGCAAAAGGTCGCATTAAAAAGCATTAACAGAGGGTTTCATTTATGATATTCCCCCTGATAGTATTAAGTAACGCCTGTGTTAAGGTGATGTCACGCACATGATCTGGCATCATGTAAACCTAAAAAGGATTGGGATATGAAAATTCTAGTACCTGTAAAACGCGTCATTGATTATAACGTCAAAGTGCGTGTCAAAGCTGACCAATCAGGGGTTGAGCTTGCCAATGTAAAGATGGCAATGAACCCGTTTGATGAAATCGCTGTTGAACAAGCCCTGCGAATCAAAGAAGCAGGGCAGGCAGAAGAAGTTGTGCTGGTATCAATAGGCCCTGCACAATCTCAAGAAACCATCAGAACAGGGCTAGCTATGGGCGCTGATAGAGGCATCCATATTGAAGCTGATCAGGATGTTGAGCCTCTGGCGGTGGCGAAATTACTAGCGGCTATTGTCGGCAAAGAAGCACCATCATTAGTGCTATGCGGCAAACAGGCTATTGATGATGATTCAAACCAGACTGCCCAAATGCTATCAGCGCTTCTTGGCTGGTCACAGGCAACCTTCGCCTCTGGTGTTGAGATTACAGCTGACACAGCAAGCATCATCAGAGAGGTAGATGGCGGGCTAGAGCATATTGACGTTACTATGCCAGCCGTAATTAGCGTTGATTTGCGTCTGAATGAGCCTCGCTATGCCTCATTGCCAAATATTATGAAGGCAAAGAAAAAGCCGATTGATGCTGTAAGTGTTGATGAGTTGGGTGTGGATGTTACCCCCCGCCTTACTGTGGTAAAAGTCGAAGAGCCTGAAGCACGTCAGGCTGGCATCACAGTAAGTTCAGTATCAGAGCTAGTTGATAAATTAAAGAATGAAGCAAAGGTGATATAATGGCTATTTTGGTTATAGTTGAACATGACAATAACAGCGTGCTGGCATCAACCTTGAACACAGTTGCTGCTGCAACTGAAATTGGGGGTGACATTGATTTGCTGGTAGCTGGCCATAATTGTAGTTCTGCAGCAGATGCTGCTGCCACTATTGCTGGCGGCACCCGTGTTCTGGTTGCAGATAGCGCTGAATATGCCCATGGGCTAGCAGAAAATACAGCGCCGCTTATCGCCAGTGTCGCACAGAATTACAGCCATATATTGGCACCCGCGACTACCTATGGCAAAAATATTCTGCCGCGCGCTGCCGCCTTATGTGATACCGTGCAAATCTCGGATATTATTGCTGTGATTGATAGCGATACCTTCCAGCGCCCTATTTATGCAGGCAATGCGCTGGCAACTGTGAAATCTGCTGAAGCTGTGAAAATGATCACTGTCAGAAGCACCGCATTTGAAGCTGTTTCTGATAATGGTGGGTCTGCCAGCATTGAGACTATCTCAGCAACAGGTGATGCAGGTCTGTCTAGCTATAAAAAATCAGAGCTATCATCATCAGAGCGTCCAGAGCTAACCTCAGCGTCTATCGTGGTATCTGGCGGACGTGGCATGCAAGATGGATCAAACTTTGCCATGCTTGAGAAGGTCGCAGATAAGTTAGGTGCGGCTGTCGGCGCATCACGTGCGGCGGTTGATGCTGGCTTTGTGCCAAATGATTATCAGGTCGGCCAGACAGGCAAGGTTGTGGCACCTGAACTTTATATGGCGGTCGGTATTTCTGGGGCAATTCAGCATCTAGCAGGGATGAAAGATAGCAAGGTGATTGTCGCTATCAATAAAGATGAAGAAGCGCCCATTTTTCAGGTAGCAGATTATGGGCTGGTTGCTGATTTATTTGATGCAGTGCCTGAGCTGGAAAAAGAATTATAGACTGATTTTCGGTCGCATCACTTAGAAGCCAGCTTTTCCAGAAGCTGGCTTTTTACATCTGGCGCACTCCACATTACAGGCCCTATATGATAGCTATAGTTTGACTGGTTTGCGGGAATAAAAATCGTAAATGGTAGCGCTCTTATTTGCAGAAATTTTGCCCAAGATGTTGTGGGATCAAATAAAGATAGGGGGGTGGTAATTTGTTTCGCGCGCAACAATGGCAGACCAGCTTTTGCGCCTGCCCTGTCAAGATTAACCAGAATGACCTGAATATTATCTTCGCTGATAGAGGCTGACAGGCGCTCAAGTTCAGGCAGTTCTGTAATACATGGCGCACACCAGCTTGCCCAGAAATTGATCACCAATGGCGTTCCGTTAAAGTCTGACAGCGTAACAGGCGCCCCTGACTGGGTATGAATGGCCTTAGTTGGCAATTCAGTCATGCCTTGTGTAAAGCTAATCTGTGTACTTGCCGCCTGTCCAGAAGAGGATATCAGCCCGCTAGCTAGAAAAAACAACGCCAATATGGCAGAAACCTGATATAACAGGCGCGATAGCTGGATAGATATTTGTGTATAGGCAATAAAATTCATAGTATATGGGTGATGATTACGGTGCAGTTCTGGCCAAATGATGCTCACTTATTCAAGATATAGTCGGATAAACAGATAATGACACGCAGAAACGAACAAAATGACAAAAAATCAGCCTCTCCTATCTGGGGTGGCCGGTTTTCAGGCGGGCCGTCACAGCTGATGCAGGATATTAACGCCTCTATTGACTATGATAAAACCCTCTATGCTCAAGATATTGCTGGATCGATTGCCCATGCTACTATGCTTGCTGCCCAGAATATCATTAGCCAGTCGGATAGGGACGCTATTATCTCAGGGCTAACACAAATTAACGCTGATATTAACGATGGACGCTTTATTTTTTCATCAGAATTAGAAGATATTCACATGAATATCGAAACCAGATTGGTTGAGATGATTGGCGAGCCTGCAAAGCGGCTTCATACAGCACGCTCTCGTAATGATCAGGTCGCAACAGATTTGCGCTTATGGCTTCGGGATAATCTACAATCTCTGGATGGAATGCTAGCTGCCTTGCAAGCTACATTGATTGATAAGGCAGAAGAATATGTTGATATGCTGATGCCAGGATTTACCCATCTTCAAACAGCACAGCCTATTACATTCGGCTTTCATCTGATGGCTTATGTGGAAATGTTGGAACGTGACAGATCGCGGTTTCGTGACTGTGCTAGGCGGATGAATGAATCACCATTGGGGGCAGCTGCACTTGCAGGCACAAGCTATCCGATTGATAGGCATTTAAGTGCCACGCTGATGGGGTTTGACAGGCCAATGGCAAATGCAATGGATGCGGTATCATCACGCGATTTTGCGATTGAATTTCTGGCAGATGCATCGATTTGTGCTACGCATCTTTCCAGACTAGCTGAAGAGATTGTGATTTGGTCAACTGACAGATTTGGTTTTATCACCCTATCTGATGCATTTACCACAGGCTCGTCAATCATGCCGCAAAAACGGAATCCAGATGCAGCAGAATTAGTGCGCGCAAAACCAGGCAGAATCATTGGTGATCTGGTAAGCTTGCTTACAGTCATAAAGGGGCTACCTTTGGCCTATGGCAAAGATATGCAAGAAGATAAAGAACCTGTATTTGATGCAGAAGCCTCGTTATCTATCGCGATTGCGGCCATGACAGGCATGATTGAAGATATGATAGCCCAGCCAGAACCAATGCGCCGCGCCCTTGAAAAAGGCCATCCAAATGCTACTGATCTGGCTGATTATTTGGTCTCTGCATTAAATATCCCATTCAGAGATGCACATCATATTACAGGCCAGCTTGTTTCAATGGCTGATAAAAAAGGATGCGCGCTAGAACAGCTTGACCTTGATGAAATGCAGCTAGTGGAACCTGCACTTAAGCCAGATGTGCTTGATATATTGCGGCTTGAGAATGCGGTTGCTGCGCGTACTAGCTATGGTGGCACTGCCCCTGAAGCAGTTAGAAACCATATTGCACATGCACGCCAGCACTATCTTTAATCGCTACAAATAATCAAAAAAAGGCATAAAAAATGACTATATCTTGTCTGAAAATAACAGGGGCACGTCTGAAACTAGCAGGTGTTTTTGCCGTGATATGCATGGTTGGGCTTGGCGGATTAACTGGCTGCGGTAAACGTGGCGATCCAGTGCGCCCTGCCGATGTTGAACAGGCGACAAGCTATTAAAAAGGGTGAAACAGATGACGATGAACCCATTTGATGGCGCACAATCATCTTCTATTGATTTGAACAGCCTTGCCGAAACATATGGCACACCGCTTTATGTCTATTCTGCTGAAGGCTTTATCGCCTCTTATACGGGTTTTGCACAAAGCCTGTCCGAACTTGATAGCCATATTCATTTTGCGGTGAAAGCCAATAGTGCGCTTGGCGTGCTAAAGATTCTGGCAACTCAGGGGGCAGGGGCTGATATTGTGTCTTATGGCGAGATGAAGCGTGCCATGATGGCAGGGATTCCCGCTGAAAAAATCGTATTTTCAGGCGTAGGCAAAACAGATGCTGAAATCACCAGCGCCTTACAAGATGGTATTGGCCAGATAAATGCCGAATCTGCCTCAGAAATAGATCATATTATCGCAATTGCAGAACAGCTAGATGTTATTGCGCCTGTCTGTTTGCGGGTGAATGTCAATGTTGACCCAAAAAGCCATGCAAAAATATCAACTGGTCAGCGTTCTACAAAATTCGGAATCCCCGTAGAGGATGGGCAGGCAGAAATTCTCTATCAAAAAATCTGTCAGCATCCGCATATTGCACCAATGGGACTTGCTGTGCATATTGGCTCGCAACTTACAGACCTTGCGCCATTTGAGATCGCCTATACAGAATTACTCACCCTTGCAGACAGGCTAAGACAGGCTGGTTTTGACGTGCCAGGACTTGATCTAGGCGGCGGGCTAGGCATTGATTATACAGATCATAACCCTGTTGATTTTGAATCCTATGGCAGGATGGTAACACGTATTTTCGGTAATCGCGGCTATCGGCTTGGCTTTGAGCCTGGTAGGTCAATCGCCGCAGATAATGGGGTGTTACTGACAAAAGTTATTTTCATCAAAAATGGCGGGGATAAGCGGTTTGTGATTGTAGATGCGGCAATGAATGATCTGCTTAGGCCAACCCTGTATGACGCCTATCATGATATTGAGTCTGTTAGCCCGCGTGCGCCTCATCCGCTTTTGGCAGATATTGTAGGGCCTGTCTGTGAAACAGGTGACTATCTGGGGCTAGGACGCGCTCTGCCTGATGTCAAAGAAGGTGATATTTTGGTGGTAAAGTCAGCTGGCGCATATGGTGCGGTGATGATGTCTAACTATAATACCCGCCCTGAATCTGCTGAAATTATGCTTGAAGGAAGCAAGGTGCATCTGTTGCGGCCGCGCCGTAGCATAGACCAGATGCTGGCATTAGAACATCTTCCAGACTGATCCTACAGACAGGCTAGCGATAGTCGCTAACGGGTAAGGATATCATGAGATACGGGGGTTACAACCACTTGGGCATTATCTGCATTATCAACTTCAATCTGAAGAAAAAAGGCTGAAACCTGGCCTGCCTTAATCACCTTATCTTCAGGCATAATGCGCTCAGTGCCAAGCAATTCACCTGATTCAGATAGAATCTTCACCTCAAGAGACGCGGCATGAGAGGTGAGGTGATAGGTATTTTTCAACTGCCCCCTAATCCGCAGAATATTGCTCTGATAATCTGCTGACAGATTTTCAACCTGAAGCACAGACAAATTAGGCAAAATTGGCAAGCCTGCAAATTGATAGGCTGAAATCAGCTGGGGATGGGCGGCGGTAAGCGGCCCTCTGAACGCAAATAGCACAGTGCATATCACAGCCAGCAACATCAATGTCACAGCAGGCAGACGAAGCCGCCTAAATACATCGCCAAGCAACCTGTTGCTATCTTCACCAGCCCTAGCGTGAGGGTCAACATACCAGACATGCTGACACACAGAACACCGAACTTGCTGGCCAGAGGGAGCGATAGCGCCATCATCAATCCGAAAGATTGTTTGACATTCACCACATGTCAGCAACATAAGATATTTCCTATTTTATTCACCATTACTTGAGCATTATCGATATGTTGGTTACTGTCTGCTTATGAATATGCATAATCCATCAGCATGATGATTGCCAGAATTAAAGCTGTTTAATGCCGTATATTTGGTCACATGAAAGTCTTGTCGCTTCAACATAAATATATCAATAGGGCACTATCTGTGCTGATAGCTATCGGATGTATCGCTGGTCTGTTTCAGCATTTTGTGCTGACCCTGCCTCATCCGCCTGATATGCCGCCACATCAGATTGACGGGATTGTAGTTGCAACAGGTGGGCAGGGGCGCATTGATACAGGGCTGACGCTATTATCAGATACCCGCGCAGCCACCATGCTTATTACTGGCGTTGGCACAGATGCCAACAAACATAGTTTGGCGTTAGCCCTGTCATTATCAGATGACGCGCTAGCATTATTTACCTGTTGTGTAGATATTGACAGCACCGCACAGGATACTGCTGGAAACGCCCATGCGGCAGCGAAATGGGCAGCGGAAAACAACCTTACTCATCTGTTACTCGTTACAGCAAATTATCATATGCCACGTGCTAAGCTTGCCTTTTTGCGGCATCAGCTATTTAGCTCAGACACATCAGGGGTTCAGCTTTCTTACTGGCCTGTGATTCCAGAAGATCTAATGCAAACACGCTGGTATACAAGCTGGGCTCAAATAAAGCTGTTAGGGCGAGAATTTGCAAAATATACGCTTGCCCAACTTCACATAATTTAGGCCATTCCTAAATTAGATATGCATAATGAGGGCGCTAGCTATCTTGCCCTAGATCAATAATGGAACGCCTTATCGCCCGTGTGCGGGTGAATAAATCGAATAATTTATCTGTTTCTTTCCAGCGTATTGCGCGTTGCAGATAGCTTAGGTCTTCGGTAAAACGTTGCAGCATCTCAAGCACAGCTTCATCATTATTGATAAACACATCACGCCACATGGTGGGATCAGACGCTGCAATGCGGGTAAAATCCCTAAAGCCAGATGCAGAATATTTAATCACATCTTCTTTAAGATCGGTTTCAAGATCAACTGCGGTTCCCACGATTGTATAGGCGATTAGATGCGGCAGATGCGAGGTGATTGCCAGCACCCTGTCATGATACTCTGTATCCATAAATTCGACCATTGCCCCAAGCGCACTTAAAAATCCTGCAAGCCTGTCTATCTGTACTTGGGCATTACCGTTTGGCAAAATAAGCCAATATCGTTTTTCAAACAGGCTTGCAAAGCCAGAGGCAGGACCAGAAAATTCTGTACCTGCAAGCGGATGGCTGGGGATAAAGTGACAATCAGACGGCACCAATGGCGATATATCCCTAATCACAGATCGTTTGGTTGAACCTGTATCTGTGATCACCGTATCTGGCATTAGACTATCTGCCAGCTCGCCCATCACCTCTGACATTGCGCCAACAGGCACGGCTAGCACAACAAGCTCTGCCTTGCGCACCGCATCAAGCGCACTGTCATGAATTTCCGAGCCAAGCCCAAGCTGTTTTGCTTCTGCCCTGACATTCGGATCACGGTCATACAGGCTGACATATGTATCAGGCAAAATGCGTTTTGTGGCCAGTGCCAAAGAGCTTCCAATCAGGCCAATCCCGATAATGGCAATATGATTATAGGGCTGTGTCATTGCGCGTTTCTGCCACTTTTCTTTTATTTGTCAGAGCCTAGACATAGGCTGATAAAGCTGGATTTTACCTGTTGCATTTCTGCATCTGTTCCCATGCTCATCCGAAGATAATTATCTAGACCATAGGGGGTCATTGTGCGAAGCAAAATACCTTGCTTTGCCAGTGTTTTTGCCGCTTCATCTGCCGTCAGATGAGGCAAATTATCAAAGCCGATAAGCAGGAAATTTGTAACAGACGGGATAATTTCAAGCCCAAGCTGGCGCAAGAAATCTGTCATTTCTGCAATCCATTTTTCATTATGGGCAATAGATAACGCCTGAAACTCAGTATCGTTAACAGCGATTATACCAGCTTGCTGGGCGGCACTATTTACCGAAAATGGCCCTCTGATAGACCCAATCGTTGTCAGAATATGCTCAGGGCAATAGGCCCAGCCAAGCCGAAATGCGGCCAGACCATGCAGTTTTGAGAATGTGCGTGTCATCACCACATTGTCAAATTCTTCAACCATCCGAGCCGCTTCATCTGAAAATGTATCATCCAGATATTCTGCATATGCCCAGTCCAGCACCAGCAAAACATCTTCTGGCAACCCTGCATGAAGCCGCCTAACCTCATCCATCGAGATAATTGTACCTGTTGGATTATTTGGATTAACCAGAAACACCATTTTGGTGTGTGGTGTTACTGCCGCCAGCAAGTTATCGACACTGACTGTCATCCCCTCATCAGCTGCTGCTATTGGAACTCCGCCAGCAATATGCACTGCTTGCGGTATTACCAAAAATGCATATTGGCTATGTACAACCTCGTCACCCTGTTCAAGATATCCCATTGTGAGCAATGCGATTAGCTCGTCAGACCCGTTTGAGGTAATAATCTTATCTGCATCCAGCCGATATCTGGCGGCAATAGCCTGATTTAACTCAGCACTTTGGATCTCAGGATAACGATGCGGCTCAAACCCCGCCCTATCAAGAAAAGACAGCACCTTTGGTGACGGCCCTAGCGCACCCTCATTCGCTGATAATCTTATCAACTCTGCCTGTTCTGTCTCGCCAAAAGACGGGCGATAGGTCAGAAGTGATTGCACCGATTGCTTTGGTTGCGGTCGTCTCGCTTGCGTCATGGATTATCCTCTAAGATAAAGGGCTGGCCAATTAAAACCCTGTAATATTATGTCAGCGCTAGCCCCGTCAATATTATTATCAGGCTTGTGCCAGCCCAAATGCCGCTAAATACGCGCATAACGGCCAAGATAGTGCCAGCTCTCAGCCTGTTCTGATAGCTCTGATTGATAGGTTTGTGCTGGCTTGAACAGAATCTTACCTGTCTGCTTGTCCTGCAAGACCACTATATCATGGGCAGTATTATCTGTGGGGGTGCAGGCAATAACAAAGCTTGAGATAGCACCCAAATCAAGGCTGTTGGATGAAATGCTAGCAATAATCTGAGCCTTTTTAGTTGCGATAATATCAGGCGCAATCTGGACAAGCTCATCTGAGCTTACCAGCGCAATATCAGCAGTGCCTGCCAGCACGCAAGACAACAGCGCAGAGGCGTCTTGTTGGGGGGGATGCACAATAAATTGCCCTGCTGCTAGACCTAGCGCATCTGCAAAACAGCTTTGTGTGCTAACAACCGAAAAATCTGGCTTTTGTAATGCGATGCTTGCCGAAATGATCACCCGCCATAATCCGCCCACAAACTCAAATGGAAGGGTGCCTTTCTGCTCTGCCAGTCTGGCAAACATCTCAGCTTCTCTGCCAGGCCGAAATATGGCTTCATCAGAGCCTTTTGCCCTGCTAACTTCAGCAGATAATGCCATCCGATCTTTTATCAATGCGAGCAGTTCAGCATCAATTTGATCAATTTTTTGACGTATCGTTGCAAGCTGTTCATCCTGCATCACTGACATCTTCCTATTCTTTTATAATCATCTGCCGCCAGACCGGCAGGTACCATCTTGCCTAGACTAAATCGGCGCCGAGAGTAAGCATAATTTGACTTGAGCGGAGCGTATAGTCTTTTTCTTGCCTGAATCAGCAGAACTGCCTGTTGATGATATCTGGCCGTGCCGACAAATCGTGACAGCTTGCCGTTGGATGACCCCGCATGATATCGGCTATGACGCATCTGCACAATATCAAGTCCTGCATCTGCCATCATCTTGATAATCTGGGACTTTGCCAGAAAAGCATTCGCCCGCAACGCAGGCGCCCGCTTGGATAGCGGTAATGTTCGCATCTTCTGCGCCCAAAACCAACGCCGATAAGGGCAGATAACCAAGATAGTACCAGCAGGGTCTAGCACCCGCACCGCCTCTTCCAAAAAACCCTCTGGCTTGTCAAGACTGGCAAAATCATGATGTATCAATAAATAGTGCACAGCGTCATGTGCTATTGGCCAAAATCCGCTATCAATGATAGCGACCGTCTGGCTGGCAGAAGGCGTGATATCATCTGTAGCCAGAAACAAAATATCCTCAAGCCAGCCCATATTGCCAAATAGCTGGCCACATGCCAGATATCGCGATTGCGGATTTCTGTTTTCTGCCATCCATTCAGGACAAAGGCTAGCAAGAACATTCAGGGGCAGATACCGCCTATCTTGCAGACCTGATTCGCCTGTCCGGTCATTAGCCTGTTTGCCTGCGTTAAACAAACATGTCATCCTTTCTTATTCTTCTCAGAAAGCATGGGCCCCTACTAAATTTCCATGAAATTCTGCCAGCCCCCTAGCCGTCTAATCATAAGCCATCTAATCATAATAGCCCCTCGCAAAAAAGACTAGCATTGATATCTAAACACATAGCCATGATAGCTATTTTATGTTGCACTGCACCAAAATAGCCTGCTAGCCTGTAGCCGCGCACTTGCCACCACAGATAGATTCCAGTGATATGATATTGATCAAAAAATATGCGAATAGGCGTCTATATGACACCTCAAATTCGTCTTATATTACCTTGCCAGAATGTGCTGATATCCTCAGAACATCACAGCAGGTTCAGATAATTGATGCCAAAACAAACCAAGATATTACCGTCCTTGTGATGATTCAGATCATCATGGAATGTGAACAACAGCGCCAGATTCTGCCTGTTAATGCGCTACGACAAATTATCAAAGCCTATGACAGCCAGTCAGCTAGCCTGCTGGCTAGCCATCTTGAGCGTGCCATGTCATCTTTTGCCCATCAGCATCTAACAAATAAGCCCGTGCAAACCGTCCAAAAGGCGCACAACCAAGCTGACACAGACCAACCCATAGACAGCAACGCGATAGGGGCTGAAAAACGGGCTTTGCTAGAACAGCTTCGCGAGGAAATGATGCAGCTTAGCAGGCGTATTGACCAGCTATAGGGCAGTCCCATTTACTCTAGACTGGATAGCTTATAGCTTGCGCAATCTACATCTTTATAAATATCAGGCTTTGAGGTTTGCACAGACAGCCCCGTAACAGATTTCATCTTCGACACAGCATCAAAAATGCGTCTGGCAAGTGTTTCCTGAAGGTCAAAATGCTGGCTGGTGGCGATTGAGATAACTGATTCTCTAACCTCGTCATAATTTAGGGCATCTTCGATATTATCTGCTTGAGGTTCATGTTCAGGATCGAGCAGAATTTCCAGATCAACCAATATCCGCTGAGGTGTCTGGCGCTCAAATTCATGAATGCCAATCGAACAATTTGTCTCAATACCTGTCATCACAAACCGTCTTGATATTCTGAATGTCATGTCTGAATTTCCTCGTAAAAGGCTACATCACGAGCCTGTGGTTGCAGATGCGCGCCCCCATCTAGCACGATTACCTCACCAGTCATAGACCTGCTAGATAGAATCAACTGCATGGCAGCGACAATTTCTGATATTTCAGCGCCCTGCCCAAGTAAATTTCGCTTGTGAGACTGTTTGAATTCTGCATCTGTCTGGCCACCCGATGGCAAGGTTATGCCTGGTGCAATGCCATTTACACGCATCTTTGGCGCATAGGCCTGCGCTGCTATTTGATTAAGGCATAATAATGCAGATTTTGATAAGGTATAGCTGAAATAATCTGGATTCATGCCAAATAATTTTGCATCTAAGATATTGATTACACAACCTTTCTGGCCAGCTTCAAGCTGCTGGTAACATAGCTTTGTGAGCAGGGCAGGGGCAGATAAATTCACTGTCATATGCTCAGCAATAGACGCAAATTCCACTGTTTGTGCATCATCATAGCGAAATAAAGAGGCATTATTGACCAGCGCTGTGACGGTACCATGTTTTGTGGCAGTCTCCATCAAAGCGATTACATCTGCTTCTGAAGATAGATCAGCTGCAATAAGCGTTACCTTGCCGCCTCGCGTTCTGATGCGTTCAGCCTGTGCAAGCGCCTGTGCTTCAGAGCGGTGATAATGCAAGATGATATGCCAGCCCTTAGCGGCAAAATAACTGGCTATCTCTGCACCAATCCGCACAGCCGCGCCAGTGATAAGCATAATGCCAGCCATTGCTTCTTCTTGATTATCCATACTTAATTTATCCTGAATAGTTAGCCGCTTTATGGTTATACAGCCATTACCGCCTAGATGGATTGGTTGCTGTTGTCAGGCTACAGCCTGCGCACCATGAAATCTGGCATGATATTGATATCAGATACAATCTGGTCTGCATTATGTGCGCGCAACAGCCCATAGCTGGTAATAAGCGCTGTGCGTATCCCTGCGGCATTACCGCCAAGAATATCTGTATGGGGCGAATCGCCAACCATCACTATTCTATCTGGTGAGATAGCTCTGCCAGCTAGCTGTGTAAGCTTCTGGATTGCTAATTCAAAAGCAGGTGCATGCGGTTTGCCAAACCAAACAGGCGTTGCCAGCCCTGCCTGCATCACCCGAGCCGCCCAATAGCCAGGCTCATGTGAAAACCCATCCATGTGAGGTGCCGAAATATCAGGATTGGCGATATAGACTGTGCGCTCGCCAGATCGTAAAAACTGCTCAAGCCTGACATGCGCTGCCTCATCCCAACTTGTTGTGCCTAGCAACACCGCCCCATCTGCTTCTGCCCAGCGCTGATCATCATCATCAAACCTGACCTCAGATGGCAAGCCAAGCTGTGTTGTTGCCCCGCATAATGAGATAAGGTGGCTGTCTTCATGCTGACAAAATCTGATAAAGGCATCACGGCTTGATACCACCTGCTCTGCCCCAATATCCAGCCCCCATGTTTGATATTTCTGAGCGGTATTCACAGATGGATGGCTCGCCCCATTTGTCAGCACAACCACTATTTTTCCCTGTTTTGCGCAGGCATCAAGCAGCTCGTCTATGCCTTCAATTTTGTCATTCCCAACATTGATCACCCCGTAGCCATCAAGAATAAGCGCATCACACTGATCAAGAATATCTATCAGACGTTCATAACGATGAGTGGCTACAGGGCGGTATTTAGGCAGAATGGGCCGCAACATCTCATATATTTCGATACAGCGTGCCGCATCTAGCTGATCAGGGTGTGGCAGAGGGGTAGATATGATGGTGCCAATATGTGTCATAACGCTTACTCGTGCCAGTCTTAGGGTTGTATCATAGCTTGCTATCTTGAATTATCCTGCTATCTCTTCAGAACAAGCTAGAGCATTAGTTAGACCATGTAGCAGTTATTCTGGCAAGCGCTAGAGAGGGCAAAGCATAGATGAACAAGATTGTGATAATTGGCGCTGGGCTAGCAGGGTTGGCGGCGGCACGCAGGTTAACCTTTGCAGGACATGATGTAACCATTCTAGATAAGGGCAGACGCGTGGGCGGGCGTATCTCAACACGCAGGGCAGAGGGTTATCTGTTTAATCATGGCGCACAATTTGTAACCGCTCGGTCAGCGGAATTTTCTGAAATCTGTCTACAGGCAGAACAGATGGGCAAGATGGCTTTATGGGATAATGGCAGAAAAGCGCCCTGTTTTAGTGGCGCTCCTGCTATGCGGGGGCTTGCAGAAATGCTTGGCACAGGGCTGAATATCACCCAGCAATGCGAAATCGCAGAAATCACTACAAAAGACGGGCTATATCAGCTAACTGATGTAGATGGTCAGCATTACAAGGCACATCATGTGCTGGTCACAAGCCCTGCTGAACAGACCGCCCGCCTGATCCAGCCTCTATCAGAAGATGCCGCCAATATTGCCAGAACAGCACAATATTATCCTTGCTGGACGGTGATGGTTGGCTTTGGTGCGCCATGTGAGGGGCTAGATACTATTGCTGCACTATCAGGGGGGCATATTTCAAGCGCTACGGCTGAGCGCACACGTCCCAATGGGACAGGGCTTGCGCAAGCGCTGACGCTTCAGGCAGATGAAGCATTTTCAACAGACAGGCTAGAAGAACAGGATAAGAGCCTGATTATTGATGCGCTGATGACAGAATTTACCGCCCTAAGCGCAATAGATGTACCACAACCAGATTATGCCTCTGCCCATCGCTGGCGATATGCAAAGGTGAAAACTGCTGTAGACCCTTTGGCAGACAGGCTATTTTCGGTAGCGTCTGCCGCTGGCTATCTAGGGATTGGCGGTGATTGGCATCCCGTATCTGCCGATAGCCGCCTGCCAACAGGCCAGCGTGCCGAAGAAGCCTTTCTATCTGGCCATAGGCTAGCAGAAACCCTAATATCTGCTTTGTGATATGCGAGCGCTATTTTATTTCAGCCGCGGTGATAAACTGGCTAAAGGCCTCACACCAGATAAGCACCGCATTATATCCAGACAAATCAAGACCAGCAGGCACATCAACACTGAAATTTGAAAATGCCTTAATCTGTGAGATTTGTAGCGCATTATCCTTCATTGCCAGAAACTCAGCTTCTGTTTCAACAAATTCAGGCACAAGATATAGCCTGTAATCTGGGCCAGGTGAAATTTGTCCATCTAGCCAGATACGCTCATCTGTGACTGTGATTTTGCCGTCACCCCAGTGAAACGCATCAGAATCAGCCAAATCGCGCACAAACACGCCAGAACGCATCATGTCAGTCTGTTGGTTGGCAAGCTCAAGAAGTTGTGATTTAGACAAGCCTTGCTCGGCGGTCAGAATAGGCAGTGCATACACGCCTGCCCCAAACCCTACGCCAAAGCCAAGACAAAGACATATCGTACAGGCTAGAAAGCCGAAATAACCAGAACGGAACAGTGGCATGTGATATCCTCCTACATATTTCGCAACTGCAATTCATGTTGCTGTTAAAGAGTGTGGAGCAATCTTAAACTGATTCATAAATCAAACAAAATGCATTATCACATTAACCAGATTTGCGTGATATTGGTGTTTTGATGCAGGCTAACTCATATTTACAGACTATTTTGGGCAGACAAGCTGTCTATTTGGCGTCTGCTGTGCTGAAAAGCGCGTTAATAGGCGGTTTTAGCTTGACATGCACAGGTGCAGATGTATATTGCGGAACGCTTATCTCTTATCTATGCGTATGATGTTCGGTCTGCGATTATCTATGTTTGAGATAGCTGATTATTGAATTTAACTTAGTTTTGAGGGTGTCGCCATGTATGCTGTGGTGAAAACAGGCGGAAAACAATATCGTGTAGCCAAAGATGATAAAATCTTGGTGGAACATATTGATGCTGAAGAAGGCCAGACAGTGACCTTAGACAAGGTGATGATGCTAGGTGATGGAGACACGGTGACAATCGGCTCGCCTGTGGTTGAAAATGCCAGCGTTGAAGCAGAAGTGGTTAGCCAGACACGTGGCCCTAAAATCATTGTGTTCAGACGCAAGCGCAGAAAGAACCATCGTAGAATTCAAGGTCATCGTCAGGATCTGACCTTGCTTAAAATCACTGATATTTCTAGCTCAGGCAAAAAAGCAGCCCCAAAGGCAGCTGCCAAAAAGGTAGCGGCTCCGACAGCAGATAAAAAGCCAGTAGCCAAAAAAGCGGCTGCTCCGAAAGCCGCTAAAAAGACAGCCGCCAAAAAGACAGCGGCAAAGAAAAAAGCACAGTAAAGAGGAGTTAAGCTATGGCACATAAAAAGGCAGGCGGTAGCTCACGAAATGGTCGCGATTCAGCGGGTCGCCGTCTAGGCGTGAAAAAATTTGGTGGCGAGTCAGTCGTGCCTGGCAACATCATCGTTCGCCAGCGTGGCACAAAATTTCATCCGGGCAATAATGTTGGCATGGGCAAAGACCATACATTGTTCGCATTGACAGACGGTCAGGTGACCTTTCGTCAGAAAAGCGGCGGTAAAATGTTCGTCTCGGTTATGGATAGAGAGGCTGCTGAATAGCAGTTATCTAGAATGCGCGCATAGTCAGGTTTCTGGCTAGCTATATCGCTCAGCATCCTGAGATAGACGTTACAGATTGGTACAGGTGTCCCACATATATAAGAGGGGGCACCTTTTTTATTTGGCGTTATATTCTGTTAAGGACAGATAGACACTCATGAAATTTCTTGATCAGGCCAAAATCTATATCAAATCTGGCAATGGCGGGCCTGGCGCTGTGAGCTTCAGGCGTGAGGCCAATGTGCCAAGAGGCGGGCCTGATGGCGGTGATGGCGGCAAAGGCGGTGATGTGATTGCCAGATGTGTTGGCGGGCTAAATACGCTAATTGATTATCGCTATCAACAGCATTTCAAAGCAGCCTCTGGTATGCCAGGCGCTGGCAGGGACAGATCAGGCGGCAAAGGAGAACATGCTATTTTGCGTCTGCCAGAAGGCACCCAAATCCTGTCAGATGATCAGACCACAGTGCTAGCAGATTTAACCAAAGAAGGTCAGGAAGTCACCTTGCTGAAGGGCGGGATTGGCGGCAAGGGAAATGCGTTTTTTGCCTCATCTACCAATCAGGCACCTAGACGCGCCCAGCCTGGTGAAACAGGTGTTGAATTATGGGTATGGTTGAGGCTGAAATTGATTGCAGATGCAGGGCTGGTTGGGCTTCCAAATGCAGGAAAATCAACCTTTTTATCAGTGGTATCTGCCGCCAGACCTAAAATCGCAGATTATCCATTTACCACCCTGCACCCTAATTTAGGGGTTGTGGGCATTGATAATCATGAATTTGTGATGGCAGATATTCCAGGTCTGATTGAAGGGGCGCATGAAGGCGCAGGTATCGGGCATAGATTTCTTGGTCATGTAGAACGGTGCCGCGTGCTGATGCATCTGCTTGATGCGACCTCATCAGACCCATTGCAAGGCTGGCGCACCATCCGAAACGAGCTTGCCGCCTATGATCAAGGACTTGCTGAAAAGCCAGAAATCCTTGTATTGTCAAAGGCAGACGCTGCCCCGCAAGATTATATTGATGAGCTGCGAGATGAGCTTATATCTCAAGGCGCAGGGGACATTCTGGTTATGTCATCTGTTAGTGGTGCAGGCGTTCCAGAGGTATTAAGACGGCTCTATCAGATTATCACAGATAGCCAAGCTGAAGAGATACGCGCTCAGCAAGATCAGGAACGCTGGGATCCCCATGATGGATAGTCAGGCAGATAAACACACGATAAATACGTCAGAAATCAGCCTTGCCAGCAAGATTGATTCTGCCAAGCGGATAGTGATCAAAATCGGCTCTGCGCTACTATTTGACAGCGAAAAAGGGATGCCGCGCCGTAACTGGATTGAACGGCTGGGCGATGATATTGCAGCGCTATCTGCGCAAGGCAAGGATGTGATTATCGTATCTTCTGGTGCGATCGCACTTGGCAGACAGATATTAGGGCTGAAAAAAACCCTCAAGCTAGAAGCAAAACAAGCAGCAGCAGCCACTGGACAGGTAGCGTTGGTGCAATTATGGGCAGATGCGCTTGCCGCACATCATCTGACAGCAGCACAAATTCTGCTTGCCCCTGATGATACTGAAACCCGCAAGCGTCACATCAATGCCAGAGATACAATTTCAACGCTTCTGGAATTAGGCGTGGTGCCTGTTGTGAATGAAAATGACACCATCACCACATATGAGATCAGATTTGGTGATAATGACAGGCTGGCCGCCCGCGTGGCGGCAATGATGTCTGCTGATTTACTGATTCTGCTATCAGATATAGATGGGCTTTATAGTGCAAATCCAAAGCAAGATTCCGCCGCATACCATATTCCTTATATCGAAGACATAACAGACGAGATTCTGGCTATGGGGGGCGCATCTGATACTGAATTTGCTTCTGGCGGCATGACAACAAAGCTTGCCGCCGCTCAGATAGCCAGCAAAGCAGGCGTAACAATGGGGATATGTTCAGGGGTTATTGACAGACCGCTATCTCATCTCAAACAGGGGGGTAAGGCTAGTCTTTTTGCGGCCTCAACCTCCTCTATCACAGCTCGTAAAAACTGGATTGCAGGCGCACTTGCCCCGCAAGGCCAAATCCAGATAGATACAGGCGCCTATACTGCCTTGCAGGCTGGAAAATCATTATTGCCTGTTGGCGTAACACAGGTAAGCGGCATATTTGACCGAGGCGACCTTGTCCAGCTATTATCACCTAACGGAGATGAAATAGGCTATGGGCTTACGGCTTATTCAAGTCAGGAAGCCGAAAAGCTGGCTGGCCAGAAAAGTGCAGATATAACAGCAACCCTAGGGTATGAACATCGGGATGAGCTTATTCACGCAGATGATCTTGTTATCATAAAAGGGTCATCTGCCAACACACAGACTGACTAAATTTGAGCTTGGAAAGATCATGAACAACCAGACGCACGCTGAAATATTAACGTCATCACAAGCAGGCGCGCTAATCTCGTCTATGGCCGCACAAAGTCGGCAGGCGCTGGCATCACTTGCGCTAAGCACAGGTGAAGCGCGCAATCAGGTGCTTACCGAAGGTGCCAGACTAATTCGCCAGAACATTACAGAGATTCTGGCCGCAAACCAAAAAGATGTTGAACAGGGCAGAACAGCAGGGCTGACAGATGCCTATATTGACAGGCTAAGCCTGACAGGTGAGCGGATTGAAGCAATGGCAAAGGGGCTTGAAGATATCGCTAGTCTTGATGACCCGCTTGGCGTTGAGCTGGCACGCTGGACAGTGCCGTCTGGGCTGGATATTACCCGTATGTCAACCCCACTTGGCGTAATTGGTGTGATTTATGAAGCACGCCCCAATGTCACGATTGATGCGGCTGGTCTAGCATTGAAGTCAGGCAATGCTGTTATTCTGAGGGCTGGTAGTGATTCTCAACATACCAGCACCTTGCTGACCAGCCTGATGAGAGAGGCGCTTGCTAGGACAGCTATTGCGATTGATGCCGTGCAAATCATCCCTACCACTGACAGAATGGCCGTTGGCGCAATGCTGCAGGCAACAGGTGAGATTGATGTGATCATACCGCGTGGCGGTAAGGGGCTGGTTGAACGTGTGCAATCAGAAGCGCGCGTGCCAGTATTTGCCCATCTTGAAGGTATCTGTCATCTATATATCGGCGCAGAGGCTGATCCGCAAACAGCAGTAGATATTGCTGTGAACGCAAAATTGCGCCGAGTCGGTATTTGCGGCGCCACAGAAACCATATTGATAGATCATCTGCTTGACAGGGCTGTGATCAGCTCAGTTATTGCTGCCTTGATTGACGGCGGATGCGAGGTTCGTGGCGATAGCACGATCCAGTCCTTGCATAATAAGGTCATTACAGCAACAGAGGAAGATTTTGGCTGTGAATTTCTGGCGCCAATCGTAGCGATGAAAATAGTAGCTGGTATTGATGATGCTATCGGACATATACGGACGCATAGTAGCGGCCATACAGAAAGCATTATTACTGAAAATAGCGCCGAAGCAGAGAGATTTCTTACACAGATTGACAGCGCTATCGTGATGCATAATGCCTCAACCCAGTTTGCGGATGGGGGCGAATTTGGCATGGGCGCTGAAATCGGCATTGCCACAGGCAGAATGCATGCAAGAGGGCCTGTTGGGGCGGCACAACTTACCAGTTTCAAATATGTTGTAAGAGGCAATGGCCAGACCCGCGCGTAAGCCCACCCATCATCGCCATATACTGCCATTGCGTCATCATCCCAGATTGAAAATGCGAATCGGGATTATGGGCGGCTCGTTCAACCCTGCCCATCAAGGACATCTTGACATCAGCATCGCTGCCAGAAAAATAGCCCAGCTTGACGAGGTTTGGTGGATAGTAAGCCCGCAGAATCCGCTAAAGCAGAGAGATGATATGGCGCTATTTTCACAGCGTATCGACTATGCACGAAGCCTTAATCTGCCGCGCTGGATACGGGTCTCAGAGTTTGAGGCACATCAAAGCTCTACCCGCACAATAGATACCCTTACACATCTAAGGCGCGCAGTTAGATGCTGTGACCTAATCTGGATTATGGGCGCTGATAACCTGATTCAGCTTCCTGAATGGCAACAGGCGCGGCAACTAATGAGACTGTCTGCTGTGATGATTATGGGCAGGCCAGGCTATAATTATCAGGCACTTGCCAGCAAAGGGGCTGCAATTGCAAGGCGGAATCTAAGGCGCAAGACAGCATCTATCTTAGGCAAAACACAGCGTGGCTGGTATTTTGAGCATTTCACCCATAACAGCCTGTCTGCAACAGCTATCCGCAAGAATAAGCAGCTAATATAAGCTGTCATATGCCCAGAAATCTTGCCAGCCAGCCAAATTATCGTTAAACTAAGCCCATGAGACGCTAGACAGGGCTGGTTCATCAGCGCATAGCGTAATCATAATATGTTAAGGAGATGACAGATTACACAGATAGATGATGAGCTGACGCCACATCAGGTCAAAGACATAATTACTTCATCACTTGAAGATGATAAAGCAATTGATATCGTCTCAATCTCACTTTCAGGAAAATCTAGCATAGCTGACTATATGGTGATTGCCTCTGGCACATCATCACGTCAAGTGGCATCTATGGCTGACCATCTGGAACGGAAATTGAAGCAAAATAGTATCAATATTCTCGGAAAAGAAGGGGTCGGACAGGCTGATTGGGTGTTGCTTGATACAGCAGAAGTGATTGTGCATCTTTTCCGTCCAGAGGTACGAGAATTTTATCAGCTTGAAAAAATGTGGGATAAGTCGGCTGGCGAGGATATTGTTCATATCTCTGCTGAAAGCTAGATATGAAGCTAGGTATCATTGCCATAGGGCGTGCCAAAGCTGGTCCTGAAAAGGAATTGACTGAACAGTTTCTGAATCGACTGCCTCATAAGGCAGGTCTGTTTGAGACAGAATCAAAATTGCCCGCAGGGCTGAAACGCACCTATGATGAATCATACAAACTAAGCCAGTTTGTCGAACGCCAAGCACCAGCTGGCTCAGCGCTTATATGCCTGCATCCCACCGCCAAAGATACAAGCTCAGAAACCCTAGCAGAGATCATTAGCCAGCTTCGAGATGATGGGCGGCCAGCCTGTTATTTCGCAATTGGCGGTGCAGATGGCCATGATAGCGCGCTTCTAGCGCGGGCTGATCGCATAATCGCATTTGGCGCGGCAACATGGCCACATATGCTATGTCGGGCAATGCTAGCAGAACAGCTTTATCGGGCTGAAATGATCCTTAGTGGACACCCCTATCATCATGGCTAGTCAGCTATTGCTGTCAGATGGTTGTGTGATATATATTTGTGATAATGATGCAGAATGATACACCCTCACATTCAATGAAAAAGCCTGTAATGCTGTGCATTATGGATGGCTGGGGCATAGCCCCTGAAAGCCCTTATAATGCGGTGACACAAGCCCATACACCCAATTTTGATAGGCTGTGGGCACATTATCCGCATAGCAGGCTGGATGCCTCAGAAGCAGCGGTAGGCCTGCCAGATGGCCAACCCGGAAATTCTGAAGTTGGCCATATGACAATCGGTTCTGGCAGGATAATCAAGCAGGATTTACCCCGCATCCATGATGCGATCGCCGCTGGTGAGCTGGCAAGCCACCCTGAATTGCTTAGGTTTGCAGATAGGCTTAAACAGACAGGCAAGACAGCTCATCTTACAGGGCTTAGCTCATGTGGCGGCGTGCATGCCCATAGCACGCATATTATTGCACTTGCCCAGATATTGACAAATTTACAAGTGCCTGTTGCGCTTCATCTTATTTCTGATGGCAGAGATCGGATGCCAAAAAGTAGTGCAGATGAATTGCCAGAATTTCTAGCCCGCCTGCCAGATGAGGTAGTAATAGCCAGTCTGACAGGGCGCTATTTTGCGATGGATAGAGACAGGCGGTGGGAGCGAACACAGCGCTTTGTTTCAGTGGTTGAATCTGGCACAGCACCCTATCATGCAGATACCGCACTAACCGCACTGAATGAGGCATATCAGCGTGGCGAGACAGATGAGTTTATCAGCCCTACTGTACTTGCAGATTATCATGGAATGGCAGAAGGTGACGGGATTATCATGGCCAATTTCAGGGTAGATAGGGCGCGCCAATTTATGCGCGCATTCTATGCCCCTGATGAGACAGCATTATATGATTCAGGGTTTTCATTAACCAATCTTGCGCTATCGCCATGCTATCAAGGGCCAGCTCTATCAATGACCCCGCTAAGTGATGATCTTGCCCATATTCCTGCCTTATTTGGGCCTGCTGATTTATCTGGTGGGCTGGGTGAAATTGTGGCGAGTGCTGGCATGTCTCAGTTGCGCCTTGCAGAAACAGAAAAATACCCGCATGTGACCTTCTTTTTTAATGGTGGCCAAGAAACAGCATTTGGTGGTGAAGACAGAAAAATGGCTGAATCGCCGAAAGTGGCAACCTATGATCTAGCGCCGCAAATGTCCGCTGATCAGGTGCTTGGTTTTGCCTTACAGGCAATTACATCGCATAGCCATGATCTGATTATCTTGAATTTTGCCAATCCTGATATGGTTGGCCATACAGGTGATATATCGGCGGCGATTGATGCAGTTGAAACAGTTGATGCAGCGATTGGCCAATTAGAGACAGCGATTCTGGCGGCAGGGGGTGAGTTAATCATCACCGCAGATCATGGAAATTGTGAGGTGATGTGGGATGAGGCGGCACAATCTGCCCATACAGCGCATACGACTAATCAGGTTCCCTGTATTTGGGTTTCTGCCCATAGAGGCGAGGCGGATATGCTGGCAGATGGCGGGCTGTCTGATTTGGCACCAACATTGCTAACATTATTATCGCTAACGCCCTCTGATGCGATGAGTGGTAAATCTTTGCTTAGATCTGGATAGGGTTCTTGCATCATTATGGCGGGTAGTGGCACACTAGAGCTAGATCATGGCAGTAGCGTTACTGAGCGATAGGAAATATAGCTAAATAGGATCGCCTATTTTTAGGTTTCGAGAAAAAGGAAATACTCCCGATTATGTCAGGTTTCAGATTATCATCACGGTTATGGCTGAATGTCCTTCTGCTCATCACCATCAGCATTACAGCCGCCTTTATCCTGTCTGCGCAACGCCCTGCTCAGTCTGATGAACGCGAAGAAACATATAGACAGCTCACCCTGTTTGGGGATGTGTTTCAGCGTGTCAGAGCCGAATATGTAGAAGAAATATCAGATAAAGAGCTGGTCGAGGCAGCTATTAACGGCATGCTTACCTCGCTTGATCCACATTCTGCCTATTTGCCAGATGATAATTTCAAAAAGATGCAGGTTCAGACAAGCGGAAAATTTGGCGGGCTTGGCATTGAAGTGACAATGGAAGACGGGTTTTTGAAGGTCGTATCACCAATTGATGATACGCCTGCGGCTAATGCAGGTATCCAGCCTGAAGATCTGATTGTCTCAGTTGATGGAGAATCAATCATCGGGGTGACGCTGACAGAGGCTGTTGAGAAGCTGAGAGGCAGAGTTGGCTCAGAGGTGATTGTGATTATCCAAAGAGCAGATGAAGAGCCTTTTGAGGTCAGCATTATCAGAGATGAAATTAAAATCAAATCAGTACGCCATAGGCTGTACGACAATATTGGCTATATCAGAATCACAACCTTTTCAGAACAGACAACACCTGGCCTTGAAAAATCACTAGCTGAATTACAAGAAGAGGCCGCAAATGGGCTGGATGGGCTGATCATTGACTTACGGAATAATCCGGGGGGTTTGCTGTCTGAAGCCATTAGCATTTCAGATGCCTTTCTGGAAAAGGGTGAAATTGTATCAACACGCGGCAGAGATGAAGGCGATATTCAACATGCCTATGCCCGTCCTGGAGATATCACCAATGGTATGCCCGTTGTAGTGCTGATAAATTCTGGTTCTGCCTCTGCGTCTGAAATTGTAGCTGGCGCGTTAAAAGACCATAAACGGGCTATTTTGATGGGGACACGTTCTTTTGGCAAGGGGTCAGTTCAGACTATCCAGCCAATGCCAGGACATGGAGCCATTCGGCTAACCACAGCGCGGTATTTCACCCCGTCTGGTGTATCTATTCAAGCAAAAGGGATTGAGCCAGACATTGAAGTTGCGCTAGCCCGCATTGAAAAGCTGGAGGGCGGGCCTATCAGAGAAGAAAATCTGCGTGGCGCGCTTGATAAATCAGGTGAAGCAGAAGAGGGCAATGAAACGGCTAAAACAGAAGATGTTGACCCAGCCGAAATAGATTTTCAGCTTGCACGTGCCCTTGATCTGTTGAAAGGCCTTACAATATTTGGTAATCTTGACAGCTAGGCAATCAGCTATGCTGATTGATCCCGCCCATGCATGGGCTAATCACTATTCAGGCTGTTAGAAAGAAGATGTTGTAATGCTTGCCTATGAAACGCGTCCCTATCGTCCTTGTGTTGGTATCATGCTTGTAAATAGCTCTGGCAATATTTTTGCTGGCCAGCGTATCGACAATAGAGCCGAAGCATGGCAAATGCCGCAAGGCGGGATTGATGAGGGCGAAACAACAGAGCAAGCCTGTTTCCGTGAAATGAAAGAGGAAATTGGCACAGACAAGGCGGTGATTGCGTCAATCCATCCTGAATGGCTGAATTATGACATTCCGCGCCCGCTTGCAGATAATTTGTGGCAAGGTCAGTATCGTGGTCAACGCCAATGTTGGATCGCACTGAATTTTACTGGCTCTGATGCAGATATAAACATCCAAACAGATGAGCCTGAATTTAGAGAATGGGCATGGCTTAGCCCTGATGAATTGATGGCACGTGCGGTTGTGTTTAAGCGCCCTGTCTATCAGACAGTGATTGATAGCTTTTCTGAAATTCTGAAATAAAAAACCCTGCCACTATGAAGGGCAGGGTATTGATATGGTTTTGGGCGCATTATGCTAAAGTGCTTTGATAGCCTCATTTAGAAAATCGGCTTCTGCATCTGATGCTGCGCGGGCGCGTTCTGATAGTTCTTGGCTTGTTACTTTTGACAGGTCAACCGCACGCTCTGCCAGAATAGTGACTACGTCGCCGCCAACTTCTGCAAGACCGCCATCGATCATGATTCTGTCTGTTACTTTACCAGATTCATGAATTTCTACGATACCGCGCGACAGGCCAGCTAGCACAGGTGCATGACGTGGCAACACACCCATCAGCCCTTCACTGGCTGGAATAACAACCATTTCAACATCACGGCTTACCATGACACTGCGTGGTGTTACCAATTCTAATTGCGTTGTTTCTGCCATTTTGAGTTGCCCTTATCAGAAAAACGTGACTATCAGATGCTCGTTAGGCAGCTTCTGATGTCAGCTTCTTGCCCTTTTCAATCGCTTCGTCAATTGTGCCTACCATATAGAAGGCAGCTTCTGGCAATTCATCATAATCACCAGCTACAATGCCCTTAAAGCCCTTAATGCTATCTTCTAGGCTTACAAATGCGCCAGGTGTGCCTGTAAAGACTTCGGCAACATGGAATGGCTGAGACAAGAAGCGCTGAATCTTACGCGCACGTGCCACAGTAAGCTTATCTTCTTCAGATAGTTCATCCATGCCCAAAATAGCAATAATATCCTGAAGTGACTTATATTGCTGTAGGATTTCTTGAACCTGACGTGCCACTGTGTAATGCTCGTCACCCACAACCCGCGGGTCAAGCACACGAGAGGTAGAATCAAGCGGGTCAACCGCAGGATAAATACCTAGCTCGGCAATCTGGCGTGACAGCACAGTTGTTGCGTCAAGGTGCGCAAATGATGTTGCAGGTGCAGGGTCTGTCAAATCGTCCGCAGGCACATAAATCGCCTGAACCGAAGTGATTGAGCCCTTATTTGTTGAGGTAATACGTTCCTGCAACGCGCCCATATCTGTTGCCAAAGTTGGCTGATATCCCACCGCAGATGGGATACGTCCTAGCAGAGCAGACACTTCTGAGCCTGCTTGCGTAAAGCGGAAGATATTATCCACGAAGAACAGCACATCTTGACCTTCTTCATCACGGAAATATTCAGCTAATGTAAGGCCTGTCAAAGCAACACGCGCACGCGCACCAGGAGGCTCGTTCATCTGGCCATAAACCAGTGCTGCTTTTGAGCTATCGCCTTTGGTGTCAATAACGCCTGATTCAACCATTTCATGGTATAAATCATTCCCTTCACGGGTACGCTCGCCAACACCAGCAAACACAGAATAACCACCATGTGCTTTCGCAACATTGTTGATCAATTCCATGATTGTTACCGTCTTGCCAACACCAGCGCCACCAAATAGGCCAATCTTACCACCCTTTGCATAAGGGGCAAGCAGGTCGATAACCTTAATGCCTGTCACCAGGATTTCTGCTTCTGTAGACTGGTCAACATATTCAGGTGCAGTTCTGTGAATAGGGAAATATGTCTTTGCCTTAAGCGGCTTTCCTTCATCAATCACCTCACCGATTACATTGATGATACGGCCTAATGTTTCAGGGCCAACTGGCACTGAGATAGGCGCGCCTGTATCTTCAACCTTAGCGCCACGAACCAGACCTTCAGTTGCATCCATAGCAATGGTACGCACTGTGTTTTCACCCAGATGCTGTGCAACTTCCAGCACTAATCGCTGACCATTATTGTCAACTTCCAGCGCATTTAAGATATCGGGAATAGCCCCATCAAATTCAACGTCAACAACAGCACCGATTACCTGGCTGACTTTTCCAACTGCATTTTTTGCCATATCGCGTGACTCCAGCGGTTTCTTGGTCTGATGTACCCTAAAGCGCCTCAGCACCAGAGATGATTTCAATCAGCTCTTTGGTGATGTTTGCCTGACGGGTACGGTTATAAACAAGGGTTAGACGATCAATCATATCACCTGCATTGCGGGTGGCATTATCCATCGCTGTCATTCTGGCCGCCAGTTCAGCAGCCGAAGATTCAAGTAGAGCGCTGAAAATCTGTGTAGATAAATTGCGCGGCAACAAATCGGCCAGCAATTCAGATTCTTCAGGCTCATATTCAAAGCTAGCTGAAAGGCCAGCCTCTATGTCTGTTTCTGTGCTATCAATTTCAGCAGGAATAAGTGATTTATGCGTTACAGCCTGCGTGATAGCGTTAATAAAACGGTTATATAGCAAAGAGACTGAATCAAATTCGCCCCCCTCAAATCCAGCAATAATTTTGCTCGCAATATCTGCTGCATCACCATATGCAATGTCCGAACCTTGCACATTTTCAACATGAGCAAAAATCTCAGCAAGCTCTTCTGAACGAAGTGCATCTGCTGCCTTGCGGCCAACAAAATACAGCTTAATATTTTTGCCTTCTGATTTAGCTTTGGCAACTTCAAGCCTAGCAGAACGTGCGATTGACCCATTAAAACCGCCACAAAGACCTTTATCAGCAGACACCACAACCAGCAGATGCGTGGCATTATTCTGACGGCCTACCAGAAGCTCGGATGCGGACTGTTTATCTGCCTTGCTGGCAAGGCTAGAAATGACCTCGCTCATGCGGTGCGCATATGGACGGCCAGATTCGGCAGCTTCCTGTGCGCGGCGTAATTTGGCAGCAGCGACCATCTTCATCGCAGAGGTAATTTTCTGCGTTGATTTGACACTGTTAATCCGTGTTTTCAGATCCTTCAGATTTGCCATCGTCTTGGATACTCCCTTGCTATCAGCCCTGACCCCGCCCACATAGCGCGGGAATCAGAGTTAAGCTCTCAATTCAGCCCTTAGGCAAAGCTCTTGGCAAATGATTCAATTGCACTACGAAGCTTGGTTTCAGTCTTTTCAGAAATAGCCTGCTCATCTCTGATCGCAGCCAGAATATCCTGACCTGACCCTCTTAGCATATCAAGCAGACCTTCTTCAAAGCGGCCAATATCGGTAAGAGCAATCTTATCTAGATAGCCTTTCACACCCGCAAAGATAACTGCCACCTGCTCTTCAACAACCATCGGGCTATATTGAGGCTGTTTCAGCAATTCAGTAAGACGTGCGCCTCTTTCAAGAAGCTGTCTTGTTGAGGCATCCATGTCTGAGGCAAACTGGGCGAAAGCCGCCATTTCACGATATTGCGCTAATTCCAGCTTGATTGAACCAGCCACCTGCTTCATCGCCTTAATCTGTGCAGCAGAACCCACACGAGACACTGAAAGACCCACATTCACAGCAGGGCGGATACCTTTATAGAATAGATCTGTTTCCAAGAAGATCTGGCCATCTGTAATCGAAATCACATTTGTAGGAATGTAGGCAGATACGTCACCAGCCTGTGTTTCAATAACAGGCAATGCTGTCAATGAGCCAGAACCATTATCCGCATTCATCTTTGCAGCACGTTCTAACAAGCGTGAATGCAGATAGAACACGTCACCAGGATAGGCTTCACGGCCTGGCGGACGACGAAGAAGCAAGCTCATCTGGCGATAGGCAACAGCCTGTTTTGACAGATCGTCAAACACAACCAGCGCATGCATGCCATTATCTCTGAAATATTCACCCATTGCAGATGCAGTATAGGGTGCCAAAAACTGCATTGGTGCAGGGTCTGAGGCGGTAGCTGCGACCACAATCGAATATTCCATCGCGCCATTTTCTTCAAGCGAGCGCACAATCTGTGCAACCGTAGAACGCTTCTGACCAACAGCAACATAAATACAAAATAGCTTTTTAGAGTCATCAGAGCCAGCCGCATCATTTACAGCTTTCTGGTTGATAAACGTATCGATAGCAATCGCTGTCTTACCTGTCTGACGGTCACCAATAATCAATTCACGCTGACCACGTCCGATTGGGATAAGGCTGTCAATCGCCTTCAGGCCTGTCTGCATTGGTTCATGCACTGACTGGCGCGGCATGATGCCAGGCGCCTTCACCTCAACGCGTGTGCGCTTTACTTTCTTGATAGGGCCTTTGCCATCAATTGGATTGCCAAGCGCATCCACAACGCGGCCAAGAAGCCCCATACCAACAGGCGCATCCACAATAGACGAGGTACGGCGAACTGTATCACCTTCTTTAATCCCTCTGTCATTGCCAAAAACAACCACACCGACATTATCTGTCTCAAGGTTCAGTGCCATGCCTTTAATGCCACCGTCAAATTCTACAAGCTCACCTGCCTGCACCTGATCCAGACCATACACGCGGGCAATACCATCACCCACTGACAGAACACGACCAACTTCTGTGACTTCAGCCTCACTGCCAAAGTTTGTAATTTGATCCTTGAGGATTGCTGAAATTTCAGCCGCACGAATATCCATCACGCTACACCCTTCATTGCGGCTTCAAGCCGGCTAAGTTTGGTTTTGATTGAAGTATCGATTAAACGAGAACCAATACGCACCACAAGACCGCCGATCAATGCAGGATCAACCTTCATCTCCAGCGATATCTTTTCAGACCCAGCAATATCTGAGACTGTTTTTCTAACCAGCGCTTCCCTTGATGAATCAAGAGCAACAGCGCTAATAACTTCGGCTGAAACCTCACCATTGCGATGAGCCACTTCAGCCGAAAATGCGTCAATAATCTGTGCAAGGGCAAACAGGCGGCCATTCTGTGCCACTGCGCCAATAAATTTTGCTGTCAGCTGGTGCGCACCTGCTTTTTCGGCAATTGCCAGCATTGCTGCGGCCTGCTGCTCTCGTGAATAAACAGGCGAGTTTACCAGCTGTGATAGAGATGTATTTTCAGAAATAAGTGCCTTAAAGGCTTTCAGGTCGGACAGAACAGTATCTGTTGCTTTTGCATCAACACACAGATCATAAAGTGCACCTGCGTACCGTCCAGCAAGACCTTTTGCATTTGAGCTCACGACCCAGACCCTCTTAAATATGTCATCACTTGATTTTCTGCGAAAAATTCATGCAGACATATCAGTGAAAAAAAATTGATGATTGGGGACTACCATAACCCCTACTGAAAAACAAGTAGACTGCTCTTAAAAAAGTGGTTTCTGCGGCAATTTATCCCCTGTTTATCAGCTTATCTGGCCAGTTATGTGACAGAAGGGCTGAAAACAGCTATCTGCTACATAAAATTATAGGGATCTATATCGCAATGCGCGCGCACACCATGCGGTAATTTTATGTCTCTAAGCCAGCCAAGCAGAATGGCCTGAACAGATACATGAGTGTCTGCACGCACCAGATACCGCATCCTGAACTGGCCACGGGCACGAGACAGAACCGCAGGCGCAGGTCCGTAAATATGGGTATCTGCATAAGCGGGGCGCTGTTGTTCACATAACCCAACTGCCTGCTCTAGCTTGACAATATCTGTTGAACTTAGCACCAGCGCGGCAAGCCGTCCGAAAGGCGGCATACCAGCAGCTTTCCGATTTTGAGCTTCAGCCTGCATGAATCTGCGTCTGCGCTTTAACGCATCTGCCAATTTGTCTGATTCATCTGGCATGTTGCTAGCTATATTCGGGCTATGTAATGCCTGCATCACAGGATGTTCAGGCTGATAGGTTTGGATCAGCACATGACCATCAAGCCCTGATTCTCTGCCACTTCTGCCTGCCACCTGCCATAATAGCTGATAGGTTCTTTCTGCCGCACGCAAATCACCCCCGCCTAAGCCAAGATCAGCATCTATCACCCCCACAAAATCCAGATGAGGGAAATGATGCCCTTTGGCCGCCATTTGTGTGCCAACAATAATATCCACCTCATTATTGATGATCTGCTCAAGCAATAATTCTGCTGACCCTGCCTGAGATACAAAATCACTGGATAAAATACAGACTCGCGCTTCAGAAAATTCTGCCCGCACCTCTTCGACAAGCCGCTCAACACCAGGCCCTACCGCAACCAGGCTATCTTTGGTGTCACATGATGGACAATGAGGGGTTAGCTGTTCTGTATATCCACAAATATGGCATTGGCGATTACCCGCCAGACGATGGGTTACCAGAAGCGAATCACATTGATGACAGGCCATCCGATAGCCGCAACCGCTACAAACAGTCATCGGCGCATAGCCTCTGCGATTAAGAAATAACAGGCTTTGCCTGCCCGCCGAAAGCTGGTGTGTGATTTTATCTTTAATTTGGGGGGATATCCATTTACCTGCCTCTGGACGATTAAGGCGCAAATCTACTAGATCAACCTGCGGTAATTTGCTCATCCCAAATCTGTGAGATAATGGCCAATAATGCCAGTCCTTATGCTGTGCGCCACCCTCACCAGTGGCTCTGACCCAGCTTTCTAACGAGGGGGTAGCACTAGCAAGCAAAATAGGAATATTGTGAATTTTTGCCCTCATTAGTGCCATATCACGCGCCTGATAGCTGACAATTTCTTCCTGTTTGAACGAGCTATCATGTTCTTCATCAACAATGATCATGCCCAAATCTGAAAAGGGAAGAGAGAGCAAAGATCGTGCCCCTGCAATAACCATTGGCTCACCGCGTATCGCCTTTCGCCAGATAGTGCGGCGCTGGCGCATTGGCATAGAAGAATGCCAGATAAGGGGGGCAATGCCGAACCATTGTGAAAATCTATCCTGCCATGGCGTTGTCAGCACAATCTCAGGCAACATAATGATAATCTGCCCCCCTGAAAGCGTGGTTTTCTGTGAACGCTGAGAGGCACGGATAACCTGTCTAGCAACCAGCCAGAAATATAGCTCTGTTTTGCCAGAACCTGGCACACCATCAATTAGATGGGCTGAAAACCCGCTATCAAGAAAGGGGGTGATCTTGTCTGCAATAGAGTGCTGGGTTTCGTTTAGCTTAAGCCGTTCAGACAGCCTATCTGCATGAGATGGGGTTATTTTTGGCAGGTCAGCCTCTGGATATACTGGTTGCTGGATAATAATACCTGCTGTCCGCAAGGCAGAAATAACAGAAGTGCCTGAGGCTGATTCGCGCGCCAGATCAGATAGACTCATTGCAGGAGCATCTGACATAAAGTCAATTAGCCGCTGGCGCTGTGCCGTGATCTTGATATCTGTTTCAGCTAGTATATCTTGCCAATTATCTGCCAGCCGATAGCGCATTTGTTGCGGCGGCGGCACCAGCGCTTGCGGGCAATTTAGCATCAGCTTCATCACAGCGCCAAACGGCGCAACAGTCCAATTTGATAGCTGCTCCAAATAGTTCAAATTCACCTCATTTACTGGCGGCAAATCTGCTTTGCTAATAATGTGTTTTAGCCTATCTAGTGGCAGGTCTGTCTTATCTTGTAAGCCAATTACAATCCCCCACACTTGCTGTTTGCCCAATGGCACCAGCACAATATCACCGCGTGATAGCTGAAAGCTAGCATCTGCCAGATAGTCATAAATAGGTTTATCTGTGCGCATTATCGGCACAGGCACAGCGACTTGATAGCGAACGCCGCCTCCTATCTTGGTCTGTGCTGTCTTAGGAAAATTATCTGTCATCTGGGGATTCACTATGATCTTTCATAATTCAACACGGCACATGATTCAACACAGGCACATGCCTAGCTTATGATAATTAGCCAGCTTACAAAAGTCAGCTAAGTATCACCACCTGGCTGATTGGTAATAATCTATTACAATCCCTATTTTGCTGTTGCCTTTGGCTGAGCCCTCACAGTAACATGTGGCTCAATCAGGGTAAATCTGTAGGTGATAAAATCTAGCCTTCAGATATCCGCCAGAAAGATAAGAGACAGACAGATGAAAATTTTTCTTGATACCGCAGATATAGACCAAATTTCGTCACTTCTTGACTCGCAAATGATTGACGGGGTTACAACTAACCCTTCTTTGATTGCAAAGTCAGGACGAGATATTAAACAGACTATCGCTGATATATGTAAGCTTGTTCCAGGTCCTGTGAGTGCAGAAGTAACCGCAACTGATCTGGCTACCATGCGCAAAGAAGCAGATGTGCTATCTGCGATTGCAGATAATGTGGCGATTAAAGTGCCGCTTACCCCAGATGGGTTGCAGTTATGCGCTGAGCTTTCTGATCAAGGTATTATGGTAAATGTTACCTTATGTTTTACCGCAGGTCAGGCATTGCTTGCCGCAAAGGCAGGCGCACGATTTATCTCGCCTTTTGTGGGCAGGCTTGATGATCTTGGTCAAGATGGTATGGGGCTGATAAGTGATATTATTGATATTTACACAAATTATGATTTTGCCACAGAAGTGCTGGTCGCCTCTGTCAGAAGCACTCAGCATGTAACAGATGCCGCGATTATCGGCGCAGATGTTGTCACCATTCCGCCATCTATTTTAAGCCAGCTTTATAAGCATCCGCTTACCGATAAAGGGCTAGATGCCTTTCTGGCAGATTGGGAAAAAACAGGACAATCTATTTTATAGCCAGTTTTGAGAGCAGATTCTGGTATTATGTAAATCAGCAAGGATGATGAATTAGGGCGTTAATGATGAGCAAGCCTTCTTTGGTGACAGAACAGCAGGTGCTAGATTATTTGGACGCCCATCCCGAATTTTTGAAAACCCATTATCCTGCGCATGCCCAAAAGCTTATTGATGCGACAGGCAGAATAGCTGCACAAGCCAGAAAAGAAGCACGCCGCCTGTCAAAAGCCAATAAAAGCCTGATAGAGGCGGCAAGTGTGAATATGGCACATTGGCAGGCACTTCATCACGCCACATTGGGCTTTTTGGCCTGTACTGATTTAACAGCGTTTGGCCAGATGGTAGATGAAGAATTGCCGATCATTTTCTCGTTGGCTGGCGCACGGCTTATTATGCCAGCCTCAACAGCTATTGATGGCGCAGAAGAAGCAGGGTTTCTGATTCTTGAGGATAGCAAGATAGCTGAGATTCTGGATGCAAAGCAGATTTATCTTGGCCCTGCAAAATATAGCGGATTATTTTCAACCCCTTTGGCAAGCATGGCTGCTATTGCCTTGCCAGACCAGCTATTGCCGCCAATTAAAGGCTCTGTTCTTATTCTGGCAGGCCGCACAGAAACAAGCTTTTCTCCTGATCAAGGACAGACATTGCTGACCAATCTTGCTGAAATTGTGGGCGTGGCTTTGCTTGCCTGTCTGGAAAGCCAAGATGTAACGCGCATAAAAGGATAGCATGACACAAACGCCAAGACTGCACTCAACACCCCTGAACTGGCTAAAGGCATGGGCTAACTGGCTTGAACAGGAACGCAGATTTTCAGCGCCCACATTAGATGCTTATCAACGTGATTTTGACATTTATATGTCATTTCTTAACAGGCAAAAGGCTGAAATTGTGCCCCCTAGCCGTGCTATATTCCGCCAATTCCTGGCAGAACAGCAAGAGCTGCATTCACGCGCAACCATTGCTAGACGAATCTCAAGCCTGCGCAGTTTTTACCGTTTTGGCATAAGACGAAATTTATTCGATATTGATGATATTAGCTGGATGAAAGCGCCAAAACAGCCACATCATATTCCGAAAACAATTGATAGTCTGAATATGACACAGTTGCTAGAAGCAGTGTTTAAGCGCCCTGTCGCAGACTGGCAAAAAGACAGAGATTTTGCAGTGCTGATGCTGTTATATGGGGTGGGGCTTCGTATTTCTGAAGCCTTGTCACTTCAGGCCTCAAACATACCGCTTGGCGAGTGGATAACCATTACAGGCAAAGGCAATAAAGACAGAGATGTCCCTGTGCTGGGCGTGGTTGCCGAAGCTGTCAATCGGGCAGCGGCAAGCTGTCCATTCCAGCCAGAGGGCAGTGAGGCATTATTCAGATCAACTCGAGGCGCACCGCTTAATGCACGGGCAGTGCAAAGGCTGGTTGAACAGCTTAGGGTGACACTTGACCTGCCGTCCCATATCACACCACATGCCTTGCGCCATGCATTTGCTACTGAATTGCTAGGCAATGGTGGCGATTTGCGAGCTATCCAACAACTTTTGGGTCATGAAAGCCTGTCAACAACCCAGCGATATACCCATGTTAATGCTACCAAACTGGCGGCATTGCATCAGGATATTCATCCACGATCAAGCACCAAAACCAGCTAATATCTAGCAGGCTATTGGCGCTATAACAGGGCTAAGCTAGATATGAATCGCTCTGCCATCAACGGCTAATGCAGCTTCTTTGACAGCTTCATTCATTGTTGGATGACCATGACAGGTACGGGCAATATCTTCAGATGACGCCCCAAATGCCATCGCGGTTGCAACTTCATGAATTAAGGTGCCTGCCTCATGGCCAATAATATGACAGCCTAGAACCTTGTCTGTTTTGCTATCAGCCAGAATTTTTACAAATCCATCAGTATGGCCTGTTGCTTTTGCACGGCTATTTGCCAGAAACGGAAATACCCCTTTTTGATAATCAACGCCCTGTTCCTTCAGGCTATCTTCCGTAGCCCCAAGCGTGGCAATTTCTGGCGCTGTATAGACAATGCCTGGCACAAGATTATAATCCACATGACCTGCCTGACCTGCCATAATTTCAACCGCTGCTACCGCATCTTCCTCTGCCTTATGCGCTAGCATCGGACCTTCAATTACATCACCAACTGCAAAAATGCCCTCAATATTTGTTTCAAAATCCTCATCAACAACAATCTGGCCCTTTGCCGTTAATTCAACCCCTAGCGCTTCCAGACCTAGATTTTGGCTGTTTGGGGTTCTGCCAACTGCAACCAATGCAATATCACAGCTAATCTCACGCATCTCACCTGTTTTATTATCTTCAACCTTGAGCGTAACATCTGAGCGGCCTGCCTTAGCAGATTTCACAGCAGTATTGAGATGAAAACCAAGCCCCTGTTTTGTCAGCATTGCTTTGAATTTACTAGCCACTTCAGAATCCATTCCAGGCAGAATTCGCGGCAGAAATTCAACCACCTCTACCTCTGTGCCCAACCGTGACCACACTGTGCCCATTTCAAGACCAATATAGCCCGCCCCAATAACCACCATCTTTTTCGGCAATTTAGACAGCGACAAGGCGCCAGTAGATGAGACGATCTTCTTCTCATCAATCTTGATATTTGGCAAGCTGGCTGGCTCTGAGCCAGTAGCGATCATGATTCTATCACACAGATAGCTACCTGCATCAGCCCCCTGTGTAATTGTAACCTTACCCGCTTCTGTGATGCTAGCAGTGCCTGTTAGTCTGGTGATTTTATGTTTGCGAAACAGAAAATTTATACCATCTGTCAGGCTAGACACAACCGCATCCTTTGCAGACATCATGGCAGGTAAATCTAGCCCTATTTTCTGAAAGCGGATGCCCAAATCAGCCAAATGACCAGAAACCGCATCAGCATATTTCTCAGATGCATGTAACAGCGCTTTTGACGGAATACATCCAACATTAAGGCAGGTGCCTCCCAAAGTGTCGCGCCTGTCAATACAGGCTACTGTCATGCCAAGCTGTGCCGCCCTGATAGCCCCTACATATCCTGCAGGCCCGCCCCCAATAACAATTAGATCGAATTTTTGCTCACTCATCGCATGTCATCCCGTTCTGGCTGATGGGTTTATGTTCATAGGTGTGGCTAGCTGGATTAGACACCAAGCAGAAGACGGCGTGGGTCTTCGATTGATTCCTTCACCCTCACCAAAAACGATACCGCTTCTCGGCCGTCAATAATTCTATGATCATATGATAATGCTAAATACATCATCGGTCTAATCTCAACTGAATTGCCTATGGCCACAGGGCGCTTTTGGATTTTATGCATACCCAAAATACCGCTTTGAGGCGGATTCAAAATCGGGGTCGACATCAATGAGCCATAGACCCCGCCATTTGAAATGGTAAATGTACCCCCTGCCATATCAGCAGGGCCTAGCTTGCCATCTCTTGCTTTCTGGCCAAATTCACCAATGGTTGTTTCAATATCTGCAAGCCCCATATTCTGGGCGTCCTTTAGCACAGGCACAACCAGCCCTTGTGGGGTGCCAACCGCGACACCAATATTATAGAAATTCTTATAGATAATATCATCACCATGAATTTCAGCATTCACAGCTGGAAATTCTGTCAGTCCCGTAATTACAGCCTTCACAAAAAAGCCCATAAAGCCTAGACGTGCGCCATATTGCTTTTCAAATTCATCTTTATATTCCGAGCGAAGCGCCATCACAGCAGACATATCAACCTCGTTAAAGGTTGTCAGCATGGCCGCTGTATTCTGAGCATCTTTCAGACGTGATGCTATGATGCGGCGTAGACGTGACATAGGCACACGCTCTTCGCGAGGATCATCTGAGCGGATACCAACAGGCGCAGATGCTGTGCTAGATGCAGGTGATAATGCAGGGCCTGTGGTGCGTGCTTGTCCAGAATCAATAGCAGATTTGACATCTGCCTTTGTCAGCCTGCCATCTTTTCCTGTTCCTGTTATCGCCGCTGGGTTAAGCTGATGTTCTTCAACCAGCTTGCGAACAGCAGGCGATAATGAGGCAGCGGCCGCAGAATTAGTAGCGGCTGGCGCAGGGGCGGCAGGTGCGGGCGCAGCGCTTGGCGTCGCCTCTGGCTTAGTGGCAGGCGCGGTAGCAGGCTGAGACGCTAGCTTGCCCTCTGCTACAATCGCAAGCAACGCATCTACCCCTACTGTACTACCTTCGGCGGCCACAATATCTTCGATTACGCCAGCAACAGGTGAGGGCACTTCTAAGGTCACCTTATCTGTTTCAAGCTCAACAATAGGCTCGTCAGCCTGAACCGCGTCGCCCTTTGATTTCATCCATTGAGATACAGTTGCTTCAACTACTGATTCACCAAGTACAGGTACTTTTATTTCTGTGCTCATGAATTTTTCCTTATCCTATAATTTTGATGCCTATTCGGCGGCAATTCCCTGTTTTTTTCTGCCAAGCGCAGCTGCAACCAGCTCTTCTTGCTCGCGTTTGTGACGTGCGGCAGACCCGGTAGCAGGCGACGCTGCCTCTTTTCTGCCTGCATAGATGGCGCGGCTATTGCTCATAGATGCTTCGCCCATTGCATCATCTAGATAGTCACGCACAAATGTCCAGCTTCCCATATTTTTAGGCTCTTCTTGACACCAAACAAGCTCAGCTTTGGGTGTCTGTGCCAGAATATCTACCAGTGTTTTATGCGGGAATGGATAAATTTGCTCAAGACGGATAATTTTTACATCGTCAATCGCATTGCTGTCTCGCTCAGCCAGCAAATCGTAATAAACCTTGCCAGAACAAATCACAACCCGCTTAACCTTTTTGTTATTTATGGCGCTACTTGCTTCATCAAAAATTCTGTGGAAGCAGGTGCCTTCTGCCATTTCAGATAAATCAGATACACATGATTTATGGCGCAATAGTGATTTTGGTGTCATCACAATAAGCGGCTTGCGGAAATCACGGTGAAGCTGACGCCTTAGCACATGAAAATAATTTGCTGGTGTTGAACAATTTACTACCTGCATATTATCTTCTGCACATAGCTGGAGATAGCGTTCAAGCCGAGCTGACGAATGTTCAGGCCCTTGACCTTCATATCCATGTGGCAATAGCAGAACCAGCCCATTCATCCGCAACCATTTTGCTTCGCCTGAACAAATAAATTGGTCAATAACCACCTGCGCACCATTGGCAAAATCGCCAAACTGAGCTTCCCACATTACCAGCGCATTTGGTTCTGCCATCGCAAAGCCATATTCAAACCCCATCACAGATGCTTCTGATAAAGGCGAGTCAATAACTTCAAACTCTGCCTGCCCGTCAGAAAGATGAGATAGCGGGATGTAGCGCGTTTCAGATGCCTGATCAATAAAAACAGAATGGCGCTGGCTAAAAGTGCCACGACAACTATCTTGGCCAGACAGCCGCACTTTTTTGCCCTCTAGCAACAAGGTACCAAATGCCAGATGTTCTGCTGTTGCCCAGTCTATATTCTGGCCTGAATCAAGCGCAGTACGGCGCGCATCTACGACTCGCTTCAATTTATTATGAGGCGTGATATCATCTGGAATTGTGGTGATCACCTTGCCTATTTTTTTCAGCCTATCTAGCGTTGAGGCTGTTTCACCACGCCGCTTATCGCCATAGGCTTTGGTAAAGCCTGTCCACTGGCCTTCCAGCCAGTCTGCCTTATTTGGCTTAAAGGTCATTCCAGCTTCAAATTCCGCATTAAAATAGGCTTCCTGCGAATCTAGAATTGAGGCTACTTTTTCAGCCGTCAGCACCCCTTCTTTGATCAGCTGGTCAGCATATTTTTGCTGTGTTGTCTGTTGCTGGCTAATCTGCTTATACATCAATGGCTGAGTGAATGATGGCTCATCCCCTTCATTATGGCCAAAGCGGCGATAGCAGAAAATATCCAAGACAACATCACAGCCAAAGCTCTGGCGAAATTCAACCGCGATCCGCGCTGCATGCACGACTGCTTCTGGATCATCTCCATTCACATGGAAAATTGGCGACATCACCATCTTTGCCACATCTGTTGGATAGGGTGATGAACGTGAATAAGATGGGCTGGTCGTAAAGCCTATCTGGTTATTAACAATAATATGTATCGTGCCGCCTGACCGATACCCGCGTAACGCAGAAAAGGCAAAGGTTTCTGCAACAACACCCTGACCCGCAAAAGCAGCATCCCCATGTAGCAATATTCCTAAAACCTTGCTTCTTTCATGATCATTTATCTGATCCTGCTTTGCTCTGACACGGCCAACAACCACAGGGTCAACAATCTCAAGATGCGATGGGTTAGGGGCAAGGCTAAGGTGAATATCATTATCGTCAAACTGGCGATCTGAAGATGCGCCCATATGATATTTAACATCGCCTGAACCACCAGCTTCCTCTGGATTTGATGGATTGCCCAAAAATTCGGAAATGATAGCTCGGAACGGCTTATCCATCACATTATGAAGCACATTTAGCCTGCCTCTATGCGGCATGCCGATAACCGCCTCTGTCAGACCCATCTGCCCGCCACGCTTCAGAATTTGCTCAAGCGCTGGAATCAAGGCTTCACCGCCATCAAGACCAAACCGCTTTGTGCCTATATATTTTTTATGCAGAAACTGTTCGAACTTTTCAGCCGCAACCAGCTTTTCAAAAATCGCCACCTTACCTCTATTGGTAAATTCAGTGCGATTGCCAATAGCTTCAATCCGTTCTTGTATCCACGCTTTTTGAGCAGGGTCTTGAATATGCATAAATTCCACACCAATGGTCGAGCAATAGGTGCGGGTGACAATGTCTAGAATTTCACGCAACGTCGCTGTTTCAAGACCAAGCACATTATTGATAAAAATTGGCCTGTCATAATCTTCAGCTGTAAAGCCATAGCTAGCTGGATCAAGCTCAGGATGAATTTCTTCTTCCTGCAAATCAAGCGGGTCAAGCGTGGCCAGCAAATGGCCTCTTATTCGGTAAGCCCGTATCAGCATAATGGCGCGCAAACTATCCAAAGTTGCACTTCTAACATCACTTGCCATCAGATCACGATTACCAGCAATGCCTTGCGCGACAGCCTTTATCGACGCTTCAGGATCATGTGCGCCAACAATCTTAGTTTCTTCTTTACCCCAGCTTGGCTTATATTCTGCTGTGTCCGTGAATGCGCCAAACATCTCGAACCATTCTGCCCATTCAACTGGCACAGAAGACGGATTTTGTTGCCATGCAGTTTGCATTTCAGAAATGAATGTTGCATTAGCGCCTGAAAGCAATGATGAATCCATGCGTGTGCCCCCTCAGAACGGTATTTGGGTCAATCTCAAAAAAAACATTGTCTTATTTCACCTTAACTTACCTATTCAGGCAAGCCTAATGGCGCCTCTTTTTCCTGTTTTAAGATGATTTTGCGATCGCTTGCAACACAGCATCCCCTAGTCCAGAGGGTGATTCTGCCATCACAAAGCCTGATTTCTGCATCGCCGCAATCTTATCTGAAGCTGCACCTGAACCACCCGCAACAATCGCGCCAGCATGACCCATCCGCCTGCCTGGTGGCGCTGTTTGGCCTGCAATAAAGCCAGCTATTGGTTTTTTGTTCGGCTGGGCTGCATAAAATTCGGCCGCCTCTTCTTCTGCAGATCCTCCGATTTCACCAATCATTACAATGGCTTCTGTCTGATCATCTGCAAGAAACATATCTAGACAATCAATAAAATTCGTACCATTCACAGGATCGCCACCAATGCCGATACAGGTTGACTGGCCAAGACCAGCAGCTGTTGTTTGTGCAACCGCTTCATAGGTAAGTGTGCCTGAACGAGACACAATCCCTACCTTGCCTACCTGATGAATATGGCCTGGCATAATACCGATTTTGCATGCGCCAGGTGTGATAACACCAGGACAGTTCGGGCCAATAAGCCTGCTAGAAGAACCAACAAGCGCACGTTTTACCGCCACCATATCATTTACTGGAATACCTTCGGTAATGCAGACGATAAGCGGCATGTTCGCGTCAATTGCCTCTAGGATAGAATCAGCGGCAAATGGCGGCGGCACATAGATAACAGTTGCATTTGCATCTGTTTGCGCCATTGCATGAGCGACTGAATCAAATACTGGCAGGCCAAGATGTGTCTGACCGCCTTTCCCGGGCGTAACACCACCAACCATATTGGTGCCATAGGCAATTGCTTGTTCACTATGAAATGTGCCTTGTGCGCCTGTAAAGCCCTGACAGATTAAGCGTGTATCGTTACCAACTAGGACAGCCATAACTATTCCCCCTTCACAGCAGCGACAATTTTCTTTGCTGCATCACCTAGATTATCGGCTGATATGATTTTCAGACCTGATTCTGCCATAATAGCTTTGCCTTTTTCAACGTTGGTGCCTTCTAGCCTGACAACCAAAGGCTTGGTTAGACCCAAATTGCGGGCAGCCGTTACGACCCCTTCAGCGATCACATCACATCTCATAATGCCGCCGAAAATATTGACCAAAATGCCTTCAACATTTTTATCTGACAGGATGATTTTGAAGGCTTCTGTTACTTTTTCGGTCGTTGCCGCACCACCAACATCAAGGAAATTAGCAGGCTCTGCACCTTCTAGCTTAATAATATCCATCGTGGCCATAGCCAGCCCTGCACCATTGACCATACAGCCAATACTGCCATCAAGTTTGATATAGTTTAGATCAAACTCAGATGCCTTTACTTCGCTTTCATCTTCTTCGCTTAAATCGCGTAATGCCAACACCTCTGGCTGACGGTAAAGGGCATTATCGTCAAATCCCATTTTGGCATCTAGTGCCAGCAAATCCCCTGAGGAGGTCACGACAAGTGGGTTAATCTCAATCAATGAGGCATCTAACCCACAAAATGCGTCATACATGCCCGTCAAAAATACCCCTGCCTGTTTAGCTGTCTGAGCGTCTAGCTTTAATGCCTGAGAAACCGCTCTGATATGATGCGGTTTCAGGCCTGTTGCTGGATCAATAGAGATAGTGGCAATCTTTTCAGGTGTTTCTGCAGCTACTTTTTCAATATCCATCCCGCCTTCGGTCGAGGCAATAATGGTAATGCGCGAGCTTGCCCTATCTACCAACATCGACAGATATAGCTCTGTGCCAATATCACAACCTTCTTCAATATAGAGCCGTTGTACTTCTTTGCCTGATGGCCCTGTCTGATGGGTTACCAGCACTGAGCCTAACAGGCGTGTTGCTTCTGCTTCAACTTCTTCAACTGTTTTGACAACTTTCACACCACCTGCTTTACCTCTACCGCCGGCATGTATTTGTGCTTTCACAACCTTTACATCTGTGCTGATTGATTTTGCGGCCTCAACAGCTTCTGCTACTGAAAAAGCGGCAATCCCATGAGGCACATTCACATTATATTGCTTTAGCAGTGCCTTTGCTTGATGTTCGTGAATATTCATACCCTATCTTCCCCTGTCCTTATCCTACGCTCTAAGTTATTAAACTCTGGCAATCGTTACAATAAGATTAAAAAACTGGAACATTAACAAAAAAACGGGTCTATTCGACCCGTTCCACTATTTCATTTAACGCCTTCACAGCATCAACAGAATGGCTAAACATGGATTGTTCAGCCTCATTAAGCTGAATTTCGACAATACGCTCAACCCCGCCTGCACCAATAATCACAGGCACACCTACATAAAGCCCATCAAGACCATAGGCGCCATCAACATATGCAGCACATGGCAATAGACGTTTTTTGTCCTTAAGATAAGCATCTGCCATTTCAATCGCAGATGAAGCAGGTGCATAAAATGCTGACCCTGTTTTTAGCAATCCAACTATTTCAGCGCCACCATCACGAGTGCGCTGAACAATCTCGTCAATCTTCTGCTGGCTTGACCATCCCATCTTAATAAGGTCTGGTACTGGAATACCAGCAACAGCCGAATAGCGTGTCAGCGGTACCATCGTATCGCCATGACCCCCCAGCACAAAGGCTGTTACATCTTGCACAGATACATTGAATTCTTCAGCAAGAAAATATCTGAAGCGCGCACTATCAAGCACGCCTGCCATCCCCACAACATGAGAATGCGGCAAACCAGAGGCACGTTGCAACACCCCAACCATCGCATCAAGCGGGTTTGTGATACAGATAACAAAGGCGTGCGGACAGTTATTTTTAATGCCCTCACCTACTTGGGTCATTACTTTGGTATTGATGCCGACCAGATCATCACGGCTCATGCCTGGCTTACGCGCTACCCCTGCGGTAACAATAACCACATCAGCGCCAGCTAGCGCATCATATCCGTTTGCACCGCCAACAACTGCGTTAAACCCTTCAATAGGAGAGGATTGTGCAATATCCAAAGCCTTGCCTTGCGGAATACCTTCTGCAATATCAAATAAGCTTACATCGCCCAATTCTTTGAGCCCTGCTAGCATAGCCAATGTTCCGCCAATATTCCCTGCGCCGACAAGTGCAATTTTGTGACGTGCCATCTCAACTCTCCTGAAAATTCATTATGTTATCCCCCTGATTCACCTGACCCTATATAAAGACATTACTAGCATTATCGCTAGGAATATGGCTTCTGCCAGCATCAGATAAAAAAGATGTCCTCTACCTACCTAATTCGAGCCAGAATCGCAAGTATCTAACGTCAATTGACCACTGTTATTCTGATTGTTCTGTTCAATAGGCAATTGCGTGTCATACCCGTTGTTCTAGCTGAGACATTTGGGTGAGGCGGGAGCTGGTGCGCGAAAACTCAAACGCCCATTGCTGACCACAATATAGCTGGTCAATTGGCGCGGCAGCACTAGCAATCAGAAATCTGCCTCTGTCATACAACGCATCTACCAGCCACATAAAACGGCGCGCTTCATTTTGAAGCTGGTCATCAAGCACGGGAATATCACGCAAAATAATACCAGCAAACCTGTCTGCAACTGCCAAATAATCTGCTGCGGCAAGCGGCTGGGCACATAGCTGATCAAAATTGCAATCTGCAATATCACCAGCTATCCTGTCAAATGCTAGATATCTGCCTGCCACCATTATCTTTTCAGCATGGTGAGAGGTGTGACCTGCAACTGAGGTAAAAATATCATCAAGCCGCTGGTCTATCATATCATCATGGCTGTTATGCCAAGTGGAAATGCCATCTAGCGCCTGTTGCCGCCAATCCATACCATCTTCAATTTTCTGGATAAGATTACTTGCTTCAAGCGCATCAATGAAGGGCAGGAATCTATCTCTATGCAGCCCGTTCAGATAAAGCGAGCGAGGATGACGATTAGAGGTAGCAACCAGCACCATATCTCTTTGCCACAGACTATCAAATAGCCGTTTCAGAATCATCGCATCTGCAATATCCCTGACTTCCATTTCATCAAAGCAGATGATTCTGCCAGACGAGATCATCTGATTGGCGGCTGTATCAATAGCATCATCATTACCAGCTTTCCTGGCTTTATCTATCAGATCATGCGCAGACATCATAAAATCATGGAAATGAAAACGCTGGCTTGCCCCTGATGGCAGGCTGTCATGGAACAGATCCATCAGCATGGTTTTTCCCCTACCAACACCGCCATGAAGATACAGCCCGTCTGGCGGGCTGGTCTGTTTTGAAAATAGCTTACCAAGACGTGATGTGAGGCGCGGCTTGTCTGCCTGTAAATAGCCTGATGCATCAAGCCTGTCATATAGTGCCTGAAGCGCCAGAATAGCAGTATGCTGGCCATCATCAGCAGACAGGGCGCCGGTATCAATCAGCCTGTGATAGCGCGCTAAAATATTATCCTTAGTCTCTGGCGCGGCCATTTAGGCCTGCCGCTGAACCATAAGCTTTTTAATTTCGGCAATCGCCTTGCCAGGATTAAGACCCTTAGGACAGGTTTTCGCGCAATTCATAATGGTATGACAACGATATAGTCTGAATGGGTCTTCAAGATTATCCAGACGCTCGCCAGTATATTCATCTCGGCTATCCACAATCCAGCGATATGCCTGCAATAGCACAGCAGGGCCTAGATATCTGTCACCATTCCACCAGTAAGACGGGCAGGAAGTGGAACAGCTAAAACACAGCACACATTCCCATAAGCCATCTAGCTGGTCTCTATCTTCAACAGATTGTTTGCGTTCCGCGCCCTCTGGCTCGACTGTCTTTGTCTTTAGCCATGGCTCAATAGAGGTAAGCTGGGCATAGGCATGGGTTAAATCTGGCACCAGATCTTTTACCACTGGCATATGCGGAAGCGGGTAAATCGCAACATCTTCTTTTACATCATCAATCGATTTAAGACAGGCAAGCGTATTGCCGCCATCAATATTCATCGAACATGACCCACAAATACCCTCGCGGCAAGACCGTCTGAAGGTTAGGCTAGAATCTATCTCATTTTTGATCTTGATCAGCGCATCAAGCACCATCGGGCCGCATGTATCAAGATCAATCTCAAAGGTATCAAGACGTGGATTATCCTCATCATCAGGAGACCAGCGATAAATCGCAAATGTCTTGGTATTCTGTGCGCCTTCAGGCGCTGGATGATGCACACCCTGTTCTACTTTGGAATGGTTCGGCAAAGTAAATTGTGCCATAAAACAGACCCCCGATTAAACCCTTATTTCTCTATTCAGCCTAATAGACCCGCGCTACTGGCGGAATAGACTGTACCTCATTTGTCAATGTAGACATGGTGACATCACGATAATTGACTGTTGATTTATTATGTTCATCCAACCACATCACTGTATGTTTCATCCAGTTCTCATCATCTCTATCTGGAAAATCTTCATGGGCATGCGCGCCACGTGATTCAGTGCGCTGATGGGCTGAACGCACCGTCACAAGCGCTTGGCTTACTAAATTTTCAAGCTCTAGGGCTTCGACCAAATCTGTGTTCCAGATTAGTGATCTGTCTTCAATGCCAACTGATGGTAGCATAGAGGCAATATCATCCATCTTTTTCACGCCCTCATCAAGTGACTGGCCAGAGCGGAACACAGCTGCATATTGCTGCATAGCACGTTGCATTTCAAGCCGAACAGCACCAACCTTCTCTTTGCCTTTGGCATGACGCATTCTGTCAAGCCTGTCTAGCGCCTTGTCAGTTGACTGCTTATCAGGCGGCGGTAATGCTGCGCCTGCGGTGACTGTTTCTGCCGCCCGATGCGCTGCTGCCCGTCCAAATACAACAATATCAAGCAGCGAGTTTGTACCAAGACGGTTTGCCCCATGCACTGACACACAGGCGGCCTCACCAATGGCCATCAGCCCGCCTGCCACACGGTTTGGATCATCTGCAGTCGGAGATAATACTTCACCATGATAATTCGTCGGAATACCGCCCATATTATAATGCACAGTCGGCAATACAGGAATAGGCTCTTTGGTGATATCCACACCGCAGAAAATACGCGCTGTCTCAGTAATGCCTGGCAATCTTTCATGCAGGGTGTCTGCATCAATATGCTCAAGATGAAGCATAATATGATCTTTATTTGGCCCTACGCCGCGACCTTCATTTATTTCAATCGTCATTGCCCGACTAACCACATCACGGCTAGCTAGGTCTTTGGCGGTTGGTGCATATCTCTCCATAAACCGCTCACCTTCAGAATTAGTGAGATAGCCGCCTTCACCACGAGCGCCTTCGGTAATCAGAACACCTGCGCCATAAATACCTGTTGGGTGGAATTGCACAAATTCCATATCCTGAAGCGGCAATCCAGCACGCAAGGCCATAGCATTGCCATCTCCTGTGCAGGTATGCGCCGATGTGCATGAGAAATAGACACGGCCATATCCACCTGTTGCTAGCACAGTGCGCTGACCCAAAAAGCGATGTAATGAGCCATCTTCCATAGCAAGCGCCAATACACCCTGACAATTACCCGCATCATCCATGATCAGATCAATCGCATAATATTCGACAAAAAACTCTGCCTTATGCCGAAGACATTGCTGATATAGTGTATGTAGAATGGCATGGCCTGTACGATCTGCCGCTGCACAGGCACGGCGCGCAATAGATTTACCATAATCTAGCGTATGGCCACCAAATGGGCGCTGATAGATATTACCATCTTCTGTCCGAGAGAATGGCACGCCATAATGTTCAAGCTCAATCACAGACGGAATCGCATTTCGGCACATATATTCGATGGCATCCTGATCGCCAAGCCAGTCAGACCCTTTGACAGTATCATACATATGATATTGCCAGTTATCACCTTCGCCCATATTGTTCAGCGCTGCCCCGATACCGCCTTGTGCAGCAACAGTGTGCGAGCGTGTCGGAAATACTTTGGTAATACAGGCGGTGCGCAAATTCGAGGTAGACATGCCTAATGTTGCCCGTAATCCAGCGCCACCAGCGCCAACCACAATCACATCATAATGATGGTCTGTAATCTCATATGCACTCATATTTTTTTCTCCAACTGATCACACAACAAAGCTATCGTTTATGACCATTATTGACACTATAACGTCTGAATATAATATAGCTGGCCTAGCCGATAAGTGAAGCCAGCTTTCTATAATGCGATTTTCAAAATGCTGAACAAGCTCAGGCTTGCTAGCAAAATGGCCAGCATTTTGACCATAATCAACGCGATCATCCGAACTGTCTCATTGCCAACATAATCTTCAAGTACCACCTGAAGCCCTAATGCGGCATGCCAGAACCCAACCCCGACAAACAACAGCATGATAGTTGCATTTACAGGATGGCTGATAAGCGATACTGCCTGCTGATAATCCGCACCAGACAGGCTGAATATAAGCCAAATCATCCAGCAAATTAACGGCAACATGGCGATTGCTGTTAGGCGCTGATGCCACCAATGCGACAGGCCAGATTTTGCGGCACCTAGCCCTCTTACCTTGCCAAGCGGCGTTCTCATACTATGTGCTTTATGTGCCATCTTCGCCCCCCCTTAGAGTATCACGCCAGAAAACAGCAATAGCCAGAAAGCGGCACATAATGCGATAGCAATGGCGATTGCCAGCTTTCCTGAACGATAGACAGCCTCGATCGTTAGCCCTTTGCCCATATCCCAGAATAAATGCCTGACCCCGTTACAGCCATGATAAAACAACGCCGCTGAATAGCCAGCTAGCACCAGCATAGCTAGCGGATGTGACAGGATCATTTGAGCAGTGGCAAATGCCTGCTCACCCGCGCTAAGCATCACCAGCCAGAACGCCAAAAGCACTGTGCCAGACGATAGCACCACGCCTGTAAGACGGTGGGTAATTGACATCAATGCAGGCAATGGCAATTTATAAATTTGCAGATGAGGTGAAAGCGGCCGTGTTTTTGACATTGTCAGAGCAACCTTAACAGCAGATAAAACTAGTTGAATTCCTCTATCTTCTAGCCTATTTTCAGCGGTTCATCAATCACTTCAACAGCATATCTCACATTATGCACATCTCAGCGTCAAAAGGTTCTTGAGTATCTCTGCAAAAACCCTTTATCACTATAGATAATGAGATGGTTTAGACTAATAACTGGCTGAGTATCATGCGCATTTCTTCTAGGCCTAGCGGTAAATCGATTCTGACTATCCAGTCTGCTGTTATGTATGGCGCTGTGGGTAATGATGCAGCGATGGCAATTTATGACCATTTCGGAATTTCTGCGTTCAGGCTGGATACTGTCAGGCTTGCCGCCCATCCAGGCTTTGGGCAGATGTATGCCGCGATTAGCGCTACTGAGACGCTTGACAGGCTACTGGAAAATTTCTCACGCCTTGATATTGCAACCTCACTAGCCATCATCCAGACAGGCTATCTTGGCCATGCCGACCAAGTACCAATATTGGCACGTCATATCACGCAAATGAAAGCAGATAATCCAGCACTTGAATATTGCCTTGATCCCGTGATGGGCGATGGCGGAAAATTATATGTGGATAAGGCGCTTAGCACTGCGTTAAGGGCTGAATTATTACCGCTTGCCCAACATCTTACCCCAAATTTGTTTGAGCTTGAGATGTTGGCAGATAGACCCATTAACACGATGCAAGAGGTGATAGATGCTGCCACTACGCTTAAATCTATGTACCAGCTTTCCTCTATCATTGTGACGGCCATTCCAGAAGATGAGATGATGACAGATCTCATCATTTCTGAAGACGGGCTGGCCACACATAGTCATAAGCGCCAGCGTTCAGGCGTATCAGGTGGCGGCGATATGTTTACAGCTTATTATCTATCCAAGCGCCTGCTAGGACATAGTGCGCATCACGCATCAAGGCTCGCAAGCAAAGCCGTAACAGTCTGTGCAGGCCTATCTGATGACCCCCGCGCCCTGCCAATAAAAGACTGGCTACAGCATCATAAACAGCCCTCGTCAGCAGAGTAGCTAGCGGCCTGATAGCCCCTGTTCAACCACAAGCTCGGCAATCTGGACAGAATTTAGCGCAGCACCTTTGCGCAGATTATCTGCTACGCACCAAAATACAAGCCCGTTCTCAATGGTCGGGTCGCGGCGTATTCTGCTGATAAATACAGCATCTTCACCTGCCGCTTCTATTGGGGTCACATAGCCTTCATTGGCGCGATGGTCAATCACACTACAGCCTGGTGCTTCACGCAATAATTCACGTGCTTCAGATTCATTGATTGGCTTGTCTGTTTCGATAAACACAGCCTCACAATGGCCAATAAACACAGGTATCCGAACACAATGGGCAGCAAGTTTGATGCTTGGATCAAGAATTTTCTTGGTCTCAGCTGTCATTTTCCATTCTTCTTTGGTGAAGCCGTCATCCATAAATATATCAATATGCGGTATCGCATTAAAGGCAATCTGCTTAGTGAATTTTTCAGGCTTAATTTCATCATGCACAAACACGCCCTTAGTCTGATTAAACAGCTCATCCATGCCAGCCGCACCCGCACCAGAGGTTGCCTGATAGGTTGACACCAGCACGCGCCTGACGCCATAGCGATCATGTAATGGCTTTAGCGCAACAACAAGCTGGGCTGTAGAACAGTTAGGGTTGGCAATAATATTGCGGCCGCCATGTGCTTTCAGACAGCCCTTAGCCGCATCTGGATTTACTTCAGGCACAATCAGCGGTACATCATCATCCATTCGAAAGGCAGACGAATTATCAATAACAATACAGCCAGCCTCTCCTGCCTTAGGTGCAACCGATTTTGCGGTATCACCCCCTGCGGAAAATAGTGCAATATCAGCCTGTGAAAAATCAAACTTGTCGAGCGACTGAACCTTTACGATTTTGTCATCACCATAAGAAAGCTCTTTGCCAGCTGACTTTGAAGACGCAAGGGCAAACACCTCATCACAGGGAAATTGGCGTTCTGCCAATGTCCGCAACATCTCTCTGCCAACCGCGCCTGTAGCGCCCGCAACAGCAACACGAACTCCCATAACATCACTCCTTAATTCGCCGATTATCCTCGCCAGTTTCTAGCGGGCGCGCCTATCCATTGCATCTAGTACAGCCTGTGTCATGCCTGTAGTGCCGACCTGCTCACAATCAGGGCCCATAATATCGCCTGTGCGCTTACCAGAGGCAAGCGCATCTGCAACCGCCGCTTCCACCAAATCGGCTTCTTCTGCCTGATCAAATGAATAGCGCAACATCATTGCAAAGCTTAAGAATTGGGCAAGTGGGTTTGCCAAATCCTGTCCAGCAATATCTGGTGCAGAGCCGTGAACTGGCTCATACATCGCTTTTGGCAGACCTGTCTCAGGGTCTGGCGTGCCAAGTGATGCTGAGGGCAACATCCCAAGCGAACCCGTAAGCATGGCCGCACAGTCAGATAGCAAATCACCAAACAGATTATCAGTGACAATTACGTCAAATTGCTTTGGCGCACGCACCAGCTGCATCGCGCAATTATCTGCATACATATGTGACAGGCGAATATCTTGGCCTTCTGCTTCATGCAACGCTGTCATTTCTTCACGCCAGAGAATACCAGAATGCATCACATTTGATTTTTCAACTGAGGTTACTGACCCGTTACGCTTTCTGGCCAGATCAAAGGCAACTCGTCCAATGCGCTGGATTTCACCTGTTGAATAGGCATTTGTATCATAGCCTTTGCGCGTGCCATCAGCCAGCGTATCAATACCGCGAGGCTCAGCAAAATATGAGCCGCCGCACAGCTCACGCAGAATCATGATATTCAGTCCAGATACAATTTCAGGCTTCAAGGTCGAGGCGCTTACCAGCGCGTCAAACACAATAGCTGGACGCAAATTTGCGAATAAATCCATTTCCTTGCGCAACGCCAACAAACCGCGCTCTGGCTTTAGGGAAAAATCCAGACCATCATATTGAGGGCCGCCAACAGCGCCAAATAGCACCGCATCTGACGCAACTGCATCTGCAAGTGTTTCATCACGAAGCGGTGTGCCATACGCATCATAGGCCGCACCACCGACCTTATCCTCAGAGATATCAAAATCAAGAGATTTATGTTTTGCAAGCCAGTCAATCACCTTAAGATTGGCTGCCATCACTTCAACCCCGATACCATCACCAGGCAACACCATGACTTTTCTATTGGATGCCATTTTCCCTGCTCCTTAATTCTAACCTATATGCCAGCCCTGTTATGGTAGGCCAGATAGCTAACTCAAAAATGTATCTAGCCTATAGCCTTATAGCCAGGGCATTTCTGATTTGCGCTTATCTTCAAATGAGGCAATATTATCCTGCTTCTCAAGGGTAAGACCAATATCATCTAGCCCTTCTAGCAAGCATTGCTTTCTGAACGGATCAATCTCAAAGCTGACATCAGCGCCATTTGGACGTTTGATAATCTGGTTCACAAGATCAATATGCAATTCTGGATTTTCAGCATCTTCAGCATCTGCCATCAACGCATCTCTGTCTGCTGGGCTTACCTTGATAGGCAAAATCCCGTTCTTAAAGCAGTTATTATAAAAAATATCTGCAAAGCTGGTTGAGATAACACATCTGACACCATAATCAAGCAATGCCCATGGGGCATGCTCACGGCTTGACCCACAGCCAAAATTATCGCCAGCAACAATAATTTCTGCCTGACGATAGGCTGGCTTGTTCAATATGAAGTCACTATTTTCAGACCCATCATCAAAATATCTCATCTCATGAAACAGATTAACGCCAAGCCCTGACCGCTTGATAGTTTTCAAAAACTGTTTCGGGATAATCATATCTGTATCAATATTCAGAATATTCAGAGGGGCAGCAATGCCTGTAAGCTGATCAAATTTTTTCATATCTCTCTCTTTTCCAACGCCTATGCGTAATTCTTACGCTGATGGGTTACGCAAATCACGGACATCACACAGATGACCTGTTAATGCTGCGGCAACTGCCATTTGCGGGCTTACCAGATGAGTTCTTCCGCCTTTACCCTGCCTGCCTTCAAAATTGCGGTTTGAGGTTGAGGCAGCACGTTCCCCAGGCGCCAGACGATCTGCGTTCATCGCCAGACACATAGAACAGCCAGGCTCTCTCCATTCAAATCCAGCAGCTTCGAAAATCTTGTCTAACCCTTCTTCTTCAGCCTGCTGTTTTACCAATCCTGACCCTGGCACAACCATCGCCCGCACACCCTGTTTGACAGAACGGCCTTTGGCGATTTCAGCTGCAACACGCAAATCTTCAATACGGCTATTTGTGCACGAACCGATAAATACAGTATCAATTTTGATATCTGTTAGCTTCATGCCTGCCTCTAGCCCCATATAGCTTAGGGCGCGTTCGGTCTTTGCTTGTCTTGCTGGGTCTGAAATCTTTTTCGGATCAGGCACATTAGCTGTGATTGGTAGCGCATCTTCAGGGCTAGTGCCCCAAGTTACGGTTGGCACAATATCACCAGCGTCAAGCGTTACTTCAGTATCATATACCGCGCCTTCATCTGACGGTAATGAGCGCCACCATGCGACTGCCTTGTCCCAATTATCACCAGATGGTGCCATTGGGCGACCTTTCAGATAGTCAAAGGTTTTTTCATCTGGGGCAATCATGCCTGCACGTGCGCCAGCTTCGATTGCCATATTACATACTGTCATCCGCCCTTCCATAGACAGATTTGTAATCGCATCACCAGCAAATTCGATCACATGGCCTGTGCCGCCTGCTGTGCCAATTTTGCCAATAATCGCTAGAATAATATCTTTGGCGGTTACGTCAGGCGCCATGTCACCAGAAACAGATATCCGCATATTTTTTGCAGGTTGCTGGATAAGAGTTTGGGTTGCCAGCACATGCTCAACCTCAGAGGTGCCAATGCCAAACGCAAGAGCGCCAAATGCGCCATGTGTCGCGGTATGCGAATCACCACACACAATCGTCATGCCAGGTTGGGTAAAACCCTGTTCAGGGCCAATAACATGCACAATTCCTTGCCGCACATCATTCATACCAAAATATGGCACGCTAAATTCAGCAGCGTTCGCTTCTAGCGCTTCTACCTGAATTCGGCTTTCATCATCTTCAATGCCGCCAGAACGGTCTGTTGTAGGTACATTGTGATCTGCAACTGCCAATGTGCGCTCTGGTGAATGCACAGAGCGTCCTGCATTTCTGAGCCCTTCAAAGGCTTGCGGGCTTGTTACCTCATGCACTAGATGCCTATCAATATAGATAAGTCCTGCGCCGTCATCTGATTTATGTACCAGATGCGCATCCCAAATTTTGTCAAATAATGTCTTTGGTGCTGACATAATATCCCCCTTTTTGAAATCACCTTAGTCCAACAAGACAGTAAAGGCTGTGGCAGTTACCCGCCACAGCCAGTCTATCTGTTCATTATGGCGGTGATAATGCGAATTAAGATTTAGCTGATGGACGCACAGTTTTTTCGGCAATTCGTGCAGCTTTACCAGTACGACCGCGCAGATAGTATAGCTTTGCACGGCGCACCGCACCACGACGCATTACCTCAATATTCTGAATGCGCGGTGAATATAGCGGGAACACACGTTCTACCCCTTCACCATATGATATTTTCCGCACTGTGAATGATGAGCTAACACCGCGATTGGTGCGCGCGATACATACGCCTTCAAATGCCTGAATACGTTCACGCGTACCTTCTACCACCTTAACATTGATTTTCAATGTATCACCTGGGCCAAATTCTGGAATTGGACGCTCTGCTATTGCGGCGTCAATTTGCTTTTGTCCGATATTGTCCAGAATATTCATCGTAATGTCTCCATAAAATCTGAGCGCCACTAAAACAACAAAAACGCTCGCATGTCAATATTTATCGTCACTTTTTGCATGTTTCTTTGCGTCAAAGGCATGCCATAGATCTGGTCTGCGTGTGCGTGTAATGTCACATGACTGTTGATATTTGTAATTTGCTATCTGTTCATGATGGCCTGATAACAATATTTCTGGCACTTCTTGGCCTTTCCATTGACGTGGCAGGGTATAGTGAGAATGTTCTAACAGCCCATTTTCAAAGCTGTCAGATAGATGCCCTTCAGCCTTGCCCATTACCCCATCAAGCAACCTAACCACCCCATCCATAATCGTTAGCGCAGCAAGCTCGCCACCTGAAAGCACATAATCACCTAGCGATATTTCAACCAGCTGGTAATGGTCAATAACACGCTGATCAAGCCCTTCATAACGGCCACACACAAATAAGGTTGAACGCGATTGTGCCAATTCCCGCAAAAAAGACTGGCTAACAGCTTTGCCGCGCGGACTAGGATATAATAATACAGGGCGTTCATCATAATGGGACAGCACATGCTCAATGCCAGCCCCCATCACATCAGCCCGCATCACCAGCCCAACGCCGCCGCCACATGCTGGCCCATCAACATCGCGATGCTTACCCGTTGCAAAATCACGTATCTGATAGGTGTCAAGCGACCAGATACCACGTTCTAATGCCCGTCCAGCAAGGGAATGGCCAAGCGGGCCTGGAAACATGTCAGGAAACAAGGTCAGCACAGATGCAGACCATTGGTGATGACCTTGCTGTGTCATAATGCCTCCTTGTTATTTTGCGACTATACAGACTGGCTATCGATAATAATCTGTCCTGCCGCTAAGTCTGTGACCATCAAAAACGGCGCATAAAAGGGCAGAAACGAGGTTGTTTTTGCGCCTGTCTGTTGAATTTCCACAACATCACCAGCCCCGAAATTATGAAGCGCTGTAATCTTGCCTAATTCTGTGCCATCTGGCGAGATAACCTGCATGCCGATAATATCGGCGTGATATAGCTCGTCAGACGTTAAGGCTGGCAATGCCGATCGTGATACCGAAAAAGATAGCCCCTTGAGCTGTTCTGCCTGTTCTCTGCTGGTAATATCAGGGCTGGCACATAAGACCAGCCCTTTTACGATTGATTTTGCCTGCAAGCCTATCACCTGACCAGATTCCATCACAACCTTGCCATAAGAGGCTATTGAGCGTGGCTCTAATGTGAATGGCTTTACCTTGAACTGTCCTTTAACGCCATGAGCAGACACAATGACCCCTAGAAGAACACGGTCTTCTGATAGGTTGGAGTCTGTTGTGTGATTCCCCATAAGATGCCCTAACGTCAGCCCGAAATTAGGCGTTTTCCTCTTCTGCAGGCGCGTCTGCAGTAGGTGCGTCTGCAACAGCCTCTTCGGCTGGTGCTTCAGCAACAGCGTCTTCTGCAGGTGCCTCTTCGGCTGGCGCGGCTTCGGCGGCGGCAGCTTCGGCGGCGGCGGCTTCTGCAGCAGCAGCTTCTGCAGCGGCAGCGGCAGCTTCTTCTTCACGTTCAGCACGTTTTTTACCAAAGGCAGATTTAATAGGCTGTTCACGCAGTTTCACAGGCGCCATAAGCTCAACAGAAGATAGAAGCTTTTGCACTCTTTGTGTTGCCTGAGCGCCTTGTCCTAGCCAGTAGCTAACACGCTCACCATTCACAACCAGACGGTTTTCATCATCTTTTTCGACCATTGGGTTATAATGGCCAAGACGTTCTACATAGCGGCCATCACGTGGGGCAGCAGCTTCTGCGACCACAATTTTATAAAAGGGACGCTTTTTTGAGCCGCCACGAGATAATCTAATTTTCAATGCCATCTTTTTTTCCTTTTTCCTGTTGTGCCAGCACGTATCAACGCAACATGCAGGCACAAGATGGTTAACACTTCACTGTTTATTTTTTCTTTGAAGGCTGGCCTAAACCAGGCAGGCCGCCCTTGCCTCCGAAGGGATTCATTCCGCCAAGCAGATTGGGGCTGCCCGAACCAGAGTTAAATTGCTGAGATAATTTCTGGATATCTGAGGCTGACGGCATAGAGCCGCCCCCCAAACCGCCAAGACCGCCGCCGCCCATCATAGCTTTCATTGCGGCCGCGCCCTGTTTTGTGTTCATTTTTTTCATCATTCTGGCCATATCTTGATATTGTTTGACCAGTTTATTGACATCCTGAACCGAACTGCCTGACCCTGCTGCTATCCGCTTTCGCCGAGACGCATTCAGCAATCCAACATGCTGGCGTTCACGCTTATTCATAGACAGAATAATCGCCTCTTGACGTTTAATCATCTTGTCATCAACACCAGCGGCTGCGATCTGTTTCTGCATTTTACCAAGACCTGGCAACATGCCTAGAATACCGCCAAGCCCACCCATCTTCTGCAACTGTTTAAGCTGAGCCAGAAAATCATTCATATCAAATTTGCCAGACGCCATGCGCTGAGCCATGCGCGCGGCTTCTTCTTCTTCAATGGCTTCGGCTGCTTTTTCGACCAGCGCAACCACATCGCCCATATCTAGAATACGCCCTGCCATTCTTTCAGGGTGAAATTCTTCTAGCGCATCTAGCTTCTCGCCAGTACCTACAAGCTTAATCGGGCATCCTGTAATATGCCGCATTGACAGCGCTGCACCACCGCGCGCATCACCATCAAGACGGGTAAGCACAATACCTGTCACCCCAACCGCATCATGAAATGCTTTGGCTGTCTGCACCGCATCCTGACCTGTTAGGCTATCTGCCACCAGCAAGATTTCATGCGGATTGGTTGCCGCCTTGATGTCACGCAATTCTGCCATCAGCGCTTCATCAATTGCCAGACGACCAGCCGTATCCAGAATCACCACATCATAGCCCTGCAAGGTTGCCGATTGAACAGCCCGCTTTGCAAGCTGGACAGGGGTTTCAGTTTCTGATTCTGTTAGGATGCCTGCTTCTGCTTGTTCTGAGAGCAAGCGTAACTGTTCACGTGCAGCAGGGCGTGTCAAATCAAGGCTGGCAAGCATCACCTTTTTCTTCTGACGGTTTTTCAGTCGGACAGCTAATTTACCTGCAGTAGTGGTTTTACCTGACCCTTGCAGACCTGCCATTAAAATGATAGCTGGCGGGGTAACATCTACCATCAATGGCTCGGCAGTGCCGCCAAGCATTTCTGTCAGCCCGTCATTTACCAGCTTGATAATTTGCTGGTCTGGGCGAACTGATTTAAGCACCGCCGCACCAACTGCCTTTTCTGACATCTCCGCCATAACATGGCGCACCACAGGCAAGGCTACATCTGCTTCAAGCAATGCTTTGCGCACTTCAGAAAGACCTGCATCTACATCTGCCTGAGATAGCGCGCCCTTGCGCCCAAGCCCTGTAAATACTGATTGTAACTTATCTTTCAGCGAATCAAACATAGATATATTATCAGCCCTATTAGCGTTACATCACACTATTGTTGATTTTCATCCACATCTTGAATGCTCATAGCAAAACGGCATCTGTGCTCGAAAACTTCAAGGACAGATGGAACCCGCGAAGGTCTGGTATTTCAGACATGGCGAAAATTATATAGTGGCGGTATAGCGTTAATTGATGAAATTGTCAAATTTAACGCTGTGTTTCAGCAGGGTAATCTATGCCTACAAGCGCATGTGCAAATTCTTCAGCTACAAAAGGCTGCAGATCATCTGCACCTTCACCAACCCCTATCATATGCACTGGCAATTCAAATTCACGCGCAAGCGCAACCAGAACGCCGCCTTTGGCACTACCATCCAGCTTGGTCATAATCAGGCCAGTAAGCTGAGCTGTTTGCAAAAAGGCACGCATTTGAGATAGCGCATTTTGACCGACTGTACCATCTAGCACAATAATCGAATCATGTGGCGCTGAGGCATCTAGCTTTCTCATCACCCTGATTATTTTTTCAAGCTCATCCATAAGCTCTGTTCTATTTTGCAATCTGCCGGCCGTATCGATAATCAGAATATCAGCATGTTCCTGCCGCGCCTGTTCAATCGCGCGATATGCAAGTGCCGCCGCATCAGAGCCTCTCTCACCAGAAATCACCGTAGTATCTGTGCGCACGCCCCAGCCCTTTAACTGTTCAATCGCAGCCGCGCGAAAGGTATCTGCCGCTGCTAACATTACCTGTTTTCCCTGTTTCTGGAACTGTGAAGCTAGCTTGCCAGCCGTAGTGGTTTTACCTGACCCATTGACCCCAACAAGCAAGATAATATGGGGCTTATTATCATCACTAATCTGGATTGGCTTCTCACAGATGGTCAATATACCAGCCAGCTTTTCAGCAAGAACAGACCTGAACTGTTCTTCGCCAACCTCGCCTTGCCATTTATGATTTTTCAGCATTTCTGCCAGATCTGCGGCGGCGGCAACCCCTAAATCTGCCATGATCAGCGCATCTTCAACCTCTTCAAGCGAGCTAGCGTCAATTTTGCTTTTGCCAAAAAGTTTTGAAATGCCGCTTAGGCTATCTGTGACCTTTTGTGAAGATTTTTTCAATCCAGAGGTTAGTTTTGCAAACCAGCTCATCACACATCCTTTTTAATTTGGCCTATCTTACTTATGGGGCAAGCGGACGCACAACCAGCCTGTCTGTTTGTGCAGCTTCAATCTGCACAGCCAGAAGCTCGCCAGCGCTATATTTGGGCATATCTGCTGTAATCGGGGCAAGCTCAGCCATCTCAAAACTGCTCAGATGGCCTGTATGGTTTGCTTCAACCAGCATCATATCAACTGAATCTGTGCGCGAGGCAAGATGGGCCGCTAGCCTATCCACGCCAAGCTGGCGCATTTCGGCAACCCGAGCTTTAATTTTGGATTTTTCAATCTGCGGCATTGAGGCGGCTGGTGTGCCATCACGCGGCGAATAGCCAAATACATGCAGATAGGTAATATTCGCCTCTTTAATCAGTGTTAGACTGGCCTGATGTGCTTCGTCTGTTTCTGTTGGAAATCCGCAAATCATATCAGCCCCAAACACCGTATCAGGGCGTCTACGCCGCGCTTCCTCGCAAAAGCGCAGAATATCGCGCCGCAAATGGCGCCGCTTCATGCGCTTTAGAATCAAATCATCGCCATGCTGAACAGATAGATGCAGATGAGGCATCAGCCGAGCATGAGAGGATAGAGCCTGCATCAGATAATGATCTGGTTCTGCTGGATCAAGTGAAGATAGCCGCAAACGCGGTAATTCAGGCACCTGATCCAATAGCGTAAGCACAAGCTGGCCAAGACGTGGACGAGATTCTAGATCAGCCCCCCAGCTGGTAATATCCACGCCTGTCAGCACAATTTCCTTGACCCCGCTTGCTACCAAGTTGCGTGCCTGCTGGACTATATCTGCTATCGCAACAGATCGTGACGGGCCTCTACCAAACGGAATAATGCAAAATGTGCATCTATGATCGCATCCTTGCTGAATTTGCAGAAACGCACGGGTATGATTATCAAACGCATCCACCATATGAGAGGCTGTCTGTTCAATCTCCATAATATCGGTAATCACCGCTGGCGCCAGCCTGTCTGATGCTAGCCTGTCCCAACTTATCTGTTGCAATTTATCATGATTGCCCAGAATAAAATCAGCTTCTTCCATATCTGCCCAGCGTTCAGGGGCAATTTGCACAGCACAGCCAGTCACAATCACAGGCGTATCAGGATGTTCTTTTTTCAGACGCCTTACCATTTGCCGCGCCTGTTTTTCAGCTTCAGAGGTCACTGCACAGCTATTGACAATATTTACATTGCCAAGCCCAGCCTGTTCGGCCTGTTCGCGAATGACTTCTGATTCCCAGATATTCAAACGGCATCCAAATGTATGAATATGCGGCTTGTTCCTGCCCATCAGCGATTATCCTGCATAAAATCTTTATCTATGATGCCGCTTGCCACATAACAAACCTCCCCTGTCATAATCACAGAATTTGGCTGTTGCCAGTCAATCAAAAGCGTACCGCCATCTAGCGTGATAGTTACAGGTCCGCTCATCAATCCGCGCCTGATAGCTGCCACCCCTGCCGCACATGCACCAGAACCACAGGCTTGGGTAATGCCTGCCCCACGTTCATATACCCGCATACGCAACTGGTTTTTGCCTGTCTGCGAGACAAATTCAATATTTGCTCGTTCTGGAAACATTGCATCAGATTCGTAAAAAGCGCCCCATTTTTCAACATCAATCTGTTCTGCATCTTCAACAAAAAATACCGCGTGAGGATTTCCCATATTCACACATACAGCCGTGCCAAACGGCATCTCATTAAAGCTGACATTCAGACTGTCTTGCGCGCTTGCAAGCGGAATATCCTGCCAATTCAGGGCGGCATAGCCCATATCTACAGAAATCAAACCATCATGACTACGCCATGCCGACAGCATGCCTGAAATAGTCTCAATCTTAATTGCTTCTTTGCCTGTTTCTCGCATCAACAGCCATGCAACACATCTAGTGCCATTGCCGCATGCGCCAGCCACAGACCCATCAGCATTTACCATATCAAGCTTTATATCTGCGTGGGATGATGCATCTGATAGCAGCATAATTTGGTCACATCCAATACCGCGATGCCTATCAGCAAGCAGACGCAATGCCTCTTGCTCAGGCGTCTGATAGCCTGAACGCAGGTCAAGAATGATAAAATCATTGCCCAGACCATGCATTTTAATAAAGGGCAACTCTGCCTTAAGACTATGGGGCATCATAATTCTTCTGAAATGGGGTTAGTGAGTATTATTCTGCGCGGAGTATATCATAATAATCACAATCATAGAACATGGATGCAATCACAGCGATTATTTTGATATATTTTACGGGGTATATGGCTATCACTATGCCAAAAATCAGCGCCTGATTTCGATCAGAATCGGGACATGATCTGATGGTTTTTCAAAGCCTCTTGCATCTGAAAAAATCTCAGCTTTCTTGACGTTGGACGCAATATCATGGCTCACCCAAATATGGTCAAGTCGCCTGCCGCGATTGCTTGCCGCCCAGTCACGCGCACGATAAGACCACCAGCTAAATAATATCTCGTCATCACCAAAATGCTGTCTTATCGCATCTGTAAAGCCGCCCTTTTCAATTGCATCAAGCAGCATTTTACGTTCAATATCTGTATGGCTAACCACATTTCGGAGCTGTTTTGTTGACCAAACATCTTCAGCCATAGGCGCAATATTCAAATCCCCAACAAGCACAGTATTATTTGGATTTTCCGAGATAAAATGAGCTGTCATTTCGTTAAGGAAATCCAACTTATGGCCAAATTTCGGATTCTCATCTCTATCAGGCACATCACCGCCTGCTGGCACATAAAAATTATGGATGGTTAGCCCTGAGATGGTTGCAGATATGTGTCTGCAATCTTCTTTATCTACCCAATTAAGCGCTTGAACTGCCTCTATTGGCAGGCGCGAGATGATAGCCACCCCATTATAAGATTTCTCGCCTCTGAAGCAGATATGTGGCCAGCCTGCTTGGCTAATGTCATCTTCTGGGAAAAACATATCTTGGGTTTTTGTTTCCTGCAGGCACAGCACATCCAGATCAAGCGCTTCTAGCACTGTTAATACATGGTTAAGCCGCAATCTTACGGAATTGATATTCCAGCTAGCAATGCGCATAATATCCTCTTATTCATGATATTGTTGCTGTGCATATCTGGCGGATAATTGATATGGCACTTTAGGTGTAACTGTTCTAATCTAACCATAGCTATAAAAACAAGATAATTCAAAACAGAGGCAGATTATGAGCGCGCCAGACATAGCGATGAAATCAGATATGCGCTATCTGCTATCGCTTGAAACAAGATGGTCAGATAATGATCAATATGGTCATCTGAATAATGCGGTCTATTATCAGCTTTTTGATACGGCGGTGAATAGGTTTCTGCTTGAAAACAGCCTGCTGGATATAAGACATGGCGAGACTATTTTTGTGGTTGTTGAGACAGGTTGCAGATATTTTGCAGAAATTGCCTATCCAGAGCAGGTAATAGTCGGCATGCAAATTGCTCATCTTGGGCGCTCATCCATCCGATATGAGGTCGCACTATTTACAGATGGTGATGATACGGCCAAAGCGGCGGGGCATTTTATCCATGTCAATATCGATAAAAACAGCAGAAAACCCTGTCCGATAACAGCAGATAAAAAAGCTGTTTTCTCGCACTTTATGGCCAGATAGAGCTAGGCTAATTATTTGATGTGACAGGATAGCTTGGCACGCCAAAAAGCTTGTTTTCTAATGCCAGATCAAATAACGGATTTTGCAAGGTAACTTGTGTTCTGATACCTAGCGCATCAATGATAATCCAGCGCCGTAACTGCCAATTTAACGAATCAAACTCAAGAATAAGCTCGCCTGCAGCTTCACCTGTTTCACGCACCATTGAAATTGACGCAATCCCGTCTTTTAATATCGCTGTTGTCACCACATCCTCTGAGGTAAAGCTAATATCTTTTTGCAACAAGGTATAAAAGGGTGATTGTGAAATAGGATAGCTTGTCACCTGTCTGTCAATCTTGTCATCCACATGAATCCAAACACGGCTAGTCACAAAGCTAAGGGTTTCAGGATTTAGATAATCAATGCGCAATTGATGCGGCCTGCGAAAATAGATTCGCCCCTCGCCAACACTGCCATCTGAGGCAAATTGGATAAACTCTGCCTGCAATGTTTTCATCTGTGACAGCGCATCCTCTGCTTTGCCAATAATCTCTTGCTGGCTAAGCGTTTGTGCAGATGCGGCAGATAACATGGGAACCGCCAGCCCGAACATGGCTAAAATCATCATCAGATAGGTGGGTTTGGATAATTTCATCACTGTAGCGCTCTGCTTTTCATCTTGCTATCGGCTTATGGCTGATCAGGGGCGATTAGCACATCACGTTTGCCTACATGGTTAGCCGCACTGATAATGCCAGCTGTTTCCATCTCTTCAATTAGGGTTGCTGCCCTGTTATAGCCTATTTTCAGGTGACGCTGAACAAAGCTAGTTGAAGCTTTCTGCTCTCTTATCACAAGCGCTACCGCCTCATCATACAGGCTATTGCCAGTAGCAGATGGGCTAGCTGTTCCTGATGATGGTATCTCTGCATCTTCTTCAGCATCTTCAGTGACGCTCTGATTATATTCAGGCTCGCCTTGCGCCCTCAGGAAGTTGGCCACTTCTTCAACTTCTATATCATCTACAAATGGCCCATGAATACGGGTTATTCTGCCGCCACCTTCCATATAGAGCATATCACCTTTGCCTAGAAGCTGTTCTGCGCCCTGTTCGCCAAGAATGGTGCGGCTGTCAATGCGCGACGTTACCTGAAATGAAATACGGGTCGGAAAATTCGCCTTTATCGTGCCTGTGATAACATCAACAGAAGGGCGCTGAGTGGCCATAATCACATGGATACCAGCGGCACGCGCCATTTGGGCTAGCCGTTGCACCGCAGCTTCAATCTCCTTACCCGCAACAAGCATCAAATCTGCGACCTCGTCAATAATCACCACAATGAATGGCAATGGCGATAAATCCAACATATCTTCTTCAAAAATAGGCTTGCCTGTTTCAGCATCAAAGCCAGTTTGCACACGCCGTGTCAGCACCTCGCCTTTGGCTCTGGCTTCAGCCAGCCTATCATTGTAGCCAGCAATATTCCGCACGCCAAGCTTGGCCATATTGCGATAACGTGTTTCCATTTCCCTAACAGCCCATTTCAGCGCCATTACTGCTTTTGGCGGTTCTGTTACCACTGGACTTAGCAAATGCGGAATACCGTCATACACAGATAATTCAAGCATTTTCGGGTCGATCATAATCAGTCGGCATTGTTCTGGCGTATAGCGATATAATAAAGACAGGATCATCGTGTTCACCCCGACTGATTTGCCTGATCCTGTTGTACCGGCTACCAGCAAATGCGGCATTCTGGCCAAATCAGCTATTACAGGCTCGCCTGCAATATCTTTTCCCAGTGCAACAGGCAGACCGCCATCAAATGCCTGCCAGCTTGGATGGTCCAATATATGCCGCAATAACACCATTTCACGTGCCTCATTCGGCAATTCAATTCCGATAATATTCTGGCCTGGCACCACAGCCACCCGCACTGATATAACCGCCATTGAACGCGCAATATCATCAGCAAGCGCAATCACACGCTGAGATTTTGTGCCTGGCGCAGGGTTCAGCCCATATCGTGTAACAACAGGGCCATAGCGCACCTCTTCAATCTCTCCTTGAATACGGAAATCGCCTAGCACTTGGGTAAGGGCCTGTGCATTATCATCAAGCTCTGACTGAGCAGGGCCGCCATGCTGTTTGGGAGGTGTTTTCAGCAATTTAAGCGGCGGGAGCTTAAAATCACTATTGGTAAAATCAAACTGCGCCTGAGAGGCGGCGTCTGCGCCAGCGCTAGCCGCATTGCTAGCTGCTGCAGATAATTTCGGCTCACGCCGTGTTTGTTTGGCAGCTTTCTTGGGTTTCTTTTCTGGCTTTTTAGAGATTGTTTTTGCAACGCGTGGCGCCTCAACAGCAACCTCGTTATCAACATCCGCCTCTCGCCTATCAGCAGGCGCGCGCCTGAAGAGAGCCTTAATAAGAAAGAACAGAAATGCCCCCGATTGCTTAGCGGGTAGGGTTAGCACACGTGCAGGAATAGCACTTCCCCAAACCAATAGGATTATCCCTGATAACGCAGATATCCCGCCAGCGATAAGCGGTATATCAACCCCTTTCAGCTCGCCCATATTTTGAGTTAGCAATTCAACAAATCCAACAAACAGCCTGCCAATTTCGCCACCAGCCCTGCCAGATATTTCAGTGCCAAATAACAGCTCTGCCGCACCTGCCAGAAACAGCCATGAGACAATCACCATCAGCAACCGCGCCTTCATTCTTTCAATATGGCAGAAGCGCGCCAGCCTCAGCCCCCATGCCAAAAAAGGCACGGCTGTGATAAAGGCCATTGGCCCTGCCATTTCAAACAGAAGCGACGAGATATGCGCGCCTGCAATGCCAAACCAATTCCGCACATCTGCACCAGAAGCAGTGTTATAAGAGGGGTCTGCCTGATCTGCCGAGCCAAGCATCACAACAATAGCAACGCTAACTAAAATCAGGAAAACGCCAAATACAGACAGTGCGGAATTTTGTATAAATGTTCTGACAGGGGCAGACACAAGAGGGGTATTTTCCTCAAGCTCATTCATAGAGTTTCGCCTATTTTTGCCATTCTTCTAGCCAATATATCTATGGTATCATGATCATGCACAATCGCCAGCCTGACAAATCCTGCGCCTGGATTGCCATTACCGCCATCTGTTGCCATCACCGAACCTGCGACAGATTTTATGCTGGCAGATTCAAATAATCTCACCGAAAAGGCTTTGTCATCGCCGTTAAACCCTGCTGGCACAGGGTACCATAAAAAGAAACCCCCCTGTGGTATTGTAATATCAAGATGCTGTTTTAATATCGCAAATGAGGTATCATAATGCGCCCGTATCTCTGCATTATGCTGGCTGTCACGATATAATGCGCCGCCAGTGTGAAGCAAAGGCGTTGGCACCAGCGCGCCGCCATTTGCCACCAGCTTGATATAGGCAGCTGTCACTTGTTTATCGCCACAAATAAACCCTACCCTAAGACCTGCCGCACTTGAGCGTTTTGACAGAGAATTAAGCACAATCAGATGATGAAACGGATCTTCTTCACCTTCGCTCATACTGATCGCTACTTCAAGCGCACTAACAGGTTTTTGTTCACGCCAAATATCAATATAACATTCATCCATCACCAGCAGAAAATCATAGTGACGCGCTAGCTCAATTGCATGTGCAATATAATCAGCAGAGGCAATACTGCCTTGCGGATTTGTAGGCGAGCATAGCACCATCATACAGGTACGCTTAAGCACACTATCATCAAGACGCGTTAAATCAGGCAGGAATCCATCTTCTTCAAAGGCAGGCATATAGATGATTTCGCCCCCTGTTGCCATCGCACCTGTGCGCCATGCATGATAAAATGGCATGCTCACAAGCGCTGCTAAATCAGGCTTTGATCTGGCAACACATAAGCCTAGAAAATGCAATGGCTCTCTGGTACCTGGTACAGGTACGATATGGCTTGCATAATCAAATTTGCCCGCAATTGAGGCAAAACGATCTATGAAATAGTGATGAAGATCATCAAAGAATTTTTGATCTCCAAATGCTTTTGGATAGGCCTGCCAATTATCTGATACTTCTGTTAGGGTGCGGACAAGAATCTCTGGCGGTGCGATGCGTGGCTCACCTACCGTAACATCAATAACTGGCAAATCTGGCGCAGGTGATACCCCGTCTAGAAGCGCGCGCACCTGAATAAACATATTATCATCAAAAAGGGCAAAATCAGGATTGATCATAGTGCTGAAAACCTGTCATTGAATGGCGAAATTTATCTGGCAAGATGCCGCTGATCCTACCTTAACGCAAGACCATAGTTGCGAGCAATATGATTAGCACGTAGACTGAGACTTGTCAGCACCAGCCGCCCCATAAGATTGCGGGTAGGCAGAAATGATCAGCATAATCTCTTATACGGTATCAGGATAGCTAAATCGGAATTTAATTATGAAGCCTGCTTTGTTTCTAGATCGTGATGATACGGTTATCGTGGATACTGGCTATATGTATGAGCTATCTGATTTCAAATGGATATCAGGCGCAGCTGAGGCATTGAAATTTGCCAAAGCGCATCAGATACAGGTGTTTATTGTCACAAATCAAGGCGGTATCGGCAAAGGGATATTTACTGAATCCCAAATGCATGACTTTCACAAACACCTACTCTATGAAGCAGAGCAGGCAGGCGGGCATATCACCGATATTGCTTTTTGCCCGCATCATCCACAAGCCATAATCCCTGAATTAAAGACACCATGTACATGCAGAAAACCCAAACCTGGCATGTTGCATATACTTGCCGATAAATGGCAAATTGATATATCTGCATCTGTGATGATTGGTGATAGGCAATCAGATATAGACGCGGGCGAGGCGGCAGGCTGTCATAGCGTGCTGTTTGACCCAAATACAAATTTATATGACACTGTGCGTTCTGCACTGGCACAGGCTGGCATGATCACTTATTGATATAGCTATGATAGAACCGTCTTCACATAACCACGTCATTTTGACTGGCAACGGGCTTACCGCACAAATTATGGCGCTTTGCCTGTATCATGCTGGCTGTAATATTTTGTGGCTGGCTGGCAAACCAACTACCAACCCAGAGACCGCCCTGCCAGATAATAGAACGACTACAATTCACCAAGCTGGCATGAACATGCTAGATGCGCTTGGGGTTTCAGCCTTGCTAGAGCAGCCTGCTTGGCCGCTGCATCGGATTTTGGTATCTGATAGGGCTCAGAAAGTAGGTTCAGATTCACGTTCAGAATGGCCATTAGACTGGAAAGATGACGCGCCAATGGCTCATGTGGTGCTTAATGCTGACCTGAAGCGCGCCTGTCAGTCATTGATAGATACCTATAAGATTCCATCACGACAGGTGAATATCACCTCAGTCAGTACGCATAATAAGCGTATTGTCACAGATTCTGATGGGTGTGAGCATGGCTTTGATCTGCTGGTTATCTGTGCTGGCGGTCAAACAGATCTAATTAGCCAGACAGGGTTCAAAAAAATCAACCAGAATGCAGGTCAGACTGCGTTAGTAGGCATGATTTCAAGCACCCAGCCAACTGCGCATACTGCCTATCAGCGCTTTCTGGCAGAAGGGCCTATTGCCTTAATGGCAATGGATGAGGCACATTACTCGCTTGTCTGGACAGTATCTGATAACACAGCAGATAGGCTGATGGCGCTACCAATTGATGGGCTAAATGCAGCATTAAACAACCAGTTTGGAACTCAGGCAGGCCAGCTTAGCTTTTGTGAGCCGCCTTTGCGCTGGCCGTTAACCCCTCATTATATCCGCAAAATTGCAAAAAATGGAGTTGTTCTGGCTGGCGATTCAGCGCATGGGCTTCATCCGCTTGCAGGGATGGGGCTGAATTTGGGGCTGGCAGATGCTGGATGTCTGCTAGATTGTCTGATACAGGCAAGAGATAGCGGGCTAGCGCCGTCCCATATTAGTATTTGCGAGCATTATCAGTCAAAACGTCAGGCAGAGATTCTAGCATTAACAGCCACTACTCAAATTTTGAATAGATGGTTTTCACGCCCCAACGGGCTGATACGGCTGATTGGTGGTGTTGGCATGAGCGTAATTGGTCGGTCTGCCCTGATGTCCCAGCTAAAACAGCTTGCGATAGGCGGACAGCTAAGCAACCCAGCGTTATTTTCAGGCCGCCTGCCACACTAGCCGAAATAATTGCCCTAAGCGAGATGCGCCACCCGTTCATGATAGGCGGCCATCATCTCATTTTGGCGTTCGGCATATTCTGCCAATATTGACCAGCTATAGATGCCTGTATCATGCCCGTCATCAAAGCCGATTCTGATAGCATAATTGCCAACGGGATGAATCGAGGTAATTTTTATATCCTGCTTATTTAGCGGTGTGGTTTTGCTGTTGGCACCATGTCCTTGCACTTCGGCACTTGGTGATTCAACACGCAATAATTCAGCGCTTAATTCAGCGATCACACCATTTGAAAATGTAACAGATAGGGTCTGCTTATCTGCGCTACATCTGATTTCTGTGGGTTTATGTGAGGAGGTCATCTACTTATCCTCTGAGATGTTTGCGGGATTATGGTGTAATTCTGCCTCTGTCAGAGGGCGCGCATCTTGCAATCGCATGAGCGGCTTGCCGTCAACCAGACGATAGCCATAGCCAGAGTGATATGAGCGCAATTCACCATGCGTGGCATCATAAACCAACGGTGTCAGACTGATAGGACATACCAGATTATCTAAAAATAGCGATAGTGAGCTGGTCTGTTGCTGGCTATCTTTATTATGAGTGGGTGTCATGGCAATATGATACGGCAAGTGATGGTAATTATCATCAATGTTTTGGCGCGATGTCATCTTGATAAGCATGGGTCGCCATTTCCATAATAGCAATTAACAGCTGCGCCCTGCTATCAAGATTTTTTGCTTCTAACAAAGCCTGTTTTTCGGGAACTGAAAAAGGGCAAATCATTGATAATGTAGAGATCAGCCGTTCATCTTCACAGGCTTCAATATGTTCCCAATCTGCTTGAAACCCTTTCACATCGAAATAATGTCTTAAAATTGTTGTTAATGTTTCCCTGTTTACCGTGCTGTTATCAACCCTTAAATCTGACGCAAATTGACGCCAGTCACAGCGCGCCATGAAATAGCCATCTTCACATTCAACAACATGTTCACACTGAAATCGAGCTACCCCTGAAAGCGTAATGAGAATCCGGCCATCATCTGATTCATTAAAGGATGAAATACGGCCAGCACATCCGATTTGATACAGGCTATGATTATCATCTGTTTCATCAGACAGCTCATCTTTTGGCTGAATCATACCTATTAGCCTGTGCGGGCTGGCAATCGCATCACGCACCATTGCAAGATAGCGTGGCTCAAAAATATTCAATGGCAGACGGCCACCAGGCAAAACCAATGCGCCCGGAAGCGGAAATAGCGGTATCTGGGCAGGCAATTCATCAAACAGAGGCTCAAAAGGCCCTCTCGATTCTGACATGTACAGCGTGTCCTCTGCGGTTGACTCAATCTTCATTCAGGCGGGATAGATGCGCCTTCATGGCGTGATGGTGCTGGCATATCTCCCTACCTTATGATTCAACATAGTGCAGCGTATCAGGAAAACAAATAGGTAGATAATTTTCGTCTTGCTTTGATCACATCTGGATGGGTTGGGCCAAGCGCGGTGAAAAACTCCAATAATTGGGTGCGTGCAGCGCCATCTTGCCAGCTTGCATCTAGTTTGATTGACCGTAGCAATATATCCATCGCTTCTAGCTGTTCAGAGGTTGAAAATAATGCCACTGCCAGATCAATGTGAAGCTGGTGATCGTCAGGCGCATCTGCCAGCTGTGATCTTAAGGCGTCAATTTCAGATGAGCTTCCAGCGCCCTTTTCAGCAATTTCAACGGCTGAAACTGCTTCTCTCATTTCTGGCTGTGCCGTTTTTTCAGGATCAAGCTGGTCTAGCACTTCACGCGCCTGCTCAACCTCGCCCATTTGCACAAGCGTGCGCACCAGACCGCTTAATGCGTCTAGCGATTCAGGTATTTGCGCCATAGCAGATTGGAATTGGATCATCGCCTGTTCAGGCTGATTATCCATCAATGCCTGTCTGCCTGCGTCCAAAAATGCTGAAATATCAGGCGCGCCAGGCGCCATCTCAGCCAGCTTATCCACAAATTGACGTACCGCAGATTCAGGCTGTGCGCCCGCAAAAGCATCAACCGGCCTGCCTTCGATAAGGCCAAATACGGTTGGTACAGATTGCACACGCATCTGAGCAGCAATTTCTTGATTTTCATCAATATTGACTTTGGCAATTCGAATATTCTTTTTCTCGGCAACCACCTTTTCAAGCACAGGTCCAAGCTGTTTACATGGCCCGCACCAAGGCGCCCAGAACTGAACGATAACAGCCTGCTGCTTGCTGGCTTCTATCACCTCTTCCATGAAGTTCTGAACTGTTACATCAATCACATCAACTGCTGTATCAGAGCCAATAATCTGTTCCATCTTAATATCCTTATATTTCTGTCCATTCTATCTCAACGCCATGTGCGCTCAGAAAGGCTTGTGTTGTATCAGGGCTCATTGCAACTGTTCTGTCATTAACCAGCGGATGCATATAAAGATAACGGCATTGTTGTAGGCTTGCATCTATTATCAGCCTGACCTGATGGGTTTTTCCATTCACCATAGATAGCGGCGTAACAGCCCCAGGCCTCACCCCTAATATCTCAAACAGCCTGTCTGCCGAACCAAAAGAAAACCTGCCTGCACCTAATAGCTCAGACAGCATCTTTAGGTCTACGTCCTTATCTTCTGGCAGCACAACCAAAAAATTCTGTTTTCGTTTGTCACGCAGAAACAGGTTTTTAATATGGCCGCCACCTTGTTCTGCTGTCAAAAATCCGTCTCTGACCTGTTTTGAATCTTGCACAGTGCGCAGGGGGATATGGTCAAATCGCTGATACGCGCATCCGCCCTGTTCCAGCATGGCAAGCAAATTATCTGACGAAAGTGGCAGGCTGTCCTGATACTGTGATGAAGCGTCCATAACCTGTTAAATCCTGCATAGGGAAGTTTGCCGGCGATGTCTATGACTGTTACGTCTAACCAAGACTAGATTTGATATAATCATAATGAAAAAGATTACAAGATCAAACCAGTGAAAACTGTAACGAAATGCAACGATTGACCTATTGCTAGTTGCTTTCTATAACAGGCGTCAATATGCGCAATTTCCGCCAGTTTTTTCATATATGTGATGGTGTTTATGACCTCAGATAAGCCAAATTCTACTGCTATTAACATGGCGTTGGTTGGGTGCGGCATGTGGGGGCGTAATATTGCACGCAATCTGAGCGAGATGGGGCTATTAGGTGTTGTATGTGACGTCAATCCAGATATGGCGGCCGCTTTTGCATCTGAATTTAACGCTGAGCATGCCACATTAGATCAGATATTAGCAGATGATGCGATTTCAGCCTTAGTGATTACAAGCCCTGCTAGAACCCATTGCAAAATAGCCTGTGATGGGCTGGCAGCTGGCAAGCATGTTTATATTGAAAAGCCAATGGTGATGAGCCTTGATGAAGCTGATATGATTAAAGCGGCGGCCATAAAGGCTGATAGGCAAATTATGGTCGGCCACCTTATCCAATACCATCCTGCTTTTCAGCGCTTACAGCAGATGGTTAACGATGGCGCTATAGGCAAACTATATCATATTCAGGCCAACAGGCTGGCGATGGGGCGGATTCGCAATACAGAATCAGTATTGATGGATTTATGCCCGCATGATCTGTCCTTAATCTTATCATTGATGAAACAGCAACCTTTGCAGATTATCTGTCATGGTATCTCGCATATTACCGCTGGCATCGCAGATCATGTCACAACAGCCATGCAATTTTCAGATGGCATTACCGCCCAGATGCAGACAAGCTGGATGCATCCCACCAAAGAACATAAATTTACGGTTACTGGCAGTAAGGGATCAATCGTATTTGATGATACAGCCGGTTGGGATCAGAAATTATGCCTGTATCAGGATATCATCAACACAGAGCGTGAGATGTTTTCGATTGACCGTAAGCCCGCGCACTATATTGCGCTTGAGCCTGCTGAGCCATTACGTCTTGAGATGCAGGCATTTGCCGCATGCTGTGCAGATAACCGCCCTGCACCAACTGATCTGGCTGAAGGGCTGAGGGTTCAGCAAACACTTCAGATAATGATCGATAATTATAGAGATATTTCTGCACAGAAAACGCCGTAATGGCTGCATAAGGGACCTGTTTATATCATGATTTCATTTATTGATCTTGCTAGCCAGCAACATAGAATCCGGGGCGATATTGAACATAGGATTCACAAAGTGCTTGATCATGGACAATATATTATGGGCCCAGAGATTGCAGAGCTAGAGCAGCAACTTTCCCATTATACCAACACCAAGCATGTGATTTCATGTTCATCAGGGACAGATGCGCTTATTCTGGCGCTTATCGCCTTTGGGGTTAAGCCAGGACAAGGGGTTATTGTGCCAAGCTTTACCTTTGCGGCAAGTGCAGAGGCAATAGCGGTGCTAGGCGCTATCCCTATATTTGCTGAAATCGATGCGCATAGTTTTAATCTAGATGCTGGAAGGCTTGATTTGGCGCTTGCCGCCGCTAAGGCTCACCAGGTTGAGGTTGTAGGGATAATGGCGGTTGGGCTGTTTGGCCAGCCAGCAGATTTCACCGCGCTTTCTGGCTATGCTCAGGCACATAATTTATGGCTTCTTGATGATGCGGCACAAAGCTTTGGCGGCACATGGCAAAACAGACCATCTGGCAGTCTGGCAGATATTACCGCAACTAGCTTTTTTCCGGCCAAGCCGCTTGGTTGCTATGGCGATGGCGGAGCAGTTTTCACCGATGATGACACGCTGGCGGAGATTGCTCGGTCAGCCAGAATTCATGGTCAAGGTGAAGATAAGTACGAAAATACACGGCTTGGCATGACCGCGCGGCTAGATACGATTCAAGCAGCTATTTTGCTGTCAAAACTGTCTATTTTTGATCAGGAATTGCAGCTTCGAAATACGGTAGCCAGCTATTATCACAACATTCTATCTGCGCATGTTACTACCCCTCACATCGCTCAGGAAGCCTATTCAAGCTGGGCGCAATATGTAATTATTCTGCCAGAAGGTAGCAATAGAAGCGAGGTGCAGGCAAAGATGGCAGCGGCTGATATTCCAACAGCTATCTATTATCCGCGTCCAATGCATAGCCAGCCGCCCTATCAGCATTACCCTGTCAGTGAGGGCGGGCTAGCCATAACAGAATATCTGGCAGACCATGTGCTTGCACTGCCAATGCATCCCTATCTTGAAGCTGAGGTGCAGGATGATGTTGCGCGTGCGCTGATATCTGCACTTGGCTAAAAAATCTGCTTGAATATCCTCTTAGGATAGATTAAGACTGTTTCACCAGACCGCCTAAGAATGCGAGACTGGTTCGGAGTGCGGGTGTAGCTCAGGGGTAGAGCACAACCTTGCCAAGGTTGGGGTCGAGGGTTCGAATCCCTTCACCCGCTCCAAATGCACTTAGCCTTTGTCCCTTATTTTATGACGCGTTCACATGCGTAAATATAGCGTGGTGAATAGCCAAGCTTACTTAAACAGATCACTATGTGTTCCGATACGCGCCAGCCGCACTACGCGACCATCA
>CBFHYU010000006.1:0-84013 GCA_965660165.1 Puniceispirillaceae bacterium (SeqCode)
ATACGTGCAACCGCCCTGCCAGTGCCGCCAAAGCCTGGCATAATACCAAGATTTATCTCAGGGAAGCCAAGCATTGTTTTTTTTGAGGCAGTCACAATGATATGATCAAACGCAAGTGGCACTTCCAGACCGCCCCCAACTGCTACCCCGTCAATACAGCATATTGTGGGAATACCAAGCGTTTGAATTTGCCATAGCATTCTATGTGCTGTGCCCATCATCTGCCTAACATCTTCTTCTGTTTGAAGTTCGGCAAATTCATGAATATCAGCGCCATAGACAAAGCCATTCTGCTTTGCAGAGGATAGTACAAGCCCATTCAGATCGTCCATTTGCGCAATTTCGTTCACACGTTGCGCTAACTCGGCTATCACCTCATTTCGCAAAATATTGACTGAGCTTTGCTGAACATCTAGCAGAAGGTGCCCAATCTGATGCTCATCTATATGAAAACTGCAATGCTGAAAATCTGTCATATCTAATCTACTCTTTTGCTATACAACATCCTGTTGCTAAGGCAGGATAAACATATCGACCTATGTCAGGGCACAATTACCTTGCCACATTTCTTAACCAAGAGCCAAAATATTATTTATCTCGCTTCGATAGGGTTTCTTTATGACCTCAGAACAGAATCTTTCGCTAGCCATTATCTTTTTGATGGCGCAAATCGTGATCTCCATCGCTATTGGCGCCTGTGTTAAGTCCATTTCTGCTGAAACTGCGCTTATTGTTATTCTGTGTTTTCGGTATATTTTCAGCATGCCCCTATTATTGATTTATGGCTATATTCAGCGCGAAAATGCCCTGTTCCAAATAAACCAGAAACCTGTTTTGCTTGCCCGCATCATTTCGGGGTTATTGGGGCTTGCAAGCTATCTATATGCCATTATCCAGCTAAGCATTTCGCTTGCCACGCTTCTTGCCCAGACGATGAGCCTGTTCATTACCATGATGGCGCCCCTCATTTTAGGGGAACGAATAGGGATTAGGCGAATGACAGGTGTTGGCATTGGTTTTATCGGGGTGATTATTGTGCTGAATCCTGGAAGCGAGCTATTTGCCAGCTATTCCATAGATGGCTTATTTGCCGGGATATTATCACCTTTCTGTGCGGCCTTAATGTATATTTTCCTCAGAAAATTGGGCACAGCAGATGCCGCTATTTCAACTGCGATTTGGTATAATCTGGCTGGTTCAGTTCTGTTCACAGCTTTGTTATTTGTGGTTGATAATCCAATACCTGAGCTGAACTTAGATACTGTTTATCTATGGGTTGTGCTTGTTGGCATTGGATTGGCATCAAGCGTTCAGCAATTTTTAATGGCACGCTCGCACCAACTTGCCCAAGCCTCAACCCTTGCGCCCTTTCACTATGCATCAGTGCCCTTATCTGTGGTTGTGGGCATAGCGCTGTTTAATGACCAGATTGGGCTGAATTTTATTCTTGGTAGTTTGGTTATTATCTGTGCCAGCTTGTATATTCTGCACCGTGAACAACAATTGAAACAGGCAGGCACATTATAACCGCCGCATCACCATAATGCGCGAGGTCATGCCAAGCTTGACAATATGAGGGCCTAGCGCCTGTTCCAGCAATTCTGCCTCGCCAGTCTCAACAGCGCCATCACATGCCGCCATATAGGCTGGATTTTCTAGCGTGTGATTATTCAACGAGAATACTAAAAGCCCGCCAACTGGCAATTTTTGCAAAAGCTGAGAGATAGCTTCTGGCGGTGCATGCTTATCTGCAATAACGCCCATCGCGGTAATCGCGGCATAGTCATTGCCAAAATTAAAGGGGTTTCAAGGCTAACCGCAGACAGATGGCGATATACCCTGTCTCTTGAACGTGCTTTGGCAACCATTTCATCTGAAATATCAGAACCGTCAATAACCGTAAAACCAGCATCTGAAAGCGCCTGACCTGAAATGCCAGTGCCGCACCCAACATCAAAAATAGGCGCTGATGTATCGCTTAAATGCCGCATTAGCGCATCTGCACATCTTTGCGGTGTCTGATAATCATGATGTGACATGGTATCATCATAGCTATCCGCCCAGTCTTTATATAACGCTTTGGTCTCTTGCTGAGAGCCAAGCCTATAGGCCTGCGTCAAAAAGGGGTTTTTCTGATCATCTGCCATAATTGCCTTTATTTGTTTAGTAGCGGTCTTCTTATGGTGAACGCCTCAGCCTGTGTTACTGGCAAACTCATCAGAACGCCTAATCTGCTTGCCTATATGGTTACACATAGTAACGAGGTTAAGACGATGAGACAAGATGACACCAATTATGCGGTTCTGCTAGACGTGCCCCAGCCTTTTGCGGGTGAAAAAATAATTTCTGCGCCCTGTTCTGGATGGCGCGGTACATTTAAGCTTAGCACTAATGAAATGCCAGCCATTGCCGCCCCTGACAGGAACACCGCCGCAGGCGATACCAGCCACAACATCCCAAAACTAACTGGTACAATGACAGCCGCAATATGATTGATGGTAAAGGCTACACTGGCTGTACTTGCCATATCTGCGGGGTCACCAATCTTCTGAAAATAGGTTTTAATTGCGATCGCAAAGGCAAAAAACAGATGATCAACAATATATAGCCCTGCGGCTACCATGCCTGACTCAACAAAGGCATATGCGGTAAAAACAACAATCAGCCCAAGATATTCAAACACCAGCGCGGCACGTTCACCAACAACCGTAATCACCTTGCCGACAATTGGTGCAAGCCAGATATTAAAGGCTGCATTTGCCAAAAACAACAAGGTGATTTGCACCAGCGAATAGTCAAATTTCTCGACCATAAGAAAGCTTGCAAACACCAAAAATATCTGACGGCGCGCACCAGCAATAAAGGTAAGTGCATAATAAAGCCAATATCGTTTGCGCAGGATAATCTGCCGCCTTTGTGCTGTCTTCTGCTCAAATTTTGGGAAGATAAGAAAAGCCGCAACCGCTATTACCACGCTTGCCGCGCCTGCCACCAAATAGGTTGGCTGATAGCTACTCACCCCAAATGCCAAACTATCTGAGGCCAGAAATGCCTCCCAGTTCATTTCAGGCAATGCCAGCAAATACACTATCATCAATGCGCTTATCGTCAGCAGCTGCGCCGCTGCCCCCACCCCGTAAATCCGACCCATAATAGTAGGCGCATCTTTTTTATCCAGCCATTGCAAGGTAAGTGACTGATTACAGGCTTCATAATAATGAAAGCCGATAGATGAAATAATGGTGGTAATATATAATCCAACAGCAAAGGGAAAATAGCCTGTTAAGGCGACCCCTGCCCCTAACAGTCCAAGTGCCAGCAAGGCAAGCCGCTGTTCTGTAATAACAAATAACAGATACACCACCAGAAAGGATAAAAAGCCTGGCACTTCGCGCAAAGACTGCAAAATGCCTATCTCACGTCCTGTAAAGTGAGCCACATCAACCGTGAAATTATTCAGCATCACAGTCCATGCCCAAAATGATAATGGCATCGCCGCCGCCATCACCATCAATAATGTGTGCGGCTTATGAATGGCTTTCGAGAAGGAAAATGTCATCAGGGTACAGATTATTACTTATTTCAGACTTGCATTACCTATAGCTATAGACCTAAATCAATGCTTCGGATAGCGATTTATGCATAGCCTCAAGACACAACACAAGCGCGGAATAAAACTAGAACAGATGAATCACACGCCTCACGCCCCTATTTCAGCTATCATGCTCATGTCAGGATTCTGTTTGTTTGGGCCTGCTATTGATATGTTTGCAAAGCTAGCTAGCGATTCAGTACCTTTATTGCAAATCACCGCCGCACGCTTTGGCTTTCAGCTAATATTGCTTATCCCGATTGCGATATTCATGAAATGCCTACATCTGCCAAACCGAAAAGAGATAGCTAGCCATTTTTTGCGAGGTGGGCTGATCTTGATGGCCACAACGCTATTTTTTCTGGCTGTGCGCTATTTACCTTTGGCAGATGCTTTGGCGATTTTCTTTATTGAACCCTTTTTCCTGACGTTTCTGGCAGTGTTGTTTTTAGGCGAGCCGATTGGCTGGCGGCGGGTAATTGCCTGTATTATCGGGTTTTGTGGCGCCTTGCTTGTGATCCAGCCGCAATATCAGCAGGTAGGCTGGCCAGCCTTACTGCCTGTTGGAACAGCCTTGTGTTTTGCGTTTTTTCTGCTTCTAACACGGCGTATGACACAAACAGATTCGCCTGTAACAATCCAGATTTTCACCTCAGTCGCAGCCACATTGCTGTTAGTGCCTGCCGTGATAATTTTGCATTACTCGGATATTCAGATGTTCAGGCTTGCAATGCCTAATGCCGTTGATTGGCTATTATTGTTGGGGGTTGGGGTAAGCGCTACAATTGCGCATCTATTTCTAACCTCTGCCTTTGCCAGAGCGCCTGTTGGCATATTGGCGCCGTTGCAATATCTAGAAATTGTGACCGCAACCTTGTTCGGGATTTGGATTTTCGGGGATGTGCCAAATATCCTGACAATCTTAGGTGTGATTATCATTGTGCTATCAGGGCTATATGTGTTGTATCGAGAGGGAAAACAACGCGTCAGCTAGCGATAAATCCTCAACAAGAAAAATTGAAACAGGCCCACAATTCAGGTCTAATAGAACATAACGTATTTTATCAACACGGAGAAATAGGGATGAGCGGTCAGAAAAAAAAGTGGAATTATAAAGAGTCTCGTAGTGCAAGATGGTTTGACCCTGATGATTTGCGTTCTTTTGGTCATCGCTCGCGTGCTATGCAGATGGGGTATTCTCGTGAAGATTGGGAAGGCAAGCCTGTAATTGCGCTTATCAATAGCTGGTCAGATATCAATCAGTGCCATGCCCATTTCAGAGCCCGTGCTGAAGATGTAAGACGCGGTATTTTGCAAGCAGGCGGCTTTCCGCTTGAACTGCCATGCCTATCGCTTTCTGAGCAGTTTGTAAAACCAACCACCATGCTATATCGCAATATGATGGCGATGGAAGTAGAAGAGCTTATCAGGTCTCATCCCGTAGATGGTGCGGTGCTGATGGGGGGATGTGATAAGACAACCCCTGCATTGCTGATGGGGGCTGTTAGTGCTGGTGTGCCCGCAATTTTTATGCCTGCCGGCCCTATGTTGCGCGGCAACTGGCGCGGAAAAACGCTAGGCTCTGGCTCAGATGCATGGAAATATTGGGATGAGAGACGTGCAGGCAATATTACAGATACTGAATGGGGCGAGCTAGAGGGGGGCATTGCTCGTTCTTATGGGGTCTGTATGACAATGGGCACAGCCAGCACCATGACAGCCATAGCAGAAGCGCTTGGTGTGTGTCTTTCTGGATCTTCATCAATTCCTGCGCCTGATTCTAACCATAAACGGATGGCGGCGGCATGCGGCAGACGGGCTGTTGAGTTGGTTTTTGACGATGTCACACTTACTGAGATTATTACACCTGCAAGTGTTGAAAATGCGGTGAAAGTAGCGATGGCCTCTGGCTGTTCAACCAACGCCATTATCCATCTGATTGCAATTGCAAGACGGGCGGGGGTTGATCTGGGACTAGATGATTTTGACAGGTTAAGCAAGGATGTACCTGTATTGGCAAATATTCGACCCACAGGTGATACCTATTTGATGGAAGATTTCTATTATGCAGGTGGCCTGCCAGCAATGATGAAGCTGATGGAAGGCAAGCTTGACCTATCTGTAAGCACGATAGATGGCTCAACATTGGGCGAAAATATCTCACAAGCAACATGTCATGATGAAGATGTCATCAGACCATTATCAAATCCTGTATATCATCAAGGCTCGCTTGCAGTCTTACGCGGCAATATTGCACCAAACGGGGCGGTGATGAAACCTGCTGCTGCAGAACAAAGATTGCATCACCATAAAGGCCCTGCCCTAGTCTTTGATAGCTATCCTGAGATGAAGCAGGCGATAGATGATGAGGATTTAGATGTAACCGCAGATCATGTTCTGGTATTACGAAATGCAGGACCTGTTGGCGGTCCTGGCATGCCAGAATGGGGGATGCTACCTATTCCCAAAAAGCTGGTAAAACAGGGCGTAAGAGATATGCTTAGACTTTCAGATGCGCGCATGAGCGGCACCAGCTATGGCGCCTGTATCTTGCATGCATCGCCTGAAGCCTTTATTGGCGGCCCTTTGGCTTTGGTAAAAACAGGCGATATAATTGAGGTTAATATTCCTGAACGCACGATAAATATGCTGGTAGATGACGCTGAGCTGGCACGCCGCAAGGCTGCATGGGTTGCCCCTGAACCACAAGCAACACGTGGCTGGAATTGGATTTCAGGACAGCATATAAAACAGGCTGATGAAGGTTGTGATTTTGACTTCCTTGAAACCAGCTTTGGCAGAACTGCCAAAGAGCCAGATATTTTCTAGCAATTCAGAATGTGACAAAAGGATATAAAATGATCTCAAAAATCGTGTTAACAGGCGCCTCTGGCAGGCTGGCAAATCACCTCAGAGCGCCGCTTTCTCGGCTTTGCGAACAGCTTATCTCAACAGATATTGCCCCGCTTCAGTCTGAGGCGTTGGCAAATGAGCAATTTGTTGATGCTGATCTAGGGGATTATGCCGCCATGAACGCCATTATGAAAGACGCTGAAATAGTAGTGCATTTTGGTGGCCACCCTGATGAAAAGCCCTTTGATGAAATTTTGCATGCCAATATTATTGGCTGTTATAATGTGTGGGATACAGCCTATCGGGCTGGCGTTCGGCGGATTGTCTATGCAAGCTCAATCCATGCGGTTGGTATGCATCCAAAAACAGAGGCGATAGATTCAAAGACACAGCACAGACCAGATAGCTATTACGGGCTGGCAAAATGTTTTGCTGAAGATATGGCGAAATTATACTGGGATAAAAAAGGCCTTGAGGCTGTCTGTCTACGGATTTTATCGTGTGCGGATGTGGGCAATGCGCGTGCGGTTGGAAGCTGGCTATCTTATGATGATTTAATTCATCTAGTAGAACGGGCTGTTGACACCCCTGTTGCAGGCTTTTCAGTAATTTATGGCGTGTCTAATAATGACAGGTCGCCTGTTGATAATTCTGATGCTGGCTTTCTGGGGTATCGTCCAAAAGATAATGCCGAGAAATTTGCCTCTGAAATCTTTGCAAAAGAGGGCGTTCTTGACCCCAAAGACCCTGACAATATGTGTCATGGCGGGCCATTTGCGACAACCGATCTTGGCGAAAGCGGCGTTGCCAAGCTTGGGCTTAAAGAGACCAAATAATAAAAAAGGGGCGCAATATTTATACGCCCCTTTTTGTTATCACACAGCCTGCTAGACTTTTATTTCATCTGGCTGACGGCTGAGGCGATGCCTGCGCTAAATAACCTAACATCACTTGCCAATGTGGCAAAATCAAAGCCACGTTCATAAGCAGCTTTCGCATAATCTGCTGAACCGCAATGAATACCGCATTTAATGCCATGCGTCTTACAGCTAGCTAGAATAGCACCAAACATCTCGTCCATTTCAGGCTCAGTGCGATCAAGACCTGGATTATACCCCATAGATACAGACAGATCAGACGGCCCAACATAAATACCTGAAAGCCCGTCTGTTGCAGCAATGGCATCTAAATTGTCAAAAGACTGTTTTGTTTCAACCATAGCAAAGCTAATCAATGCATCATTGGCTTCATGGTGATAGTTTGCGCCATGAATAATCGCTGCCCGTGTTGGCCCAGAGCTTCTGAAGCCTTGCGGTGCATAGCGCATTGCGCCGACAAATGCTGCGGCATCTTCTGCGGTATTGACCATCGGGCAAATAATACCTAGCGCCCCTGCATCTAGCATCTTCATAATAATGCCAGGCTCATTCCATGGGACACGTGCCAGTGGCGTCACACCAGAGGCGCCAATAGCCTGCATCATGCCAAGCGCTGTTTGGTAATCCACTAGCCCATGCTGAAGATCAATAGTGATACTGTCAAATCCAGCAAGAGACATAATTTCGGCAGAAACTGTGCTAGGAATAGAACACCAGCCATTTAGCCCTGTTTCGCCTGCTTTCCATTTATCCTGAAGTCGTGTCAATTTCATTTTCTTCTACTTTCAAATCAATATGTACGGAGAACCCCGCTAAGATAGTCGCCTTAGTTTCAAATGATTTTCTGCTAATGTCCACAAAATTAAACATAGCCAGCATGAGCCTGCGTGAATATAGTAAGCCATGTTAGTGTTTTTTTTATATTATTTCCGGCGCGGCTAGATGACAGTTTTTGATCCCTATATTATTCACCCATTCGCGCCAAATAATCTTGGCTATGGCGGGCTTGATAGAGATGATCTTGCCCGTGATGGTGAGGATATTTTTAGCCACCTCAATCAGGCTCGCAACACCCGCTATTTGCCTGTCTGGCGATCAATGAATCTATTTGCAAGCACGATAGCAGACAACCAGCCGCCTGAACTTTGCTGGCTAACTATTGACGAGATAGCCCCCTTTACAGAGCTAGCCACTTCACAAATTTATCTTGGCAAGGATACAGCGCAAAACAGATATGTTGCTATTGATGTCAGCGCGTTTGAACAGGCTGAACAGCTTGTCCCAAAAGGGCAATTTTCTGATCTAAGAGAAGCAAGCCCGCTTATTGATGGCGCTCAAGGCTCAATCCTTGCCTATGCCAGAGCAATTTGTTTCTGGCACCAGCGTCACGGCTTTTGCAGCGTTTGTGGACATCCCACCATCATAGGCCGTGCAGGCCATGTGCGTAACTGCACTAATAGTGACTGTAACGCGCCGCATTTTCCGCGCACTGATGCGGCTATGATTGTGCGTGTTACCTATGATGACAAAATCCTGCTTGGACGGCAGGCTATTTGGCCAGAAGGCATGATGTCTGTATTGGCTGGCTTTGTTGAGCCAGGCGAAACGCTAGAACATGCAGTTGCCCGTGAAGTATATGAAGAAGCAGGCATAATTATAAAGAATGTGCGCTATCAACATTCTCAGCCATGGCCATTTCCTGCCTCTCTAATGCTAGGGTTTTCAGCAGAAGCAACATCAAATAAGCTATCGGTAAATCATCAGGAAATTGAATATGCTGATTGGTTTAGCAGAGATGATATTGCTAGTTTTGAGCAAAGAGGTATGTTTTTGCCGCGCAAGCTATCTATCTCGCGGCGGCTAATCGAAGAATGGCTTACTGACCCAAACCAAGTCTAAGCGCCAGATGTCGTGATTGGCATATTTGCGCTATAGAGATAATCTTGTTTTGGTTACAGCCTCAGCCCAGCCCTGCTTTAATTTATGTCTAGTGGTTCTATCCATTTGCGGGGTGAATTGCCGTTCCAGCTGCCAGCTTTCGGCAATATCATCTAAGCCTGCAAACGCGCCATCAGCAAGCGCAGCAAGCATGGCCGCCCCAAAGGCGGTGGTTTCTGTCACGGCTGGACGATTTACAGGCAAATTCAGAAGATTCGATAAAGATTGCACAAAAAAATCATTGGCAACCATGCCGCCATCTATCTTTACAGAGACAGGCGCAACTCCATCCCCTGTCATTGCATCAAATAAATCGCATGTCTGGAACGCAACAGAATCAAGGGCAGCCCTGATAAAATCATTTGGCCCTGTATCTCTGGTGATACCGTAAATTGCCCCTCTGGCATCTGCCGACCACCATGGGGCTCCAAGCCCTGTAAAAGCAGGCACCATATAAAGGCCAGTTGCCGCGCTTTGTGCCGCACGGTGTTCTGTTTCCTCAGCAGATGCTATCAGCCCCATATTATCACGAAGCCATTGCACCACCGCCCCTGCAATAAAAATAGAGCCTTCAAGGGCATAATAGCGCCTACCCTCAATCTGAAGTCCTATGGTGGTAAGCAATCTGTTTGATGACCTTACAAGCTCTGTGCCTGTATTCAAAATCACAAAACAGCCCGTGCCATAGGTTGATTTAATATCACCTGGACTAAAACAGGCCTGCCCTACAGCCGCGCTTTGCTGGTCACCAATTGCTGACAGAATTTTCATTGGCCTGCCAAGCACTTCAGAGGCATCTACATCTATCGCTGTGCAATCGACAATATGCGGCAAGATAGCAGATGGCACATTAAACAGATTGCACAAATCCAGATCCCAATCACCTGTCCTGATATCAACCAGACTTGTTCTTGCTGCATTTGTGGCGTCTGTAAGATGGTGCGTGCCCCCGCTAAGCCGCCAGATAAGAAAACTTTCAACCGTGCCGAATGCCAAATCGCCTGCTTCGGCCGCATTGCGGGCGCCTTCGACATTATCTAGAATCCAGCTTATTTTCGAGGCGCTAAAATAGGGGTCTATTACTAGCCCAGCGCGTTCTGATACCAGCGCTTCATGGCCTGCCTGAACAAGTGCCTGACATCTATCAGAGGTGCGCCTATCCTGCCAGACAATCGCATTATAAATGGGCTTGCCTGTTTGCCTATTCCAGATAATTGTTGTTTCCCGCTGATTGGTGATGCCCATTGCCTTCACTTTATGGCCATGCGTTTGTGCCATATCTAGCGCCGTTTGCATCACCTCAAAGCTAGTCTGCCACAGCGTTTCTGGATCATGTTCAACCCATCCATCATCAGGATATATTTGGGGGAATTCCTGTTGTGCGGTAAAAATCGCCTTACCATCAATATCAAATATCATGGCACGGGTGCTTGTCGTTCCCTGATCAAGCGATAAATAGGCAGCTTTCATTATGTCATTCCCACTTTATGCACATGCAACGCCTCAAGGCGTTTTATTTATTTTTCCATCTATTCTTCAGCATGCGATATATCGCAATACAGCCTATGCCAAGCAGAAGATAGATAAAGGGTTCCAGATTCATACGGTTATCTCCTGTTCGAACTCCGCATAATTGATTAAAACAGTGACAAGATTTTCTAAAAATAGCAAGCTGGACAGCGCTATCTTCCTCTAAAAAGGCGTATCGCCTTAAGATAATTTGCATAGATGTCCGTCTTTGCAATAGCGCAAAACAGGCTTAGCTACAGCTTAGAAAAAACAGACTATTGATGCGTAGCCTAATAGGCTATAGTCAGCCTATAGCTAGGGGGTGTGATGGCACGTTACATTTATAAAATCTGTGATGCAGACCTGTGGAAGATAGCAGAAGAATCAGGCCAGTTTGACGGCGCGCACATTGATTTAGAAGATGGCTATATCCATTTTTCAACAGCAGATCAGGTTGCTAGCACCCTTGCTTTACATTTTGCGGGCATCACCAATCTATTGCTGATAGAAATTGACAGCCAAGGGCTGGATATTCGCTATGAGCCTGCAAGAAATGGTCAGCTATTTCCCCATCTTTATGATAGTTTGGAGTTACGGCATGTGCGCACTGTCTGGACGCTTGACCTAGATAGTGATAACACCCATATCCTGCCGCCTCTAACAAATTAGCCTGATGAAATAGGAATAATAGCAGATGAATGATCCTACGCCTGAGCAGATGTCACAGATGATAGATGCGATCTTTGGAAGGGCAGAACAACTTCTTGCCTATCATCAGCTTGACAGACCCGCAGATAAGGCAGGATTTACCGAATTGCTGAGACTAACCTTTGATGAAGATGAGGCAGGCTCTGGCATCTTTGCTTCAATGGATGATGAATTATTAGACATATTATGGCAGATTTATCAAAAACGCCTGCTAAGTGAGCATTAAAATCCAATGCTAGATATTACAAGCCCAGATGTGCTTATCTACATCATTGCTGGCGCATTGATGGGCGGGTTTATAAATGGGCTAGCCAGTTTTGGCACTGCGCTATTTACCTTAGGATTCTGGCTTCAGATTATGCCACCATTACAGGCGGTTAGCATGATCCTAGTGATAAGTGTTATCACAGGCATTCAAGGCTTTTGGGTTGTACGCAAAACAATTTTTCAATTCCCAAGACGGGTGATGCGCTATGTGTTGCCATCATTTTTCGGGATACCGCTTGGGCTGTATGGTCTGGCATTTATCAATGCAGAGATACTAAAGCTGATTGTTGGCTCATTTATGGTTGGCTATGGGGCCTATATCCTTGCAACCAGAACCTTGCCCTCGCTTGCAAAAGAATATGTGATTATTGATAGCATCATCGGATTTACAGGCGGATTTCTGGGTGGGCTGGCAAGCCTATCAGGTGCTATCCCAAGTGTATGGCTATCTCTTCACAAATGGCCAAAAACAGAAATTAGGTCAGTTCTGCAAGTCTATAATCTAACAGTTCTGTCTATCACCTGTATCAGCCTTGCAATAGCAGGCACATATACTCTGCAATCTTTTAAGATTTTGCTAATGGCCATCCCCATATCTATTTTTGGGGCGCAAATAGGCCTGTTTTGCTTCAAATTGCTTAACGACACACAATTCAGAATAACATTGATTTCAATGATGTTTATTTCAGGTTTTCTGATTTTTATCCTTTAATATATCAATATTTTTATATTTTATCATTTTTTCTTGCAAAAAATTGTAAATCATTATAATTATATCTTGTCTGATACAGCATGTGGGAGAGATCGTGTTGCCAGCCCTAACATTTTGGGCAGGGTTAGCACGGCGCCGAAGGAGCAAATACCTCTTAATCTCTCAGGCAAAAGAACGGCATGTTATGGACAGTCTGGAGAGTGGCGTTAATACGCCCACCGAAGGGGCAGCATGGCGAAATGCTATGCAAACTCTCAGGTAACAGGACAGGCGAGGCGAAAAGTGAGGCGCAATATCTGCGCCTATGCAAACGGCCATGTGATAACATAAGGGGATTATCATGAAACATATCGCTATTATCGGTGCAGGCATTATTGGTGTGACAACTGCTTGGGTACTTCGCCAGCAAGGCCATCAGGTCACAATATTTGATAAAAACAGATATCCAGCTATGGAAACCTCTTTTGCGAATGGGGGCCAGCTATCAGCAAGTAATGCTGAAGTATGGACACATTTTGGCACCATCGCAAAAGGCTTGAAATGGCTGTTCCGCAAAGATGCGCCGTTGCTGATGAATTTATCCCCTAGCTGGCATAAATATAGCTGGCTTGGCGAATTTATGACCAATTGCATGCGTTATGAGCAAAACACCATTCAAACTGCTAAGATGGCGATTGAATCTCGCAAATATATGCAGGAATTTGCCCAATCAGCTGGCATTGAATTTGACAGGCTGAATTGCGGTATTTTGCATGTCTATAAACATGAAAAAGACTTTGCCCATGCTCATAAGGTAAATGAGATGCTGTCCAAAGCAGGGTTAGAGCGCCGCCAGCTATCGCCTGAAGAGGTATATCAGATTGAGCCGACGCTTCAGGCAGAGCTTATTGGCGGCTATTACACTGATAGCGATTTTACTGGTGATATTCATAAATTCACAACCCAGCTTGCCAAGAGAGCTGGTGAAGATGGCGTGAAATTTGTAATGAATGCAGATGTGTATGATATCCAGCATGATGGCTCTAAACCTGCTGTGTTTTGGCGTGATCTATCTGGCGCAACGCTGGATGATAGCTTTGATGGCATTGTGGTCTGTGCTGGCGTAGCAAGCAGGCGGTTCGCCCACCAACTAGGTGATAGGGTGAATATTTATCCTGTGAAGGGATATTCGATTACGATTGATTTGGATGATGAATCTTCTCGCAACGCTGCGCCACATGCCAGCATTTTAGATGACCAGGCCAAAATTGTAACATCACGTCTTGGGGAAGGCAGATTCAGAGTGGCAGGCACAGCTGAATTTAACGGCATTAACACAGATATTCGGGCGGATAGAATTGCGCCTCTGACCCGCTGGGTTGAGACATTTTTCCCTGATATATCAACAGAATATGTTGTGCCATGGGCTGGCTTGCGTCCGATGTTGCCATCAATGATGCCTAAAATTGGAGCAGGCTCAAAGCCAGGTGTATTTTATAATACAGGTCATGGCCATCTGGGCTGGACACTTAGCTGTCTTTCAGCGCATATGCTTGGGGATATTGTCACACGCAAAGATAACCAGCTGGCCTCATAGGCTGGTTATCTGATGGCGATATAGCGCGGCAAGCCCTGCAATTACAGCATCTGTAGCATCGCACAGGCTGGTTGTAATACCGTAATGGCTACACCCTGTCTGATATAGCTCTTGCGTGTTACCTGATGCTACGATGATGGCGGGGCTTTCTGTCTGGTGAATAAGAGGCAGGACAGATTGAAGCTCTGTTCCGATAATAATACCAGAAACAAGCGAGTACCCCCATGCGCCATCACACTTACCTGTGACAATTTCTGCGCGCACGGAAAATAGCTGATTAAGTATCCCCATTTTGTTTTCAGCACGTGCCAGCCCTGCTGTGAATGCGTTCATGTCTATTGTGTCAGAGGCTGTTAGAACAGGCGCAAGCATTGACTGTGAGGTAGCAAGCTCAAACATTTCGCCTGTCATAAAGGTGGCAAATGATGCAATTCGGCCAGCCTCTGATCCTATCCATTTTGAATGTGTTCCTGGAAGACAGATAAACCGCGCTTCATCTGATAGGCTTGCGGTAGCGCCAAGATATAATGTCTCCTCACCTCTCATCACATCTACCACACCATCAAAGCCCGAAAGTGCCAATCCAGGCATGATGCTGATTTTATGGTTTTGGTGGAAGAAAGAAACACAGCCTGCCGCAAGGCCAGCAACATCTGCTAATTCTGGTTGGGTAATATATGGCACCTCATACCATCCCTGCGCACTGCCAATCATGCCGCACATAATAATCGGTATATCATCTGCCACTGACGGCCACTGCGCCAGCACGCTATCAATAACATCTGGAAAAGTACCTTGCGGGATGCGCTTAATGCCAGCATCTGAGGTGATTTGATCAAGACGCCTGCCCTCTTGGGTAAGCAGAAATGCCCGAAATGACGAGGTTCCCCAATCTATGCCGATAAAGTCTGGCTGGCGGCTCATAACTGGTTCCTTTTCATCGCAAAAAATGGCTCCTATGTGTTTATCTAACAATAAGCTATGTAACTGTGCGTATCACAATATTCTATGGCGTGTTTAGACAAAGATATATCTAGAAATCACCCTATCACATTTGCACATGATGACAATCACTGTCACACTGCGCAACGTTGGGGCGTAAACAGGGATAATTAACGGCGAGGCGAGGCATGTCATTCAAATCAGATATTGAAATCGCAAGAGATGCACATAAAAAACCTATTTTTGAAATAGGGGCAAAGCTGGGCATTCCAGAAACGGATTTAGTCCCATTTGGACATGATAAGGCAAAAATATCTGCTAGCTATCTTGATAGCCTGTCATCCAGAGCTGATGGCAAGCTTATTCTTGTAACAGCTATCAATCCAACACCAGCAGGTGAAGGCAAAACCACAACGACGGTGGGTTTGGGTGACGGCTTAAATGCGATTGGCAAAAACGCCATTATCTGCATCCGTGAAGCAAGTCTTGGCCCTTGCTTTGGCATGAAAGGCGGCGCGGCAGGCGGCGGCTATGCCCAAATTGTGCCAATGGAAGATATGAACCTGCATTTTACAGGCGATTTTCATGCCATCACCTCAGCACATAATTTGCTGTCGGCGATGATAGACAATCATATTTACTGGGGCAATGAGCTTGAAATTGACCAAAGACGGGTAAGCTGGCGCCGTGTGGTTGATATGAATGATCGCGCCCTTCGCGATATTGTGACCTCACTTGGGGGTATTAGCAATGGCTATCCGCGTCAGGCTGGCTTTGATATTACTGTTGCATCAGAAGTTATGGCGATTTTGTGTCTAGCCCGAAATGCAGATGATTTACGCCAGCGTCTTGGCGATATTATTGTTGCCTATCGCCGTGACAAAAGCCCTGTCTACTGCCGTGATATCAAAGCAGATGGTGCGATGACTGTGTTATTACAACAAGCAATGCAACCTAATCTGGTTCAGACACTTGAGAATAATCCTGCTTTTGTCCATGGCGGGCCGTTTGCGAATATTGCACATGGCTGTAATTCGGTAATTGCCACTAAGGCGGCGCTGAAGCTAGGCGATTATGTTGTTACAGAAGCAGGCTTTGGCGCTGATTTAGGCGCTGAGAAATTCCTCAATATCAAATGCCGTAAAGCTGGCATCAGCCCAAGTGCTGTTGTGATTGTCGCAACGGTTAGGGCAATGAAGATGAATGGCGGTGTTGCCAAAGCTGATCTTGACGCTGAAAATACCGATGCAGTGCTAGCTGGATGTCCTAATCTGGGTCGCCATATTGAAAATATGAAATCATTTGGCCTGCCTGTGATTGTTGCGATAAATCACTTCATTAAAGATACTGATGCAGAAATTAAAATCATTGAAGATTTTGTTGCACAGCAAGGCTCAGAAGCAATTGTCTCGCGTCATTGGGAACTTGGCTCAAAAGGCTCAGAAGCACTAGCCCGCCGTGTTGCTGAGATAGCAGATGCTGATAGTGCCAATTTTGCGCCTATTTATCCTGATGATCTGCCGTTATTTGAAAAAATAGAAGTGATTGCAAAACGCATCTATCGGGCAGATGACGTGCTGGCAGATAAAAAAATCAGAGAACAGCTTAAATTATGGGAACAGCAAGGCTATGGTAATCTGCCTGTCTGTATGGCAAAAACCCAATATAGCTTTAGCACTGACCCCAATTTAAGAGGCGCACCCTCAGGCCATTCTGTACCTGTAAGAGAAGTTAGGCTATCAGCAGGTGCTGGATTTATTGTGGCAATTTGCGGTGAGATTATGACCATGCCTGGTTTGCCGCGCACGCCATCAGCAGAACAAATCATGCTGAATGACGCAGGCCAGATAGACGGATTATTCTAATCTTGATAGGGAGCTAATATGGCGGCAACGATAATTGATGGCAAAGCATTTGCAGGCGGTATTCGCGAGCAGATTGCCGCGCAGGTCAGCAATCTGAAACAACGCCATAATATCACACCTGGCCTTGCGGTAGTGCTGGTTGGTGAAGACCCTGCCTCTGAAGTATATGTGCGATCAAAAGGCAAGCAGACAGTGGCTGCAGGCATGAAATCTGTTGAACATAGGCTGTCAGCAGATACAGATCAGCCTACACTTCTTGCACTTATAGACAGGCTGAATAATGATAGCTCGCTTCATGGGATTTTAGTCCAATTACCGCTTCCTGCGCATCTTGATGAAACAGCCGTCATCAATGCTATTGCGCCTGAAAAAGATGTTGACGGGTTCCATATATCAAATGTTGGCTTGCTAGGCACAGGGCAAAAATCAATGGTGCCTTGCACGCCGTTGGGCAGCCTTATGATGTTGCGTGACCAGCTTGGCTCATTAAGCGGAAAACATGCGGTTGTGATTGGCAGAAGCAACATAGTCGGAAAACCAATGGCGCAATTATTGCTCAATGATAGCTGTACTGTCACGATTGTGCATTCACGAACCCAAAATATTGAAGAGATTGTTAGCACAGCAGATATTGTTATTGCCGCTGTTGGCCGCCCTAAGATGGTGAAGGCATCATGGATTAAACAGGGCGCCTGTATTATTGATGTTGGCATTAACCGAATTGCCCTAGCTGATGGCAAATCGCGTATCGTAGGTGATGTGGATTTAGATGACTGTATCCAAGTTGCGGGGGCTATCACCCCTGTTCCTGGGGGGGTTGGACCTATGACTATTGCCTGTCTACTTGCTAACACCCTCACAGCCTGTTGCAGAATTCATGGTCTGGACGATCCAGAAGGCCTTACCGCATAACATGCACAGTCTTCTATTCAGCCTTGTCATCACGCCACAAGATAGCTAGCGTTGAGGGTGAATGGAGGGCGTTATGGCAAAAGACGTTGTAATTCTGGGTATATTTGTTGCGGATACAACCTATCGTGCGTCTCGCCTGCCAAAGATGGGAGAGACGCTTTTGGGCGAGCATTTCCATCTTACACCTGGCGGCAAAGGGTCTAATCAGGCAGTAGCCGCCGCACAGGCTGGCGCCACCACCCATTTTATCACAAAATTAGGTCATGATAATTTTGCAGAAATGGCATTAGCCCTATGGCAAGATAAGGGCGTAACGCCTGCCGTCACCCAACATCAAGACAGCTATACAGGGGCAGCCTTTGTTTTTATTGAGGCAGATAGCGGTAATAATGCGATTATTGTTTCACCAGGGGTAGCTAGCACCATCAGCCCTGATGATCTTGTCCAGCATACAGCGCTAATTGAATCAGCATCAGTTTTTATCACCCAGCTAGAACAGCCAATTGATACCGCATTTCAAGCGCTAACCATAGCTAGACAGGCTGGCGTTAAGACCTTGCTTAATCCTGCGCCTGCGGCAAGCCTGCCAAAAGACATGCTAGCATTATGTGATTTTGTTACCCCTAACGAGACAGAATCAGAAGGGTTAACAGGCATTCCAGTAACCTCAATTGACAGCGCGCGCATGGCCGCAGATGCGTTGCTGGCACAAGGTGCAGGCACAGCTCTGATTACGCTTGGTGCGCATGGCGCATTGTTGCATGACGCTAGCCAAAGCGTCCATATCCCTGCTATCCATTCAGGGGCGGTTGTTGAAACAACAGGGGCAGGTGATGCCTTTAATGGCGGATTTGCAGCTGCAATCGCAGAGGGGATGAGTGCGCTAGATGCCGCATGGTTTGGCACCGCCGCCTCATCTATCTCAGTGACGCGTGCTGGCACCGCCGCCTCAATGCCCTCTCGCGAAGATATTTTAGCAGTGCTAGCAACGCACAGACCCTAAGCAGGCACAACCAAACAATCGCAAAATCATTACGTTTAACACAGTTACCGAAGTGCGGCCGCTACTTTTTTAGCTTCGTCAAATGCCTTTCGGCGAGCAATAATGTCTTCTGGAGTTAATTTATCTGGATTGGAATAATCCAGTTTCCAGCTATCATCTTCAGACCAAATCTGCGGCGAGACATAGGTTGTTCTGGGTGCAAAAGCCTTTTCAAACAGGCCAAGCGTATCTAGCAAGCTGGCATATTGTGCATCTGGCTTATGTGGCAGGCCAGCTGCATTACCAAGCGGAAAGTCCGAGAAATGAAATCTTGGCACCCCTGCATGTTCAACAATATCTTTCGCACATCCCATAATGGCGGTAGGTGTTCCGCTGTGCTCAACAGCACGCATCGCAAGGGATATAGATTGATGACAGACAGGACAGTTTGGCACCCCAATAACTGCATCAGGCTTGTCTTTTTCAATCCATGAGACTAATGCTGCGCAATCTGTTTCAAGGGTTGTTTTCTGGCTTCTATTTGTGGGCAAGCCATAAAAATAACTGGCAACACCGCCTATCACCCCCTCTTTTTCAGCACGCTGAAGCGCGGCAAGTGGAAAATAGCTAGCCATATCATCTGCACGGCTATGGGCTCTATCTATCGCAATATGCGAAATTCTTAAATCAGGGGGTGGGCTAACAGGCTGACGATATAGCTGATAAAATTTTGCGTTTGCATTGTAGGGCGCGCCTGGGCCTTGATCTCCCTTATTTGGCTGAAAGGGTGCAGCCGTAGTGACAATCGCAATCACCATCTGAGATAATGTTTTGCTAGGCCGCACAAATGGCACATCTTCAAAATGTGCCCATTGATAAGGATTATCATATCCAAGTGCCAGATAGTAATCTGTCGTGCGTTTTATATAGTCAATAGGCGGCGATACCATAGGCTTATATACCTATCTAGGCTCTGGCATTTCAACCTCACCGCCAGCCTCTACCCAGCCAGAGAAGCCTTCTGTGATATGCGCCGCTTCAAATCCCATATCCAGCAAAGAAGCAGCAGCAAGCGCAGATCGCCAGCCAGAAGCACAATGCAGAATATATTTTTTATCTTCTGCAAAGACAGGCTTATGATAGGGGCTATCTGGATCAACCCAGAATTCTAGCATTCCGCGTGGAGCATGTACAGAATTCGGAATAAACCCAAGCTTCTGGCGTTCCCGAACATCCCGAATATCCACAATTACCACATTATCTTGATTGGCAAGTGCCAGCGCATCTGTGGCAGATATTTCTTCAATCCGTGCTTTGGCGGTTTCTACCAGTTCTTTTACAGATGTTGTGACCTTAGGCATTTTGTTTTTCCTTAACATAATGTTATCCGCCTTATCATCACAGCCAATCTTATATCAGGTCAAGAACCGATTTCTTGATGAAAGCTAAATTCATATGATGCAAGTGCTTGGCAGTCCTTAACAGATATGGGTATATAGATATCGGTGAACAAAATCATAACACACCAACATGTTAATAAGGAGCAGTTTGCAAATGAGCGAGGCTAGCGCAGAAGCGATAGAAAAATTAAAACATGTATCGGTAGCCACTTTAGCTACAGCCCTTTTTCGAAAAGGTCTGCGCAATCAGGTGATTCAGGATGTGCGCCCCATCGCCCCGAAAGACACAAACATGGTAGGCCCAGCCTTTACCCTAAGATATATGCCCGCGCGTGAAGACAGGAACCAGCTGACAGAATTTCTAAACCCTAATCATCCGCAAAGACAAGCCATTGAGCAATGCCCAAAAGGCGCGATATTAGTGATGGATAGCCGCAAAGATGCGCGTGCCGCCTCTGCTGGCGATATTCTGGTCACACGGCTGATGGTGCGTGGCGGCGCTGGCATTGTTACCGATGGCGGCTTTAGAGATGCCGCCACCATAGCCAAGTTAGATATTCCAGCCTATCATAATCGCCCCTCTAGCCCAACCAACCTGACTATCAATGAAGCTATTGATATCAATGTGCCAATAGGCTGTGGTGATGTAGCAGTATTTCCAGGTGATATTCTGGTAGGTGATAATGATAGTGTAATTGTTATCCCTGCCCATCTTTGTAACGAGATTGCAGATGAAGCAACAGAGATGACAGCCTATGAAGATTTTGTGGCTGAACAGGTAAAAGCTGGGGTTTCAATCATCGGGCTGTATCCATGCACAAAAGATGAATTTAGAACACAATTTGAAGCATGGCGGAAACAACATAACCGCTAGGCAGTAAGGCAGAATTACATGGGTTATCAGATTGATATTGCTGTTCCTGGCGCACCAAGATTAGGCGAAGGTCTGGTCTGGGATGATGGTGACCAGCTTTTATGGTGGGTTGATATTACAGGTGGGCTTATCCATAGCTATGATGTGTTGGATCAAACACATGCCAGCTATGATTTTGGTGAAGCGGTTGGGTCTATTGGCAGATGCAGCTCTGGGGGGGTGGTAGTTGCTGCGAAAACAGGGTTTTACTTTTTTGATCCAGCGACTGGCACAAAGACAGCTATTTCTGATCCTGAAGCTAATGTGCCTGAAAACAGATTTAATGATGGCACGGTAGATCCAACAGGGCGGTTCTGGGCAGGCACAATGAAAGATGGTGGCGAGCCTAAACAGCAAGGACGGTTTTATCTGCTTGACCATGACCTATCTGTGAAGGCGTGGGATATGCCCTTTTATACCACAAATGGGCTAGCTTTCTCACCTGATGGCAAGGTTATGTATTGCTCAGACAGTAACCGAGCGGTGCGCACGATTTGGCGATGTGACTATGATCTGGATACTGGCACCCCGTCTAATGCTCAGCTATTTTTAGATACACATAATTTGGCTGGCAGGCCAGATGGCGGCACAGTTGATAGTGACGGATGCTATTGGATGGCAGGGGTCGGGGGCTGGCAAATTTACCGCATTACCCCTGATGGTAAGATAGATATGACAATTGATGTGCCTGTTGAAAAGCCAACAAAACCAATGTTTGGCGGACGCAATCGCGATATTCTATTTGTGAGCTCAATAGGATTTGATCTTACCCCTAACACTGAGGCTGACCAGCCAGAGGCAGGCGCATTATTTGCGATTAGCGGGCTGAATATTACAGGGCTAGAACAACCACGATTTTCAGGCCAATCTGGCTGATTCGATCTGATACCAGAATGGTGGGTAAAATTTCATCCTTGATAGCAAATATCAGCCTGACAAAAAAATGTGTAAAATCAGAGCGTAACATCACCAAACCACTAAATCTTGTATATTGGCTAAGATATAGACACAAATTATGTTACCCTTTTCTCACTTTTCGCTCAGATTCAATTTGTCTGCCTAGTTCATAGAAGCAGGCAAGGAAGGTAAAAACATGAAATCTATACTTAAACTATCAGCAGTTGTGATGGCGTTTGGGCTGTCACTAGGCTCGGCACAGGCAGACACTGTAAAAGCAGGCTTTATCTATGTTGGCCCTATCGGAGATCATGGCTGGACATACCGCCATGATATTGGCAGACAATCAGTGGAAGAAGCGTTTGGTGACAAGGTAGAGACAAGCTATGTTGAGAGCGTACCAGAAGGCCCAGATGCAATGCGTGTGATGCGTGAGATGGCGTCATCAGGTACAGATATTATTTTTGCAACCTCATTCGGATATATGGATTCAATGCTGAAAGTTGCCAAAGAATTTCCAAATGTGAAATTCGAGCATGCCACAGGCTTTAAGCGTGCTGACAATATGGCAACCTATGGCTTGCGGTTATATCAGGCACGTCACGTTCAGGGTGTGATTGCTGGCTTGATGACAAAGACAAATAAGATTTGTTATGTTGCTGCCTTCCCGATTCCTGAAGTTATCCGCGAGATCAACACCTATTATCTTGGTGCAAAGAGCGTCAATCCAGAGGTTGATATTGATATTGTGTGGGTAAACACATGGTATGACCCAACCAAAGAAGCGCAGGCCGCAGAAGTAATGATGGCTGATGGCTGTGACATGGTTGCCCAGCATACTGACAGCCCTGCCCCGTTACAGGCTGCCCAGAAAGCAGGCAAGCTTGGCTTTGGTCAGGCAAGTGACCAGATCAAATTCGCTCCAAAAGCCCAGCTTACTGCGACCATTGATGATTGGGGTCCTTACTATGTAAGACGTGTCCAGCAAGTGATAGATGGCACATGGGAGACAGGCGACTATTTTGGACATATGGATGAAGGTGCGGTTGCTATGGCACCATTTACCAATATGCCAAATGATGTAGCAGCAAAAGCAAATGCCGTGAAGCAGGCTATCTCAAACGGTGAATTTTTCGCCTTTACAGGGCCAATCAGAGATAATAAGGGCAATCTTCAGCTAAAAGATGGTGAAGTAGCAGATGATCTTCACCTCAATACAATGATGTATTATGTTGAAGGTATTGACGCGACTGTACCTGGTACCTGATCGCCTCATTTTAGGACCAGTGTAAAAAGGAATGTTATTATGATCCCTGTAATTGATTTTAACTCTGATAACCTTCTTGAACAAATCCGCGAAGCCTACACAACTGTGGGCTTCGCTGTATTTCAAAATCCATTTGATGAAGCCCCACAGCGCATCATGTCAAACTGGCATGACGTCGCAAAGGCGTTTTTTGACCTGCCCCTAGAGGTTAAGCAGAAATATCCCTATAGCGGGATAGATACCAATCTTGGCTATACAGGCTGGGAAAAAGAAAATGTTGACCCATCAGCACCTGCTGATATGAAAGAAAGCTATAATTACAGCCATCATTTCAGAATGATTAAAGAGTTATGGCCGTCAGAAATTGAGAATTTTAGCACGCTGGCAAGCCAGTCTGTAATGCTAGCAGATAATCTTACCTTAACTGTATTATCGTTGTTTGAGCAGGTACTTGAAGTGCCGCAATACACCCTTACCCATTGCCATATTCATAATCATTCAACAACACGATTTATTCATTATCCAGCCTATGATGGCCCAATTAAAGACGGGCAAATGCGAATTGGCGAGCATAGTGATTATGGCACTATCACCTTATTATGGCAGGTAAATGACGTGCCAGGTTTGGAAGTATGCGACCTTGATGGGAAATGGCACCCTGTACCCTTTGTGAAAAATGGCGTGATCATCAATATTGGTGATTTATTGCAGAGATGGACAAATGACTATTTTGTGTCTACCAAACACCGAGTTGTAAATAGCCATATTGATAAACCTAGATATTCAATGCCTCATTTTGTTGACCCTGCACCTGGTACAATGATCAGCAATCTAAGAGATGAGCCGGCAAAATATGAGCCCATTGAAAGCCTTGCCTATCTGAAATGGCGGCTAGCACAAAGCTATTAGTGCGATGGCTCATCAGCTTGATCATATCGCTATTGGGGCAACATCTCTTGAATCAGGCAATGCCTATCTTACCGAACAGCTTGGCGTTACGATCCCTACAGGCGGCAAGCACGATATGATGGGCACGCATAATTGTTTGATGCAGCTAGGCCAGTCACGCTATTTTGAGCTTATTTCAATAGATGCTAATGCCCCTGCACCAAACAGGCCGCGCTGGTTTTCTTTGGATGATGACCGCACAAACGCCAGACTTGCAGAACGCCCACGCGCGCTATGTTGGATTGTTGCAACCCCTAATCTTGATGATCTGGTTGCCAATAGTCCTGTTGATCTTGGCGAGATTCTTGAGTTACAGCGAGATGATTTACGCTGGCGGCTTACAGTGCCAAAAGATGGCAGTTTAGCTATGGCAGGGCTTATCCCCTGCTTTATCGAATGGCCTGCATCCATGCACCCAAGTCATAATATGGCTGATTTAGGGGTAACACTTGAGCAGATAATCCTATCCCATCCAGAACCAGAAACGCTTGCCAGATTGCTAAATGCGCTTGAGGTTGACCATCTTTGCACAATAAATCAAGGCAATGCGTCTGTTTCATTTGCACTTAATTGCCCTCACGGTATAGTGATATTAGACTAGTCTGCATGCGCATCAGACATATCTATTGATGCGCTAAGGCTCACTCAAAAATATAATGGATGAAACCGCAATGGCTGAGTTGACATTTTCTGCTAATTTAGGATTTTTATGGACTGACCGCCCACTTGAAGATGCAATTCGGGCGGCTCATCTTGCGGGGTTTGATGCGGTTGAATGCCATTGGCCGTATGATGCAGATATCACCTCTGTGAATAGCGCCCTTCAAGAAACAGGGCTTAACATGCTTGGGCTAAATACCTTAAAAGGCGATGTAGCAGCAGGTGAAAACGGGGTGCTTGCGCTAGCAGGCAGAGAAGATGAGGCAAAGCAGGTCATTGATCAAGCGCTCTCATATGCTGTTGCGACCAACACACACAATATCCATGCAATGGCAGGTTTTGCCTCAGGCAAGCTAGCCCAAGATTGTTTTGTGGCGAATCTATCTTATGCATGTGATGAGGCGGCAAAGCATGGCAAAACTATTTTGATAGAGCCGCTGAATCATTATGATGCCCCTGAATATTTCTTGTCTGACACCCGCCATGCCAGAGAGATTATCCAACAGGTTGGCAAAGCTAATCTAAAAGTGATGTTTGACTGTTATCATGTGCAAATTATGCAAGGCGATTTATGCCGCCAGCTGAGCGCTGATATGGATATTATCGGGCATATCCAGTTTGCCTCTGTACCAGATAGAGGCGCACCTGATTCTGGCGAGCTATGCTATCGGTATATTTTTGAACATATCAAATCACTTGGCTATGACAGGCCGCTAGGCGCAGAATATAAGCCTGCTAATGGAGATACTGACGCCTCTCTTGGCTGGCTGGTTGCATCAAGACAAGGAACATTATGAGGATAGAACATGAATAAAAGACCAGCCTATGGCCCACACCACATCACCCCCTCTTCTTTATGTTTTGGCACAATGCAATTTGGCGCTGGAGCAGATGAAGCAGACAGCGCCGCCATGTATCAGGCATGCCGCGAGGCAGGTATCAATTTTTTTGATACCGCCTTTGTATATAATCAGGGCAGGTCTGAAGAAATTCTAGGACAGCTTATTACCAGTGATAGAGATGAGCTTGTGCTTGTCACAAAAGCAGGGTCTGTTGGCGGCTGTTCGCCAGCTACATTGCGAAGCCAGCTTGACACTAGCCTGAAGCGCATGAACCAAGACTATACAGATATATTCTTTTTACATATGTTTGATCCAGACACCCCATTTGAAGAGAGTTTTGCAGAGCTGGCACGCCTTAAGGCAGACGGTAAATTTTTCCACCTTGGGGTATCCAATTTTGCTGCTTGGCAGGTGATGAAAGCGCAAGCCGTCGCACGGCAACATGGCTATCCCGAAATTGAGATATTGCAGCCAATGTATAATCTTGTGAAACGCCAAGCAGAGGTTGAAATTCTGCCTATGGCTGAGGCTGAGAATATTGGGGTTATTAGCTATAGCCCGCTTGGGGGCGGCTTGCTAACAGGCAAATATATTGCCTCTGCACAAGATGAAAATGCCCGTGGCAGGCTAGATTGGGATCCCAAATATAAAACACGTTATGGCCAGAGCTGGATGCATAATGCCGCCTCAGAATTGATGCGGATATCTGGTGAATTAGGCGTTGAGCCTGCAACATTGGCAGTGGCGTGGGTGGCAAAACATAGCGCTATTACATCACCAATAATCAGTGCGCGTAATAAAGCCCAGCTTCTCCCCTCTTTGGCGGCAAGCAATTTTGAGATAAGCGACGAGATTTTCAATCAGCTTTCAGCGCTTACACCGCGACCAGCCCCTGCAACAGACAGGCTGGAAGAACAGGATTGAAGACTGACTTGCCGATAGCAGATCACAAGGCCAGCGCTGCAAGAGATTACAGGCTGGTAGCCGTAATTGTAGCCTGTGGCGCTGTGAATTCGGTGAATGTGGCCAAGCTAGCCCCCACCATACAAACCTTGCAAAGCGACTTTGGGCTGTCTTTATCAGAGGTTGGATTGCTGGCCTCTTTGTTTTCAACGCTAATCGTGCTGATGGCATTGGCAGTTGCAAGCGCTATCCGTGCATTCGGGGCAAGACGGATGCTATTATTGTCGCTATCAGTTGCCGCTATTGGCAGTCTGATAAGCCTTGTTAGCCAGAATATTGCAGGATTATTCATTGGCAGAATGATAGAAGGTGCTAGCCTTGTTACAGTGATGCTGACCGCACCAGCGATACTCTCAGAACATACTCATCTGATACGCAGAGGTGTGATTATGGGGATATGGGGCGGATTTATGCCACTTGGCAATTCGGTTGCGCTGATGTTTGCGCCTATTCTGCTTGATTTAGGATCGTGGCAAGCTGTCTGGCAAGCTGGGCTATGGGCAACCTTGTTAATGCTAGCACTGGCATTCTGGTATATCCCCAAAGACCATAACCACACCCCAAAAAAGCTTCAATTCCATGTTATTTCACTCGCAATCCGCAATAAAGCGGCTGGAATTTTAGGGCTGGTTTTTGCGGCTCATTCACTTGTCTATCAGGCCTTGCTTCAGCTGATGCCGGTATTTAACCAGTCCATAATTGGACTAAGCCTGTCATGGGCATCTTATTTTACGGTGATGTTTTGCCTACTAAATTTTGCAGGCAATATTATATCAGGACAATTATTACAGCGAAACTGGGCACCATCAAAGCTGGTCTTCTTAACTGGCTCAGCGCTAACAATGCTTTTGCTAGCAATGGTATGTACTGCATCCATGCCAATATTTTTTGCGATTGCGCTATTGATGTTTGGCATTATCGCTGGCGGAAGCCCCCCTGTCTGTTTTTATGTTATCAGCAGACAAAAAACAGATAGTGGCAATATTCCAATGCTGATGGCGTGGATGTTCCAGATTCAGGGCTTTGGTATGTTGCTTGGGCCAGTTTATTTCACAATGGTGGTCGAACATTCTGCTAGCTGGATAATTGGCACAATTGCCCTTATTCCCTTTACCCTTGTGATGGCTCTGCTATCTCTTCCAATATCTGATGACGCTAGGTAAATAAAGTTTTGGCTTGCAAAGATTGAGGTAAGCTGTTTTGCTTCATATATGAATTATTCAGATATGCATAAAAACCCCTTTAATCAATCTTTGCCTATGATCATGCATGATGTGCTGGATAAGATTATGCCTGCTTATCGCCAGCTTTTTACCAGATTCGGTGTTACTGAACAGCAATGGCGTGTCTTGCGCGTATTATGGGAAGCTGGGTCTTTATCAAGCATTGAGATTAGCCGCAAAACATTACTGCCGCAAAATAGCCTTGTAGGGGTGTTAGAACGGCTTGAAAAAAAGGCGCTTATCCAGCGTGTAAGGTCAGTTCACGATAGGCGGCAGGTATGTGCAACCCTAACCTCATCTGGCAAGACGCTTGGCGCGGCCGTAATGCCAGAGCTGGCCATAATCCATGATGAGATAGATAGTCGTCTTACCCCAAATGAATGGCGCCAATTAACCCATCTTCTTCACAAAGCAAGCCAGCAAGATACTAGCCGCCCTAACTCAGAAGATGAAACAGCCAACCCCTTGCGGCAGGAGAAGTCTCATGGATGAATTTCGTATTACACGCCCTCATACCAAAAATGCAGGTATCAGATCAGCAGATGAGTATCTTGCTGGACTGCAAGATAACAGAGAGGTCTGGCATCAGGGCGAGCGCATTTCAGATGTCACTAGCCATCCAGCAATGGCACGTGGTGCAAAAACGCTTGCCAGTTTTCTTCAACGCCAACATGAGCCAGATTTGCAGGATAAAGTAACCTACCTTGATGATGATGGCGATAGATGTGCAATGGCCTTTCTGCCACCAAAATCAGCAGAGGATATTAAGCGACGCGGGGCGGCCTATTATGAATGGGCAACTTGGTCTCATGGGATGTTTGGCAGAACGCCCGATTATAAAAATGCGTCTTTGATGAGCTTTGCCACCGCCAAAAGCTGGCTTGATCAAGGCACTGAGCGAGGTCGAGGCAACGCAGATTTTGCGGCTAATATGCAACATTATTATGATTATGTGCGCAAAAATGATTTGGTGTTAACCCATACGCTAGTGAACCCCCAAAAAAGCCATGAGGTTGCAAAAGAAGGCAAATATGACGATGAAATTGCCTTGCATGTGGTCAAAGAAACAGATGCAGGTATTATCGTCAAAGGCGCGCGCCTATTAGCCACGTTAGGGCCTTTGGCAGATGAAATTGAGGTATTTCCCTCAACCTTGCTTAAAGGCAGTGCCGAGAATATTCCGTTTGCCTTTGCCTTTGCGCTACCTATCGCTGCACAAGGGCTGAAGCTAATTACAAGAGATAGCTATGATCATGGCAAATCTCATTTTGATGCACCGCTAAGTAGCCGTTTTGAAGAGATGGATTCTGTGGTGATTTTCGATAATGTGCTTGTCCCGTGGGAACGGCTATTTATGTATCGTGAACCGCTATTATGCAATCAGGCCTTTGGCGCCACAAATGCAGTTGTGCATATGATGCATCAGGTCGCCTGTGGCAAGCTGGCAAAAGCAGAGTTTATGGTTGGTCTTATGACAGCGATTGCCCGCGCTTCTGGTAAGGATAAAGATTTAACAGTCAAGGGTATGATAGCTGAAGTAATGATGATGTGTGAGACTGTGCGTGCCTTGCTATTTAGCGCAGAAGCTCAGGCACATCCTGACCAATGGGGGCATTATATTCCGTATAGATGCCCAATTGATACAAGCCGCAATCTGTTTCCAAAAATGTATCCGCGTATGGTCGAAATTTTGCAATTGCTTGGATCATCAAGCTTGATGGCCACCCCATCTGAAGCAGATTTTAGCAACCAGCTATCTGAAGATGTTGCCCGCTATTTTCAGCTCGCCAATGCTGATTCGAGAGATCGTGTTGCGCTGTTCCGTCTGGCACATGATGTTTGTATTAGCGGCTTTGGCAATCGTCAGGCGCTTTATGAGCGGTTTTTCTTTGGCCCCCCTGCCATTATGAATGCAGGCTATTATGACCTTTATGATAAGGAACCGTTGATAGACCGAGTTACGTCTTTTCTGAAATAGCGCCGCTGGCTAGCCCCTCTCTGATGGCGGTAGCAAGCTGAACTCTATCTTGAGGTACATTACCATCAAACCTACCCGAAAGCTCAAGGCTAGCAATTCTGGCTTGGCTATGTGCAATTGCAGTTGCCATATCATTTGGCATGCCTAATTCGGCTAATGTCTTTGCAACTTCCTGCATTTCTGCTGCTCGGCGTGCGCCATGCACTGCCACCCGTTCCATAACGTAATCTGCTAGACCAGCCATATCATCAATGCCTAGCGTGTTGCCAGCAGACGCAAGAATCTCACTATCCAGCCCTCTCATTTGGGCAGCAGTGACACATTCACAGATAAGCGATTCAACCCCCTTGATCAGGATAGAGCGTAGCATTTTTACCTCGCACGCATCCCCGACCCGATCTCCTTGCCAGTCAAAATTAAAATCAAGCCTGTGAAATATCGGCACTAGCCTATTTTTTTCAGCCCCTGCCAACAGCAATTTAGTGCGGTGTTTTGCAGGATAAATAGGTGCCATGATCGCCATATCAACATAGCCAACAGAATTCTGGCTAAACTGCGAAGCTGTTTTTTGTTTAGTGCCTGGCGAGACTGAATTGCCATCACAAAATAGATGGTCTGGCGTTAGATATGGCAATATCGACAAGGCAGCATCATATGATTGATCTGCTGTCACCACGCTAATAATGATATCAGCCTCTTGCGCCAGCCTTTCAGGTGTGTCCACCAGCGTTACCATCTGAGCTTTTGCAGAATCAGCCGCTAAATAAGCATGGTCATATCCATATATCTTAAGATGAAAGCTCTCGTATAAAGAGGCTGAGATTGCCCTACCTGCCTCGCCATATCCTAGCAATCCGATCCTGTCATTTGCCATCATGCACCTGACTAATATCTATCCATAAATGAAGCTGTGCGCGTCATCGCCAGCTGTGCTGATGCCGCATCATACTGACCGCGATGGTCACAGTTAAAGCCATGAGCCGCATCGTAAATATAGGTCTCAACCTCTGGCTGGGCAGCAATAAATGCATTTACGCCATCCATTGGAATTGAGCCATCTTGCTCGCCAAAATGGGCAAGCACAGGGCATTTTGGCGTGTTATCTTTCAAGGCTGGTAACTCTCCACCATAGTAGCTTACAGCCCCTGTTAGCCTGTCACTTTTACATGCCATCCGCCATGCCAGCGAGCCGCCCCAGCAAAATCCAACAACATAGCGCTTCATCTGTTCTGGCAATAATTCAAGCGTTGCGGCAATATCCTGCTCAGCAAAGCTATCTACCTCATCTTTGATAGCGCGGCCTCTTGCAATGCCATCTGCGTCATAATCAAGCTGGATATTCTCACCTGCCCTGTCAAATAACGCAGGTGCAATTGTCAGCCAACCTTCAGCGGCAAATCTGTCAACTACCTCGCAAATATGGGTATTTAGCCCGAAAATTTCCTGAAGCAGAATGATGCCGCCCTTCACCTCGCCTTGTGGTTCTGCTTTTGCGGCAGAAAAGGTAAATCCGTCAGATGAAGGAAGATAAATAATATTCGCCATGATAATTAACGCTCCGTGTTCTAGCTAATAGTATCTGTTCCAGCCTTGCGATATTAAAGGGACAGGCGGGAGAATACGGCTCTGCTATTATGCTCAAAAATATCCTGCTTTGCCTCAGAAGATAGCTTGCTGTTCTGGTCAATATAACGTTTTGTGTCGTCATAATAATGGCCTGAGCGCGGGTCTATACCCCGCACAGCGCCTATCATCTCGGATGCAAATAAAATATTCTTATGTGGGATAACCTCAAGCAGCATATCAATGCCGTGCTGATGATAAACGCATGTATCAAAATAAATATTATTCAGCACACGCTCATCTAAATCACCTAGCCCTTTATCTTGGGCTATGCCTCTGAACCTGCCCCAATGATACGGCACAGCGCCGCCGCCATGCGGAATGATAATTTTCAATTCAGGGAAATCTGTAAACACGTCAGAGAATAACAAATGCACAAAAGCAGTAGTGTCAGCCCCCAAATAATAGCTTGACGTTGTATCGAGCGAATGATGACACGCACCTGATACATGAATCATAGCAGGCACATCTAGCTCGACCATCTTTTCATAAAATGGATACCAGTATCTATCCCCAAGCCGTGCATCTTTCCAGAAACCACCAGAAGGGTCTGGATTCAGATTACATCCAATAAACCCCATCTGATTAACACATCTGTCTAATTCAGCAATCGAGGTCTCAATCGCTGTTTCAGGGCTTTGAGGCAACTGGCAGACAGGCGCAAAATTATTCGGAAACAAATCACATACTCGTCTGATGAGGTCATTTTGATGTTCTGTCCATGCTTGAGAGGTGCTGGCATTGCCAACATGATGCCCCATCCAGCTAGCACGTGGTGAAAATATAGTGAGGTCTGTTCCGCGTTCCTGTTGCAATTTCAGCTGGTTCTGCTCGATTGACAGCCTAATCTCATCATCACTTAGTTTAATCTCGCCCTTTTCAAAAATATGCTCTGGATTGGTTTTCAGAATCTCCTTTTGCGCATTGCGATAGGCCTCAACCGCAGGCGGTGTAGTTGTGTAATGTCCATGACAGTCAATAATCATAGCGCTATCCTCATAATGAAAAACTAGTCTCGGTTGCGTGTATCAATGCCGCCAAAACTGCCTAGTGCATCAAGGTCTTCGACATATTCTAGGCCTTCTTGTTCAAGCCGCCCGCGCATATTATACAAATCAAGCCCAAGCTCACCCTTTGCCATAAGCGCCCGCTTTTCTTCTTCATTTGCCAGTCTGGCTTCAGAGGCCGCTAGCACGCTTTCAGCATCACGGCGCGGCACAATCACAACCCCATCATCATCAGCAATAACCGCATCACCTGGATAGACAAGCTGGCCAGCACAAACAACAGGTACATTCACAGCCCCAAGCGTGTTTTTCACAGTCCCCTTTGACGAGATAGCCCGTGACCAGACAGGAAAAGACATATCCTGCAAATCAGCTACATCACGGACACCGCCATCAACCACCAGCCCTTTTACCCCTCGCGCCTGACATGAAGTTGCAAGCAAATCACCAAAAAACCCATCTGTATTATCAGTGGTACAGCCCGCAATCAGCACATCACCTGGCTGACAAAGCTCTATTGCCACATGCACCATCCAGTTATCGCCTGGCTGGATAAGGATTGTGACGGCTGACCCGCCAATGCGCGCTTTTGGATAGATAGGCCGCATATATGGCTTCAACAGACCTGTGCGCCCTTGTGCTTCATGCACAGTCGAAGTGCCAATTTCACCTAGTCGGCTGGCAATATCGTGATCTACACGTTTGATATTTTTTACCGCTACTGTCTTCATCACCTACTCCTGATTATGGTTCATATTATGCATCATTAAAACCGTATAGACGTGCTGGATTATCTACCAGAATTTTTCGCTGCAGTGTTTCATCGCGTGCCAGCAGAGGTACTAGATCAAGCAAATCACCATCATTCGGCATGAATGTTTTAATATTCGGATGTGGCCAGTCAGTCCCCCACAAGGTTCTGTCTGGTGCAATCTCAACCAGCTCCTGAGCATAGGGTATAGCATCATAAAATGGCGGGCCTGCAGCAGAAATGCGCTCTGAGCCGCAAATTTTCACCCACCAATTATCACGCTTAAGAAAAGATTTTAGAATGTGAAATGCATGTTGATGCACCCCCTCAGAGGTCGGCACCCGCCCCATATGATCAACAATAATATCCATATCAAATTGCAAGAAAAACTCTTCAAAGCTGATAATATCTTCTGCATTTACATGAATAACCAGATGCCAGCCCAGCGGTTTGACGCGTTCTAACACCCGCTTCATCATATCCAGATCAGGCGTACCCCCTAGATGGGTAACAAAATTAAATCTGATACCACGTACCCCGCCAGCATCCAAATCAGCAAATGCTTCATCGCTAAAACTATCATTGGCAATACAGACACCGCGATAATGTTCAGGATTATGTTTCAGCGCATCCATCATTGCGCGGTTATCAGGGCCATGACAGCTAGCCTGCACAATTACAGCCCTGTCAATGCCAAGCAGGCTATGCAATGCCGCCAGCTTTTCCTTTGGTCCATCAGGTGGATGATAGGTTGAATTCGGATGATAGGGAAAGACCTCATGTGGGCCAAATACATGGCAATGTGCATCACATGCACCTGCAGGCGCTTTGAATATGGGTTTGCGTGTATCTGGTTCAGGCGGCATACAGCTTTTCATACCTGTAACAGGATGGGTATAGTCAGTCATTTCGTTTCTTTCTGCCATATTGATTGCGGGATAAACACCTCTCCCTTGCTGATAAGGCGGGTCGTTCGAAGCAAGCCAGCGCCTGTGATCACAATATCATCACCCTCAGCCATTGAGAGCTGCACATCAAAACTGCCTGTGGGGTGTTCAATGCGCATAAGCTTGTCTGTGCCCTCTGGAATCACTGCCAGATCATGCACTGCCCCATCTGGAAACAGGGCGGCCGTTGCAGCAGACACAGCGCCCAGAACACCTATCGCCTTATGACATTGTTTGGGAATAAAGGTACGCGTACAAAATGCGCCCCCATGCTGAGATTTTGAGATAAGACACATTTTAGGCACAGCCTTTGCAGACACATCCCCTAATCCCATCGCCTTTCCTGCGGCAAGCCTAATTATCTCAAGCCTTGCTTTCAATGCATCATTATTATTCAGCACATCTGGTGGCTCATATCCGCTTATTGATAAATCTTCAGCCCTAAGACAGACAACAGGCATCCCATTATCAATGCAGGTAACCTGAACCCCGTCAAATTCGTCACGCACATTGCCAGTAGGCAATAACGCGCCTGTAGCAGAACCTTCAAGATCCTGATATTGGCATATTACAGGCGCAGCGCTTCCCATAACCCCGTCAATTTTTGCTGTCCCCTCATAGATAGGAAAACCATCTTCAACTGGAAAGCTTAGCCTGCATTGATTGCCGCTATTGGACATAAACACCGTTATCTCGGCAGTTTTGGCGCTTTTATCCAAAGCAGATAGCAAGCCTGATTCAATGCCAAATGCGCCTATTCCTGCCAGAATATTTCCGCAATTTGGCGTGTCATCAAGCCTGTCCTCCCCCACAATTGCCTGAATAAACAGATAGTCAAGATCACAGCCTTCACTATCCGATTTTCGCACAATCGCAATTTTTGAGGTAAGCGGGTCTGCACCACCAAGCCCATCTATCTGGCGTGGATCACCTTGCGCACCCATCACCCATTTTAGCACATTATCACGAATCTCAGGGTCTGACGGCAGGTCATCTTCACGAAAATACACGCCTTTTGAGCTACCACCCCGCAATTGCATAAAGGGAATTGCTGTCTGGTGCGTCATCTGCTCATCTTCTGCTCTATCTCATGCAGGATACGCATGGCAGGCAAACAGTCTGCAAGACTAGCATTTGGCGTTTCATCTGAGATAATGGCGCGGACAAACTCTCTGTCAATCAGCTCAATACCGTTCATCGATACATCTACTGACGATACATCTATCTGGTTTTCTTTACCGTCAAACAAATCATCATATCGTGCCAGATAAGTGCCATTATCACAGATATATCTGAAAAAGCTTCCCAATGGCCCATCATTATTAAACGACAATGATAGGGTGCATAATTTGCCAGACTGTGTTTTTAGCAAAATAGCCATATCCATTGAAATCCCTAGCTGAGGATGTTCAGGGCCTTGTACGGCCTGAACCTCAACCACTGGCTCACCTGTCTGATAGCAAAATAAATCTACTGTATGGCAGGCATGATGCCACAATAGATGATCTGTCCATGAACGTGGCTCACCCTTTGCGTTCATGTTAGAGCGTCTGAAAAAATAGGTCTGAACATCAAGTTGCTGAATAGATAGCTCACCTGCTTTGATTTTATGATGCACCCATTGATGAGAAGGGTTGAATCTGCGCACATGCCCTGCCATCGCCACACAGCCTGTTTCCAGTTGTTTTGCGACCAGCTTTTCTGAATCGGCAAGCGTATCAGCCATTGGGATTTCGATCATCACATGCTTGCCAGCACCCATTGCAGCAATGCCTTGTTCGGCATGAAGCTGTGTTGGTGTTGCCAGAATAACTGCATCAATCTCGTCACAATCAATCAATGACTGATAATCATCAAACCGCAATGGCACATGAAATGTATCCGCAATCGCATCTGCCTTTTGCATGCTAGTAGCCATCACCGCACGCACCTCAGCATCGTCTATCTGAGCAAGCGCCTCTAAGTGCTTTGTTCCAAAGGCACCATTTGCGCCTGCGACTGCTATTCTTGGCTTGCTCATATTGATGAATTTTCCAAAATAATTGCCCCATAGGCAGTTGCCGATACAGGAATATGATAAAACCGATAGGCCTCTTTTACCTTATCATTGAGCGCGCCCCGCATCACATTCCACATAATCATCTCAATTCCTTCACAGCCAGCCTCACGGATAAAATCTGTATGGCTAAATTTGGTATTGGCAAGCGGGTCAGCGACCAGATTATCTAAAAAGGTTTTGTCAAATTCAGGATTAACAACCCCTGCACGCTCGCCGCCTAGCTGGTGAGATAGACCACCTGTTCCCCAAATACCAACCGAAATATCCTGATCAAAACTCGCCACAGCACGGCCTATTGCCTGCCCTAGCTTGAAACAGCGTGCCGCCGTTGGCAATGGATGCTGGATAACATTCACACATAGTGGCACTACCGCCGCTGGCCATTCATCAGGCTGGTCATAAGCGATAGATAACGGCACTGTCAGCCCATGATCTACATCTAACGAGCCAGCCACAGCCATATCAAATTCGTCTGCCATTAGCTGTTCAACCAAATGCCATGCAAGTTCGGGATGACCCTTTACAACAGGGACGTTTCGGGCACCCCAGCCTTCATCAGCAGGCTGAAATTCCTCTGACACACCAATGGTAAAGGTAGAATAGCCATCTAGTGAATATGAGGTGGCATGATCATTAAAGACGATAATATTTACATCTGGAACATTCTGTTTATGCCATGCACGCAATGGCTCAAAGCCTTTGAAAAGGGGCTGCCAATAGGGCTCGTCTGTTTTGCCATTATCCATAGCAGCGCCTACGCCTGGCACATGCGATGTACCCATTCCTGCCAGTATTTTTGCCATTATCTGTTATCCTTTTGCTGTTCTTCTATGCTTCTATTGCCATCAATAGGTCTGCCGCCATTCATCATCATTTGCTGAAACTCATCAAAGCTCAGCTCAGGGTTGCTCATCTTGCCATACATAACTTGCGGCGGCTGTTTGTCATGGCTAACCAGCTTAAAGGTATAATAGACATTTGCGCCAAGTTTAAGCATGCGGAGATAGTCTCTGTCTTGAACTGCCTGCTTTTGTTCTTCTGTGATTTTGAATTTGGCAAGATAGCCAAGCTCATCTGCTGCAAATTCTGCCCGACATTCTGATTTGTTCAATGTCATCAGAAACATATTAAGATGATACCCACGCCGATATTGCCGGCTATCAAGCACATAGGTGCCTGGCACATCATCATAATCTCTTGCTGTCATATTCTTGTCTCCTGAATAGCTCATCAGTAACTGCTACTGTGAATTATATTATTCTAAAGCAATGGCAAAGATGCAAGGCTAATCACAATAGCCAGCAGACTAAAGATATATTTTTTTGAACGGTTAATATCTAAATGAGGGGTCTAGCCGTTCGACAATTCTGATCATCGCCATTAACGCATCCTCACCTGCCCCAAATTTTGGATTGAAATTCAGTGAATCTTTTACACATTTCTCTAGCACTGGCTTAGCTATCTGGCGTTGTTTACCTAGTGGCGCGGACGCTATCTGGATTTCGCACGCGCGGTTTACTAGCCACATAAGCGAGAATGCCTGAGCCAAATTTGCGCCAATAATCACAGGCCCATGATTGCGCAACATCAATACAGGGCAATCCCCTGCACTGTCTAAAATGCGCTGGCCTTCATCTTCATAAATGGTAATGCCTTCAAATTCGTGATAGGCGATTTTGCCATATAGCTGTGCGGAATAGAAATTGGTAAAGCTTAGCCCTTCTTCTGCACAGCAAACAGCCGCCGTTGGGGTTGTATGCACATGCATCACACAATTACCAGCCTCACCTCGATATTTGTGAATAGCGCTATGAAAGGTAAAGCCAGCTGGATTTATCGGCCAATCAGAATTGCCAATGATTGTCCCATCTAAATCAACCTTTACCAGATTTGACGCTGTTATTTCTGAATAATGCAACCCAAATGGGTTAATCAGGAAATGATCTTCTGGGCCAGGCACACGCAATGAGATATGGTTATAGATTGATTCATCCCATCCGAAATAGGCAAAAATACGGTAGGTTGCGGCAAGCCTCACGCGGGCGGTCCATTCATCTTGGCCAATATGCTTTGGTTTTTCAAACTGGCTGATGCTCATAATATATTCCCTGACAGATGTTAGATATAGCCACCCATATTGTCATAACAGACCACACTCTTTACTCTGTTACTAAGCAGATTACTGCGGTAATCACGCAAAAGTCAATTTGAGGAAACAGGGGAATGTGATGAATATATGTGTCTATGGGGTAGGCGCTATTGGCGCTATATTCGCCGCCCGACTTGCACAATTAGGTGAAACCGTTTCAGTGGTAGCGCGCGGCGACACCTATGATGCCATCACGGCGCATGGAGTCGGGCTAGAGCTGGCAGGCGAAACAGCTATCTTTGCCCCTGTTAAGGCCGCTAGATCATTAGCAGAATTGCCGCCTCAAGATATCATTATCATTGCGGTCAAACAGCCCTCAATTGCAGAAATTGCTGAATCTATCGCCCCACATATCACGCCAGATACCCAAATAATTCTGGCAATGAATGGCGTGCCATGGTGGTTTTTAGATAATTTGGAAAGCGCCTCACAGGATAATGTCCTGCAGTGTCTTGATCCAGATGGCAGATTGCGCAACTATCTGCCCACCAGCCAGATAATTGGGGCTGTTATTCACATGTCCAGCTTTATTTCTGCACCAGGCATTGCCCATTTACGCGCTGGCAACAGCCTGATTCTTGGCAGAGCCAACCGCATATCTGACCAGCCCTTGCAGATGATTGCAAGCCTTTGCGAGCAGGCAGGGTTTGATGTGAAAACTAGTCCGTTTATTCATAAAGATATCTGGTTCAAATTGCTTGGCAATATGACGATGAACCCTATTTCTGCGCTCACCCGTTCAACCACAGACAAGATTTTAGACGACAAACAACTTAATCAATTTGTCTGTCATATTATGACAGAAGCTTTGGCCATAGGCGCCATGCTAGGCATAGAGCTTGAAACCACACCGCAAGAACGAAATCGCGTCACACGCGCATTAGGCGCCATGCGTACCTCAATGCTTCAAGATATAGAGGCAGGCAGAACATTAGAATATGAAGCGTTACTTGGCAGTGTTATAGAAATTGCTGACAAGATTGGCTATCAGGCGCATCATATCAATATCCTGTATGGTCTAATTGGTTTGCTTGCTTCATCACAAACCGCCGATTAACCTGTTGATAGATAGATGAGAAGGCTCAAATGACAGAGATGACACAGCCCTATTGGTGGGAGGCAACCCCGCCTGCTAGCGTACCCGCCTCAGACATTCCGCAACAGGCGGAAATCGTGATCATAGGCGCAGGCTTTACTGGACTATCTGCAGCGATTACGCTGGCGCGTGCTGGCAAAGATGTGGTGGTGTTTGAAAAAGGCAAGATAGGTGAAGCTGCCTCTGCCAGAAATGGCGGCATCACCAGCGGCAATCTAAGATATAGCCATGCCCAGCTAAGCAAGAAATTTGGACCAGCAAAAGCAGATGCTATTGAAGCTGAATCTTTTGCGGCGCGTGCTGATTTGCATGATTTTGTCAGCACTGAGAAGATTGACTGTGACTATCAAGATTCAGGTCGCATGGTCGGGCTATATAATACAGATTCAGAAGATAGCATCAAGGCAGAGCTAGACCGTATTGAGGCGCGTTATGGCATTAAGGGTCACTATATCCCGCCTTCTGCCCTATCAGATTATACCGCAAGCAAGCATTATAAAGCAGGGCTGTTTCGTGAGGATATTGGCGGCATTCATCCTGGCAAGCTATTGCATGAGATGATGCGGCTTGCCATTGAAGCAGGGGCACAGATCCATACCCAGACAGCAGTTACTAGCATGATACGTAAGGGCGCTGATTTTATTATCACAGCAGATAATCATCAGCTCACCGCAGAGCATGTCATCGTTGCAACCAACGCCTATACAGATAACGCGCTCCCATGGCTAAAGCGGCGGCTTGTACCTGTTATATCTGAAATCATTGTAACAGAACAGCTAGGTAAGAATCAGGTACGCGCGCTGATGCCAAAATTAAGCATGTTTGGCGAGGCAAGACGGATTGGCTATTATTATCGGCCGACCCCAGATGGCAACCGTATTTTGCTAGGAGGCAGGCGACTTACTCATACCGACAACGCCTCCAAAGCCTTGCTTCATCGCGGATTGGCAACATTATTCCCTGAATTAGATGATGCCAAGATTGATCATTACTGGTCTGGCTTTGTGGGATTTCCTTTTGATCAAACACCAAAGCTTGCCGTGCATGATGGGGTGATTTATCCTTGCGGCTTTTGCGGTTCTGGTACGGTATGGGCACGCTGGATGGGACAAAAAGCAGCCTTAATGATATTGGGCAAAGACACAGATAGTGCCTTTGCCCATATGACTATGCGTTCTATGCCATTTTATTTTGGGGGATTTGATTCAGACTCCCCATGGTTTGCAAAGCTGGCAATTAGCTATTACCGCATACGTGATATGATTAGCCCGCTAAAAAGCTGACCCGTTATGCAAGCTCAAACAGAACGTCAGTATTGTTGGGATCAAGGCTAGCATAATTTATCCCCTCAAATGTCACCAACGTTGCATTTGTAGCGCTATCAATCACAAGCAGATTACCATCCACATTATTTCCCAACAACAGGTCTACCACCGACTTTCCTTCAAGCCGAATTTTATCGCCTTCGGCAAGGCTGAAATCGGTAATTGTATCTCTGCCGCTACCGCCATGCAGAAAGTCATTACCAGCATCTCCATAGATCAAATCTGCATCACCGCCGCCAAAAATTCTGTCTCTGCCTTCACCGCCATATAGCGTGTCATCCCCATTGCCGCCAGCTATCTTATCCTTGCCATCATGTCCAAAAATCCAGTCTTGAGCTTTGCCGCCAATCAGATTATTCGCTTTGCTATCCCCTTCGATAATAGTATTGGCAAACGCCTTTGCCGACTCTGAATCTGTTCTATTCAATCCATATGAGCTATGCCACGCATCAACTGAGATATTTTCAATTGATCTTAAGCTGGTTTTCTCAGCGATTGGCGTCGGCGCAGAAGGATTTTTGGGGTCATAGCCCTCTATATCAACAGCAGTATTAAATAGCGAATAGGCATAGCCCTCACTCAGGCGCACCCATAAATCAATATTTATATTTCCAATATCGCTATGATCTGCCAAAAGCTCGGTAAGCGCAGTCCTGTCATCATCTGAAAATAAATTGCTGGTATCAACGCTATCATCAAATAGGCTTACTGCCGCCGCATCCTCAGTGCCGTAATTTATAACAATCGGGGTAAGAAACGTGAAATAGGCTGTGTCTTTTCCCTTCCCACCGTCAAGCGTATTGGTGCCTGTGCCTGGGCACAAAATATCGTTACCGCGCGCGCCTTTGAGGGTATCATCACCACCGCGACCAACCAGCACATCATTGCCTCTACCGCCATAAATCTGCTCGCCAAGATAGCCGCCTGCAATATAATCATCGCCTTTCGTGCCAATAATCTTTGTGACTTTGCTACCAAGCGAATCTTCGGTGATATTCTGATAGATATTTTTATTCTTTTTCAGACCCGGATATTGATGGGCGCTGACCTTATACATATCCAGATGCAAATTCCCATACAGGCTATCTAAGGATAGCTTAGAGAGATCAAGTTTTCGGCCTGCTGATAGATCAGATTGCCCTGCCAGCAAATCTATTAACGCCTTATGCTGATAATATGACATATCACTGGTAATCAGCCCCATTTTTGGGCCACCTATTGTGGGATATTGGTAGCTTTGTTCAGAAACAAGCAAATCATCTGCCGACAAATTTGTGATTGAAACGACGCCCCGAGCACCATATTCCCAAATTGCGTCTGCATTATATTCCCAGCTATTACTATTTTCAGTTAATCTATGTTTAGTTGTCATTGAGTTTAGCTCCTTCAGTGTGCAAAAAATATTACCAGATACCAATACTCCTTCTGACGTTTATGTCATGCATCACAATACAATCTTTTATGTTATTTATAGTATTATCATTCTCTTTAAGATTGTAACTCAAACTTTGCCCTTTTTATTGATATGACCTTAACTCAACCCCGCGTCGATGCGGGGGTAAGGTGCTCAAACTTTGCCCTTTTTATTGATATGACCTTAACCTTGCAGAATAATATCCACTATTCCGTCTTTTTCTGCCGCACGGGAGCGGCACAGAATCAGCTCTGTCTTCTGCTGTTCTTTCGACAGCACAAAATCACGATGTTCAACAGCCCCTGACTGATAGCTACATTTACAGACGCCACATAAGCCATCTTCGCATTTTATATCCACCTGATAACCATGTGCGATAAGTGCGGCTGCAGCTGTTTGATCTGCGCCCACCTCAATCAGCCTATCATCGCCAGCAACACGCAAGCTAAACGGAAAATTCTCATACTCAGCTTCATCAGGCACCGAAAAATATTCTTGATGTATCTGATTATCGGCAATGCCAGCCTCAATCGCCGCATCAGAAATAGCGCGCATATAACTATCTGGTCCACATAGATAAATCTGAGCATCTTTGCGGGCATCAGCAAATAGCGTTTCTGGCTGAAGCCTGCTTCCCTCATCAGAAATATGAAGGATAATTTTTTCCGCCCAATCTGTTTGTGTAAGTTCATCTACAAAGCCAAGATCTGCTTTGTTTGAGACAGAATAATGAAATTCAAAATCCTTACCAAGCGTTGCTAGCCTATGGGCAAACCCTATCATCGGGGTAATGCCAATACCGCCCCCCATCAAATAAGTGAATTCTGCCTGCTCATTCAGGGGGAAATGGTTAATGGGCGGTGATGTAAATAGCATACGGCCTTCTGTAAAAATACGGTGAAGCAGGCGTGAGCCGCCTCTACCCTCTTCTTCCATCAGCACTGCGATTTCATATTTATCTCTGTCTGCTGGATTGCCGCACAGTGAATAAGCACGCAAAAATTCAGGCGCAACCACCACATCAATATGCGCCCCCGCCTGCCATGCAGGAAGCTGGCTGCCCTTTGGCGCACGCAAAATATATTTTCTGATCTTGTCTGTTAGTACATCCACCCTGTCTAGCTGAACCGCCAGCACAGGCGCATCACCGCCAGCGCTAATATCTTGCGCATAGACATGCAGATGGCTTGTATCCCCTGCCTTCAGGCGCGAGCGATATTCATCTGCTGATACCAGCTTTTGATATGCCTCAATGCCTTTTTCCCTATCCATTGGATAGGGATAGGGATAGGGATGGGGGGCAAGCGGCGCGGGATAGACCGCCATTGTCTGCTCATCTGCTGTAATTTTAAGTGATGGTGAAAGGCCTCGCCGATTGACAGGCTGTGCGGCAGGTCGGTAACTGCCATCATCTGCAAGCGCAATATCCCACCACCATTTCTTAACCTCGTTAATCTTGCCGCGTCCTGCCAAATCATCCAGACCAGCAAGCGCCTTTGCCATAACAGGCACATGTGACGCCATCCACCTAAACGGTGCTTCAGCAAATAGCCCTTCTAGATTCCATGGACAGGTTTTCATGCATCTGCCGCACATCGCGCCGCCCTTAGTGGTAATGCGGTAGCTGGTACATTTCTGGCTATCAGACTTCCAGATTTCATAGCCATTAAACATTTTCTTAGCGCCAGCAGTAATCGCACCAGAGGGACATTCACGCGCGCATTTCTGACAATTCTCGCAAAAATTCTGAAGCCCAAAATCAATCGGCTTGTCATGGGCAAGCGGCAGATTGGTGGTCACAACGCCTGATTTTAATCGAGGTCCCAGATAGGGATGCAGGATAACCTCGCCAATTCTGCTCACCTCGCCAAGCCCGCTTAATAGCAGCAAGGGCGGCTGTAAGACTTCGCCATCTAGCACCGTATGCGCCTTTGCCAAATAGCCCATATTCCTAAGTTGACGGGCAATCACACCGCCTAGCAATGAAAAGCGCAAATAAGCGCGCATGGATTGTGCAACCGAAATCCAGTCATCACCTGATGCACCCTCCATCGTCTCATAACCCTGATCAATCACCATGCTGATAGCATTATCATGTGGCGGCACTATCACATCACCACGCGCATCATGTGAATACCAGCTCCATTCAGGGCAGCGTGATAGACCTGTTGCATCTACCCCCAAATAATAGCTTGTTGCCTTGATATGGTCTGCCGCTTCTGATGGACTAATCTGTTTCGCAGGGGTGATCTGCGGCTCACCATCCTGAAGCAAAACAAAGGCGCCCAAAGCACGCCGTTGAGCGGCAGATGGTGCCGCTTTGATAGCATAATAGCCTGCGGTAGCAGCTTTCTGGTTATCGCGCCCCATATCACCAAATTGAGCGCGGGCAAACATATCTGTGCGCTTTGGCACACGTGGGATATTTGCCTCATCCATATAGGTGGTTGGGGTTTCAACCCGCTTAAGCCGTTCTAGCGGCATCGCACTATCTTTATAATCCCGACTGGCAAAGGGGTCCTGATTAAAGGCTGATTTAGCGCTATCTAAGCCCAGCTTCCAGCCTATCCCTGATAGAACAGAACGTGGCTGAGATGATTTTGGTGCAAGTGGTTTGTCATGTTGCATCTGCATATCTGTGCTAACCACAGCCAGCCCAAAACGCTTACCAATAAAGGGCGCAGTTGCCCCTTCATCACCTGCCTCACTGCCCCATGCTAGCCCAGCGGCAACCGCCAATGTTTCAAGACATAGGTCTGTTGCGCTTTGGCTATGGGCTTTGGCATCAAAGCCAAGCAGTCTGATATAGTTTGATAGCACAATCGCATTTTCACTGGCTAGCAGACAGGCTCTATGCGCCTGCGCATCTTCTATCCATCCCGCCCCTGCCTCGCCTTCATAGGGATCACGAAAATATTCAACCAAAATCACAATGGCCGAATGATGATGGCCGACAGCCCGCTCATCCTGAGATACAGATTCCCGTAAATCTGCCATAATATGATCAATACCAGAGGCAAGCGTTTTTGTCTGACGTGTCTGGATTTCCTGTGCCAGCCGATAAATATCAGGGTTGGCAATAGGCGTTTCAAGCCACGCTTCATCTGGAATAGGCCCAATAGCTGCCATTGAGGCATCTTGAAAATAGGCAAAAGATTTCATATGGGCAGAGCGTTCTTCAAGGCTGTCTGGAATCTCTGCTGTCGCGGCATTGACATGACCATCTCTGATGGTATCCATCATCGCTTGATGATCTGCCATCGCATTAACAATATTCAAAGGTTGGTCTGGACGACTAAAGGATAGCGGCTTGGTAGTAAGCCCTTCAAAGGATGGTAAATCTGGCCTTCGCACAAGCTTTGATAGCGGATACAGCCCTTCATCAAGCGCACGCTTTCGTGATGAAAACAGTCTGTGTGGTCTCATATCCCTTCCTTTACAGTGCGCGTTTGAAATTATATGGCCTAGCCCAATGGCTATCGTTAAGCTTAATCAGATAAAAATTAGATGCCAAGCATTAAACATCCCCCAAATATCGCTGGCGCTATCTATTATAATTCACGCCATATCAACACTGGTCATCTAGGATTGCCTATGGTTATATCGACAGGCTAGAATTTTTCGAACTATAATCTTATTAGGCATCAAAATCATGTTAGGTAAATTGCTAAGTCTTGCCATCATCTGTATTGTACTATGGGCAGGGTTTGAGCGTATCAGACGCAAATTTGGCATTAGCAAAAAAACACCTCCCCCCTTTATCTCGCTTGGAACTGTCAAACTATCAAAGATGGAAGCAGGGATCGCGCTGGTTATTGGGCTTTATGTTCTGATATCGCTGATTGCGTTTTTCTAGCCCTCTTTAAGCTCAAACTTTTCGTGATCCGACAATTCATGTCCTTTGCTGAATAATGAAATAGTTTTGCCCACCCCTACACTATAGCATGGATGCTATATTAGGCTTTGTAGCTATCGTTGCAGATATATTAGGGGGAGCAGATGAAATCACATTACAGAGTAGTTGTCATTGGTGGCGGTGTTGTAGGCGCTTCTGTTATTTATCATCTGGCTAAATTTGGCTGGACAGATGTTTGCATGCTCGAACGTTCAGTGCTGACAGCAGGCTCATCATGGCATGCTGCAGGTGGCATTCATGCGCTAAATGCAGACCCTAATATCGCCGCTTTGCAAGCCTATACTATTGATTTACTGAAAGAAATTGAAGATGAAAGTGGGCATAATATTGGCCTTCATATGACAGGTGGGCTGACGATGGCTGGCACGCCTGACAGATGGGAATGGTTGCAGGCAAATTACCGCGTTTTTCAGTCTATTGGCATCGATGATTGCCGTCTGGTCACACCACAAGAAGCAGGTGAGCTTAACCCTATCATGTCAACTGATGGGTTTCTGGGCGGCATGTGGGCAGATAGAGAGGGCTATCTGGATACAACAGGCACTGTGCATGCCTATGCGATTGCCGCCCGCAAACGCGGCGCAGAATATTTTGAACATACAAAGGTTGAAGCGTTAGAACAGACCTCTGATGGCTGGCGCGTTATAACAGATAAAGGCACGATTACCTGCGAGCATGTGGTCAATGCTGCAGGCTTATGGGCCAAACAGGTTGGCAGAATGGCAGGCATTGAATTGCCTGTATCTCCGCTAAAACACCATTATTTAATTTCTGATAGTATCCCTGAGCTAGAATCACTTGATTTTGAAGTGCCTATGACTGTTGACCTTGAAGGCTTTACCTATCTTAGGCAGGATCAGAACGGTGTATTGCTTGGGATTTATGAGATTGATCATGAACATTGGGCAATGGATGGCGCCCCGTGGGATTATGGCATGGAGCTATTCCAAGAACAGACTGATAGGATTGAACATGAGCTAACGCTCGGCTTTCAGCGCTATCCATGCCTTCAGGAAGTTGGCGTAAAAACATGGGTAAATGGCGCCTTTACCTTCTCTCCAGATGGCAACCCGCTAGTAGGGCCAGTGCCTGGCAAACAGGGTTATTGGTGCGCATGCGCTGTCATGGCAGGCTTTCTTCAAGGGGGCGGTGTAGGCAAATCGCTTGCTGAATGGATGATATATGGCGAGCCTGAAGCGGATGTATTTGGGATGGATGTGGCACGCTATGGCCGCTATGCCGAAAATAAGCGTTATATCCGCGAGACAACAGGCCAATTCTATTCTCGCCGCTTTGTGATGACCTATCCTAACCAGCAACTTCCAGCTGGCAGACAGCTAAAAATGGCGCCTGCACATGATGCAATGGCTGAGGCTGGTGCCGTGTGGGGCAATAGCTGGGACCTAGAAGTGCCGCTTTATTTTGCGCCAAAATCATTTTGTGAAACCCCCTCATTAAAGCGGTCTAACGCCTTTGAACTTGTTGCTGAGGAATGTAGAGCAGTGCGCCAAGATGTTGGGCTTCTCGATATATCTGGCTTTTCCAGATTTGAGGTCACAGGACCTAATGCAGAAGCGTGGCTTAATAAGATCATGGCCTCAAAAATGCCAAAGAAAGGCAGAGTATCGCTTGCTCCTATGCTAAGCCCTGAAGGCAAGCTAAAGGGCGATTTGACAGTCTTTAATTGGGGCGATGGGCGCTGGTGGATTATGGGCTCATATTATTTGCGTGCATGGCATATGCGCTGGTTCAACCAATATTTGGATGAGGGCGTTATGGTACGTGATCTGGGCGAAGAATGGACTGGCTTTTCTCTGGCAGGACCAAAATCACGTGAGGTGCTGAATACTATAACTGAAGGGGCTGGCGATGCGCTTGGATTTATGGGATGTGGCGAATTTGATGTTGGCCTATATCGCACCCATATTGGCAGGCTGTCTGTTGCAGGCGAGCTTGGCTTTGAGATAAATTGCAGAATGGGCGATCATATTGGCTTGCGCAGGCTATTGCTTGACGCTGGCGCAGACAGCAATATCCGTGAATATGGCTTTAATGCGCTCTTATCATTGCGGCTAGAAAAAAGCTTTGGCATCTGGTCAGCAGAATTCACCCAAGCCTATACCCCTGCCATGACAGGCATGGATAGATGGATCGATTGGAATAAAGATAGCTTTATCGGACGAGATGCCGCTATTGCAGAGCGTGATAGCAATGGGCCTGAACGCAGGCTGGTAACATTAGAGATAGACGCAGTAGATGCAGATGCATCAGGCTATGAGCCTGTCTGGTCAAAAGACACGCTGGTAGGCTTTGTTACCTCTGGTGGATATGGGCATAGCATTAACACATCATTGGCAATGGCAATGGTTGATTCAGACCTATGCACAGAGGGAACTGAGCTAACAGTTCATGTGGTCGGGGTTGAGCGAAAGGCGCGGATTATCCCTGCATCCCCATATGATCCTGCTGGCACGGTAATGCGTGCGTGAGCGTGCGCCGCCCGTCATCCAAAACCAGAAAGCGCGGCGGGCGCTCTTCGCGTCTGAAACCACAGATAGATAGCCCTGCCCGCTTCGGCACAGCATCGCTTAACAATCCATTTCCTGAGATGCGCCTATTCTCGGATGATTATATCTCAGCTATGCATCATAAGGCGCTAGATATTCTAGAGCATATGGGCATCAAAATCTTACTGCCAGAAGCACGAAATATCTTCAAAGCAGCAGGGGCTATCGTTGATGAGACCAATGAGATGGTGTTTATCGGGCGTGATATGGTGCGCCATGCGCTAGATACAGCCCCGCCATCTATCACCCTTGCAGGCGGGGCAGATCATCGTGCCATTACCCTTGAGCTAGGCAAGCTAGTATTTCAGCCTGGTGCAGGCGCCCCCTATGTCACAGACAGGATACGCGGGCGGCGTGCTGGCACAGTGCAGGATTTCAGAGAGCTTATTCAAATCACGCAGTATTTTGATGCGTTGCATATGTTGCCCCCTTTGGTTGAGATGCAGGATATTGACCCTGCTGTGAGGCACTATGCCAATATGGAGGCAATGCTTACCCTATCAGATAAGGTGCCGCATATCTTTTCCAGAGGCACCGAACAGGTTGAACAAAGCTTTGAGATGTTACGTGATTTCAGGGGGGTGAGTGATGCAGAATTTAATCACACGCCGTATGCCTATACTATCATCAACACAAATTCTCCACGCCAGCTAGATATTCCTATGGCGCAAGGGCTTATCGATTTTGCCAAAGCGGGACAGGTTTCTGTGGTAACCCCCTTTACATTGATGGGGGCAATGGCGCCTGTTACAGTGGCAGGCGCGATTACCCTCAGCCATGCAGAAGCATTAGGGGCAATTACCCTTACCCAGCTAGTGCGGGCTGGCGCGCCTATTTGCTATGGTACCTTTACCTCAAATGTTGATATGAGAACTGGCGCCCCTGCCTTTGGCACTCCAGAGCATTTTCAAGCTTCTATTGCGGCAGGCCAGCTAGCCAGAAAAATTGGCTTGCCATGGCGATCAGCTACAGGCTCTGCTGCTAATCTTAATGATGCACAAGCTGCCAATGAAACCCAAATGGGGCTATGGGGCTGTTTGCTGGCAGGCTCAACCATTGTGATACATGCGGCAGGCTGGCTAGAGGGCGGGCTTACTGTTGGCTATGAAAAGCTGATCACAGATATGGAAGTGGTGAATATGGTTGCTAGCATCTGCACAAAATCTCAGGAAACTGAGGAGGATATCGGGCTAGATGCGCTTGAAGAGGTTGGCCCGGGTGGACATTTCTTTGGCTGTGCGCATACCATGCAAAGATATAAAGAGGCATTTTATCAGCATTTGGTAGCCGATTTATCCAATTATGGAAGCTGGCAGGAAGCAGGCGGATTATCTGTGGATGAACGGGCTACACCAATCTGGCAGGCCATCTTAGATAAAGATCAACGCCCAAACATAGATCAGGCAAAGATTCAGGCGTTACATGCATATATTGACCGCAAAACCCAAGCAGGTGGCGCGCCGCCCGTTAGCTAGATGAGAGGAATTTAGACATGAGCACTTCACCAGATGCCATCATTATCGGCACCGGCGTTATTGGAACCTCTGTTGCATTTGAACTAGCAAAAGCCGGCTATAAAACTCTGTCTGTTGATCGCAATAGCCAGATAGGGCATGGCTCAACCGCAGGCTCATGCGCCATTATCAGAATGCATTATTCAACCCTAGACGGCACTGCGTTTGCGTGGGAGGGATATCATTACTGGCGCAATTGGTCTGATTATCTTGGCCTGCCCTCTAGCGATATTTTGGCTAAATTCAAAGAATGTGGCTGTCTGGTAATGCAAACTGAAGAAAATGGATTTTTAGACAAGCATATTGCCCATAGCCGTAGCCTTGATATTCCGATTGAGATTTGGGATGCAGACACTATATCAAAACATCTGCCAATCTATCAGCTTGACAGTTTTTCACCTGCTAAAACACTAGATGATGATAGCTTTGGGATACCGAATGGGGGCAGTCTGAAAGGCGGCGTGTTCTGGCCTCGCGCAGGATATGTAACAGACCCTGCTTTATCATCTCAAAACCTTGCTGCTGCCGCAAGCCAGCATGGCGCCGCATTTCGGCTTGGGGTTGAGGTTGCAGAGATTCTTGTCTCAGCAGGCGAGATACGCGGCATTAAACTGGCTGATGGTGAAGAAATACACGCCCCTATTGTGGTCAATGTGGCTGGACCTGGCTCATCACATATCAACCAACTAGCAGGCGTGATAGATGAGATGACAATTACCACCCGCCCATTGCGTCAGGAAGTTGTGCATTTGCCGTCACCCTCAGGGTTTGATTTTGAAACCAATGGCATGATCGTATCTGATAGCGATATTGCGCTATATTGCCGACCTGAGCATGGCAATCATATTCTTATTGGAAGTGAAGACCCACCATGTGATCCGCATAAATGGGTTGAGACTGATCATGGATATGATAATGCATTTTCAGACCAATGGAACACACAGGCGCTTCGATATGCCCAACGCGTACCATCAATTGGTATTCCGTCTAAAATGCGCGGTGTTGTTGATTTATATGATGCTTCAACCGACTGGATTCCGATTTATGATAAATCATCTATAAAGGGATATTATATGGCATGCGGGTCTAGCGGAAACCAATATAAAAATGCGCCTATTGCTGGCAAATTGATGGCTTCACTAATAGCCTATTGTGAAGCTGGAAACGACCATGACACCGCACCATTTCATTTTACCCTGCCCTATATAGACAGACAGGTAAATGCTGGGTTTTATTCACGCAAGCGCCCGATAAATCAGGAATCTAGCTTCTCTGTGCTTGGCTAGCCTTATCCTGCAGGCAATCACAGCCTATAGCTTTCCCTTTTGATGCAACTCGGAAAAGGCGTTAAAGGTAGCGGTAATGCCGTCTTTAACTGAAATGGCCGGATATTCAGGTAGCTGAAAGCGCACAGGGGCTTCATCTAGGTCAGGCGGAAAGGGAAATGGCTGTCCTTCGCACCGAATATCTGCATTAGGCGCAAGGGATGAGATAATATCAATCCCTGTCTCAATAGTTTCACATTGTCCATTTAAGTCAAAGACAGGAGCGCCCTCACCATTCTGGCTCACAGCGGCAATAAAGGCAGATGCCGCCTCACCAGCATATAGCCAGCTATAATTGCCAGTATAGGGGATGGTAAAGGCCTCGCCTGTCACAGCAGCCTTAATTGCTAGCGTGTTTTTTGAACTAATACCTTGATCCCGCGCCAGACCATAGACAACATTTGGTCGCAAGCCAACCGAAGGCACTTGCCAGTCTGCCCAATATACAAAAGCAGATTGTTCATTCGCCATTTTATAGACACCATAAAGCGTTTCTTTGAATGGCCCGCCAGGGGGAAGGGCAAGTGCGGCAACAGAAGAAGCATAGGCAGTGCGCATGATGCCCATCTCTCGAGCCGTTTGTAGAATATTGATTGTGCCTTCCACATTTACCCGCGCGCCCAATGCTGGATTTGCCGCACAAAATGGTACCTGCAAGCCTGCCAGATGGATGATTGCTTCAATCTGATATGTCTTTGCAAGCTTAAGAATTGCGTCAAAATCTGTTACATCGCAAGCTTCCCACTTGACCTGCTTGGCGGCATCCTCCCCCATCACAAGGGCTAGCCTGTCAATATTATTTGATAGATCAGTAGCGACTACAGGAATGCCAGACGCGCTGAGTATAGCCACCACCCACGCCCCAATACAGCCGCCTGCCCCTGTAACAAGCACAGGCCCCTTACACTGGCTTTGCGGCAGGATAAACGGTTTTAATAGCGATTGTTCCACCTGATTTTCCTCATTCAATAACTTATAGGGTATAGTCTATGCTCGTAATCTGGCAGACGCAATTACAGCTTTTAGAAAAAAAATGGCATTCTGCCCTACACAAGTAACATTTTCTGTCGTTGGACGCTTCTGAAGAGGTATGTTTATGACGGCAGTCTATACAACACAGACGGTCAACATGTTGGCAAATGCGCTTGGTGTTAGCAATAACACTGGCAGCAATATAGCTGTGTCTAAATCAGTCTCAGGTGATAGCACCTCTATAACCTCTTCCATTGCCACTATTCAGGCTGATATGGGTGATGCCGAATTTGCGCACCGTTTGATATTAAAAGACAGGCTGGAAGGCGGCGCTCATATCATGAGCATGGTGACAATCACCAATGATACATTAGGACAGATTACAGAATATCTGAAACAAACTCAGGATAATCTAGGTTTGTTATCCAATGTTATAGCCGATAGTGACGAATATAATTCTGTGCTTGCCGCTATTGATGAGATTGAGCTGGAAATGTCATCCTATCTTGGTAGCTTGTTTCATAAGGGCACGCTTGATTTTGAGCTGAATTCGGGCGATCCAACTGCCGCCCCTTCATTTTTGGATTTTATAAATCTGTATGAAGACCCTAGTAATCCAGCCACACTGAAAGGCCAGATAGCTGCCCTTGAAGTTGATATGGTAACGCTATCACATGCAACCCATCATCCGGACTCTTGCCCACATTGCTCTGCCCAAGCTGTACAGCAACCTGCCAGCACAGACATGCTGTCCCCCTTAGAAGCAACTGTGTCAAACTCAAGCTCGGCAGGCGGCGTTGGCTATAATTCTAATTCTGCCGCAACCACAGCAGACCCAAATTATGAAGAAATTAACACGCTTTTACTATCTACTAATTGGGATGTTGGGGCGGGTGAATTATTATCTTATTCATACTTTACTCTTAACAATGATGGCACTAACGGATATCCCAGTACATCAGCATATAACGTGAGCGGTGTTGATATAGATACGCTTACCGAGAGCAATGTTGATGATGCGACAGCTGATCCAAATCGCGACACCAATAACTCAACATACCTAAATCAGGCCTTTGGATTGTGGGACGACATTGTAGACTTCAATTTTGAAGAAATAACCGAAGCATCAACTAACGGAAGTTTAGATGTTGGTGAGATGCGAGTTGCATTTACAGACCGTTCTTCTAGCGCGGCAGCCTTTGCCATCCAGCCAGGAAATGGCGTGCCTAATGGGGATGTTTGGTTTGAAGCAGAAGATAATACAAGTTTTAATCCCTCATTTGATTTCACTCAATTTGGACAGGATAGTGACGATGACGGTATAGCCGATTTAACAGCTGTAGTTTCACGGGCTGGTCTAGGCGATTCAGGATATAGCTTCAGGTCAGCCATGCATGAAATAGGCCATGCAATAGGCCTAAGCCATCCCTTTGACAATAGCAGTTTTACGGGAAGCACCTTGCCAACATCAAAGGACTTAATGCGAAACACCATTATGTCTTATACCAATCTAGACAGAAATTCTTATATTTCCTTTTCAACACTAGATTCAGGACAGGCAACGTTAAACACTTGGGACTATCAGGATTACAGTTCTATCGATATGACTGGCGCATCCTACACCTCATATGGTGAGCGAAGAATATATGCCTCTACACCAATGGTTTATGATGTTGAAGCCGCTCAATATATGTATGCAGAAGAGCAGACATCTGGTCAAGGAAGAGATGGCAATAATGCTTACGCCTATGATGATAAGGTAATGGTCATCCAGACAATTGTTGACAGTGGCGGCACAGACACAATTGATGCCAGCAGGGTAACGCGTGATAGCATCATAAATCTTACCCCAGGCAGTTTTTCTTCAATCGGGATTTATAGTCGAGCTGACCAGCTTGCTGATATTGAAGCTCAGACTAACGCTTCAGTAAGATCAAATGTCTCTACATTTATGAGCACACTTGATGGCAATGCCGCAACAGGCGATGCCATTTATACTGGCGAAGACAATGTTGCTATTTCGACAAAAACCTATATTGAAAATGCTACAGGCGGTTCAGGTGATGATACCATCACAGGCAACCATCTGAACAACACCATCATAGGCGGGGCGGGCAATGATACAATCGACGGTGGTGATGGCGATGGGGACATTGCCTATTTCTCTGGCAAGCAGTCAGACTATACCATCACTGGCTCGGGAACCAGCTGGACAGTTACCGACAACAACACAGCAGATGGCGATGATGGCACCGATACGCTGACAAACATCGAATTTTTATCTTTTGGTACAAGCGCAGCGTCATCTGCTCAAGTTCTAGCAGACGATGATTTTGAGTTAACTTTCAATACTGATCTAAGCGGTGAAAGTGCATCTGACTTGCAATTTTATCTGCACAACAAAAATTGGGATAATAAAACAGCTCCTTCTACAAGCGATGCAGTTCAAGTTCAAATAGGCGCTGGTTCAGGAATAACAGATTTCTCTGGGCTAACAAAAAGCCAAGTTTTGACATATCTACAACAGGATATAAATGCAGCACTCACTGGAGGCACGAAGCCTTCTGGAGACATAGAAATAGATGCAAATAGCCCTTTACGATTCACAACTAACGGGACTGGAACCAATCAAACGATTTCTATTTGGGGATTAAGCACAGTTTTACAAAATTTCTTTGGCTTTAACCAAGCTGACCTCAGACAGAGTGCTTTTGATGGAAACATATCTGGTGTAGGGACTTCTGGATCGGGCGATAATAGAATTTATGTAGATCCAAATTCACCACTAGTTACATATTATGTACCAACCAATCTTATTGCTGAAAACGCCGTCCCCTCTGGCGGCTACACTATTTCTGCAAGTTCTGTATCTGGCTATGGAACCAGCGGCGGCGGCGTTGATGGCGGCGGCGATACAGGTGATTATCTTGCGATAACGGTAGATAGCATTAACCGCGTCTTCGCGCCTAAGAAAAATATTGGGATGATCAACATTAGCACAGCAGAAGGCGCCTTTGAGGCGATAGAGATGCTGGATGTTGCGATACAGCAAATATCAGCTGAAACAGCCAAGCTTGGCGCTATCCAAAACAGGCTAACCACAGCTATCAGCAATTTACGCACACAGGCAATTCAGACTGAAACCTCTAAATCCCGCATTGTTGATACTGATTTCACTGTTGAATTAACAAAGCTGGTGAAAAAACAGATTTTAAGTCAGGCGGCAAGCCAAATTCTGAACCAGTCAAATTCATCAAAACAGAACGTGCTTGGCCTGTTATAAGGTCGCAGTTTACTTCCTAGTCGCGCGAATAGATATCTTCATATCTGATAATATCATCTTCACCTAGATATGCCCCTGTCTGCACTTCAATCAGCACCATTGGCAATTTACCAGGATTTTCCATACGATGCACAGACCCGACAGGGATATACACAGATTCGCCCTCTGTCACTAACGAGATATTATCATCAATAGTAACTTTTGCGGTACCTTCAACGACAATCCAATGTTCTGAACGATGGTGATGGCTTTGCAGGCTAAGTGCCGCGCCTGGATGCACAAGAATCCGTTTCACTTGAAACCTTCCTTGAATAACCAGTGTTTCAAACCAGCCCCATGGCCTATGGTCTTTGGGGAAAATCTCGGCTTGCGAAAGCTGTTTATCTTTCAGCACTGAGACAATTTGTTTAACATCCTGCGTGCGCCCCTTATCAGCCACAAGCACCGCATCAGCCATCGCAATAGCGATGATATTTTCCAGCCCAAGTCCAACCAGCTGCTGCCCATTACCTTCTGAGCGCAATAATGCATTTTTACAGTCAATCGCAATCGCATTTTGTGAGCATACAACGCCATCATCATCTGGATGTTGTTCTGCCCACACAGCATCCCATCCGCCAAGGTCAGACCAGCCTGCTGAGAACGGAATAGCTACTAGATTATCTGCCTTCTCCATAATGGCATAATCTATCGACACATCTTCGCAATCTGACCAGCTTTCAGGTGCAAGTCTAAAAAAGCCAAGATCAGGTTTTCCCTGATCTAGCGCCTCTGTTACTGGCGCAATCAAATTATCTGCATATTTTGAAAAGGCGGCAATCATATCGCCTGCCTTAAACATAAAAATCCCTGAATTCCATAGATAATTTCCAGCCGCAAGCATCTTTTTAGCAACATTGCTATCTGGCTTTTCAACAAACCGCTTTACAGCCATCGCCTGAGTGCCAGCCACTGCTTCAAGCTCAAGATAGCCATAGCCAGTTTCTGGTCTGTCAGGTGAAATGCCGAACGTAACAATCTTGCCAGATGTTACAGCCTCTAACCCTGCTGTAACGACCTTATGAAATTCATCTATGTCTGATATCACATGATCTGAGGGTGCAACCAGCAAGATAGCGTCAGGGTTCTGTTTTGCTGCAAACAGGCTTGCCGCCAGAATTGCTGGGGCTGTATTTTTGCCTGAAGGTTCAATCAGAATAGCGCCAGGATCAATACCAACTGCCTGAAGCTGTTCCCCCACAATGAATCTGTAATCTGCATTAGTAAGTGTCATTGGTGAGGCGAATGTCAGCCTATCACTAGTGCATAGCCGTAATGCACTTTGCTGAAACAATGTCTGCTCGCCCACTACGTTTGAGAACTGTTTGGGAAATGATTTTCTGGATAATGGCCATAATCTTGTACCAGACCCCCCTGCAAGCAAAACGGGCAAAATCTGATCTCTATTGCGTGTCATTCTACAATTCCTGTTACACAAATCAGCTGTTGCAACGAAAGCAGGCTTTCACCTAAACTACCATAAATTTATTTGCAATAAAGGGATAACATGAAACGCTTATTGATAACAGGTGCAAATCGTGGTCTTGGAGCGGTTTGCCGCGAACGCCTGTCACATCTAGCTGAAACTATTCGCATTTCGGCACGTAAGCCGCTTGACCCTATCCAGCCACATGAAGAAGTTGTTCTTGGTGATTTAAGCGATAAAGACGCTGTTGAAGAAATGGTTAAGGGCTGTGACGGGGTTGTGCATATGGGCGGCCAGTCAGTTGAGGCTGATTGGGAAACCATCCGCGCATCCAATATTGACGGCATGTATAATCTATATGAAGCTGCTAGAAAACATGGCCAACCAAGAATAATTTTTGCTAGCTCAAACCATGCTATCGGCTTTTACAAACAATCTGAGCGTATTGATGCCAATGTGCCTACACGTCCAGATAGCCTCTATGGTGTGTCAAAAGTATTTGGCGAGGCATTAGCACGCATGTATTTTGATAAATTCGGCATTGAGACAGCAACTATTCGCATTGGCTCATGCTTCCCTGAACCCATCGATCATCGGATGCTGTCAACTTGGATGAGCTATGATGATTTTGTTAGGCTGATAGAACGAATTTTCATAACGCCTCGTCTTGGTTGTCCTATCATTTATGGTGCATCTGCTAATCAGGCTACATGGTGGGATAATCGCGAAACAGCCTATCTTGGCTGGCAACCACAAGATAGCTCAGAGATATTCAGAGAGGGGCTAGATGCCCGCATGCAACCGCCGCCAGCAGATGACCCAAGATCGCTCTATCAGGGCGGTACATTCACGGCTGATGGGATTCATCACAAAGATGAATGATACAGCATATCAGGTGACTATGCCTGGCGCTCGTTCATAAATCCAAAACAGGCTGATAGCCAAAATAATAAGTGAAACAGGAACCTGAAACCACCGTCTGAATTGATGTGGATTAAGCTTAAATAAACCCAACACCACCCAAATCGGAAGGATGGTCACAATCTGTCCAACCTCAACCCCAATATTAAAGCTTATCAGGCCAACAGCAAAGGATGCTTCAGGCAAGCCAAAATCTTGAAGCACGGTGGCAAAGCCTAATCCGTGCAACAGCCCAAACCCAAATATTATCACAGCTCTTAATCTGCCTACCTTCTGGCCAGAATTATTCTGTGGCCGCTGATTGGGGTTTAACAAATTATCCAGACCAACATAAGCGATAGATACAGCAATTAAGGTTTCAACCAGTGGCACTGAAAACGAGATAATCTTCAAGCTGGCAAGCGCCAATGTAACAGTATGTGCAACTGTAAACAGGCTTATCTGAAGCAATAAGGGGCGCACTGAAATAGACATTGCCAGCAATGCCAGCACAAACAGCATATGATCTAGCCCAAAGGGGATAATATGGATAATGCCTGAATATAGATAATTAGATACAACATCTAAAAATGGTGATGGCGCTCTATTAAACAGGGCAATCGGCTTGCTGGTTCCGCCAGCTACCAGAAATTCTGTATAATCTGCGGATTGCTCATCTGCCAACGCCCGTATCACAATACTTCCAAGCCGCTTATCCCAATCCACACGAATTGTCTGAGATGTCTTATCAACCTGAGCAGAGAGATATAATGTCGTCTCTCTGACCAATGCCAAATTATCCTGAGATTCAACCTTAACATCCTCAAGAAATAGTGTGAGTTCCTGAGTTTCGGAGAATATTCTTAGCAATGACTGCAAGTCTGGCCATTTTTTGCGGATGAGCGCTGATATATCACCAGATGGAAGCGCCCGTATAGTGTCATAACCAGATGCATTAGCGCTTTCATCTGTATCTGAAATGGCTGATAAATCAATATCTGCAAGAAAGGCTTCGGCGATAAAATGCAGCTCGACCAAAATATGATTATCATCACTCTGACTAGCTGAAATATCCATCACGGCTGGCCGCAATTCATGCGCAGTTACTGCCGTGATGCCCGCAATGACGTTAAATATCAAGGCAACTATGCATCTAGCAAACCAGCGTTTTTCGGATAATATAGAGGGGATAGGTTTCATATGCTGTATTCTGAGTATCTTTCAAACTTAATCATAAAAGGAAAATATGCGATGGCTAGCAAAATTACCAGCAAAATTGATAGACTTCCCCGCTCTTGCCTTTCGTTATCACGCATTAGCATGATGGCTGTTGGTATCAGCTTTTTTGCCACCGCTAGCTGTAATGCACATGAATTATGGATAGAGCCTCAAAACACAAAAATTGAGGCTGGAGAGCAGGTAATAACAGATATTATTGTAGGCCAGAATTTCATAGGAAATGCACAAATCTATCTGCCATCACGCACAGAATTGCTGGCAATCTCGCAAAAAAATAGTACTGCCGAATTAAGCCCCCGTCCTGGAAGCAGGCCTGCCATACGCTTTGTGCCTGAACAAGATGGTCATCTAATGATATATTTTCAGTCAGCAGATGAATATGTGACCTATCAGAATTTTGATAAATTTGCCGCTTTCATAACCGAAAAACATGCCCCTGAATTAGCGGCATTGCATCGTAAAAGAGGCCTTCCAGACATAGATTTTAAGGAAAGATACAAGCGCTTTGCCAAATCAAGCATGTTCATAGGCGCGCCGATAGCGCCAATTCTGGATAATGACACTCAGATGGCGCTTGAATTTATTTTACTTGAAATACAGCCAGCAGATGACGGCCAGCAGCAGATGCGTTTCAAGCTTACCTATCAAAATGATGCTGTGCCAAATGCGCCTATCAGCCTGTTTATCAGAGACCAAAATTCAGACGCTGAAAAACAACAGATGCGCACAGATAATCTTGGCGAGGTAACAATTACTACGCACCCAGCCTATGCCTATTTGCTTGATTATGTGGTTATTCGCGAACTTGACCCAGCCAGCGATCCTGCTGGTGCAGTATGGGAATCATTATGGGCGTCTTTTAGTGTTGGTAGCATTACCAGCCCATAAAAAACCGCGCCTCAGTTTTTCTAAGGCGCGGCTAAGATTTGTCATATTAGTCTAGAAGCACTGTTACAATCTCAGGCCAGATAAGCAGAACAGAGAGTGCCATTAGCTGAAGCATAATAAATGGCAAGAACCCTTTGAAAATATCTGTTAGAGAAATATGCTCAGGCGCTACAGATTTCAAATAGAAAGCGGCAGGACCAAATGGCGGCGACAGGAACGATACCTGCATATTCATACAGAACACCACCCCGAACCACACTGCGACATGACGCGGCTCAAGTGCGCCAAACACGCCGATATCTTCGATTGGCAATTTCCGAACAATCGGCAGAAATACTGGCATAATCAGAAGCACAATACCAACCCAGTCCATAAACATGCCCATCACCAGAAATACCAGCATCATCACCAATATCACACCCATAGCAGGCAGGTCATAACCGACAATCATATTAGCCACATAATCAGGGCCACCCGCCAGCGTATAAGACGCTGCCAGCGCCGCCGCACCAATTGTCACCCAGATGATAGTGCCTGTTGAGCGCAAGGTACGCATCAAAGAATCCCATACAATCTCAAAGGTCATCTCACGGCGGATTAGGCCAATCACAAATACTGCGATAACCCCCATACCGGCTGCTTCGGTAATTCCTGTAATACCGCCATAAATTGAGCCAAGCACAACCCCGATAACAACAATTGGTGCTACCAGACCTCTGCCCATCTCCCAGCCTTTACTGGCACGTTCTTTGCCAACCAGCAGATAGGTGGTCGCAAGACATAATGCGCCTGCGCCAACAATATATGGGATATCAGAGACCATTCCCAACGTAAGTGGCTCATATTCATCAACTTCAGCATTTGCGCCTGTTAGCGTGTAAAATACCGCACGAACCAGCAATACTACTGTAATCCAGAAAATAAAGCGGGCAAGAAAGCCAATAAACATCATTGCCTTGTCAGCGCCTTCAGGGTCACCCTTTTCAGGCTCAGGCAATGGCGCTGTTTCTGGCTTCACTCTGGTAAGGATCAGAATATACACGATAAAGAATGACGCCAGCATAAAGCCTGGCAAAAACGAAGCTGTAAACAGCGCCTTAATTGATGTTTCTGTAATCAGGCCATAGAAGATTAGCACGATAGATGGCGGGATCATTGTCCCTAATGAGCCAGAGGCGCAAATTGTACCAATCGCCAAATTCTGATTATAGCCAAGCCGCAACATTTGCGGCAAAGCAATCAGACCAAGCAACACAACCTCACCACCGATAATCCCTGACATAGCGGCCATAATCACCGCCATAAGCGAGGTCACAATAGCAATACCGCCCCGTGTTCTGCTCAGCCAGACATTCAACGAGGAATACATATCTCGCGCAATGCCAGAACGTTCAAGCAACGCCGCCATAAAGATAAATAGTGGCACTGATATCAGAACGTAATTTGTCATTTGCCGATAAATTGCCTGACTAATAACCGCGAACGGCCCTCGCCCAAAATCCATAAACATCAGATCAGGACCAAATTTCATGATCAGGGTGAGAACAGCCAGAATAGCAGACGCAAATCCCAGTGGCATACCAATAGCCAGTAGAAAAAACATAGCGCCCAGAACTATCAGGCTCATAGTGCCTATATCAACCATCTCTAGTTCTCCAACGTCTTACGAATATTTTCAATTTCTGTCTGATCTATTTCGTCAGCAGGCGAATGTTTCACATCTTCTTTATTCCAGTCTGCAATCAAATTAGATACTGACTGAATTGCCACAAGTGTGATGATAATCAGAATAGCTGGTTTAACAGTTGCTGGAATTGGCGGATCCCATGCGGTGCCAAATCGCTCAAAACGCTCAAACTTGGCAACGGCTTCATCAAACGAACCCCACACCAGACAGAAGGTAAAAATAACAATCAGCATCACAGAAAAGGTATCAGCTGCCTTCTTTGCCCATCTTGGGAACATTTCATAAATAATGAAAATACGGATATGGCTTCTTTGCTGCATGGCATATAGACCAGCCAGCAAAAACAAAAAGGCAGCAATCCATAATGATAATTCATTTGCCCATAATGTTGGGCGGCTAAACACATATCTAGAAACAACTTCGTAGAACATGACAATTTCGATAAAGACAATCCCCATCATCGCTATACGTGAGCACACCAGAGATACAATATCAAAAAAACCTGATTTTTCAGGTTCAATAGCTCCGCGCCTGTCCGAGAAATAAACCCCGCCAAGAAAGATGGATGCAAATAGCGATATCATCATTGTCTTGCCAAGAATACCTCCTTCAGGCCGCAACATTTCATGCACGCCGATAGTGCCATTGAGGAATAATTTATTGCAAATAAGAATAAGGTAGGTAGCTAATGCGATACCGCAAGAAATTTTCAATGCTGTTTTTACAGGATTGTGAAAACGCCCGAGCCAAATGCTTTCCGACTGCATTATTCTCCCCCCTAAATAAAAGAATAGTTACATATGAAAAAAATCCCGCTGAAGCGATTTTCTGCGGTGCAGATGGCGCTTCAGCGAGAAACATAAAGTGGTATTAGTTAACCAGACCTAGAACCGCTAGATACTCTTTGTGGCTTTTCACAAGAGCAGCAGCTTCAGGTGTCTTCTTAGCCCAGCCTTCCCATGCATCTTGAGCAATTTGTCTGAACTTGGCTCTGTCTTCTGTTGACCAGTCATACAGCTTAACGCCCTTTGCTTTTAGCATAGCCGCAGCTTCGCTGTTTTTCTTCTCATTTGAAAGCGCTGCATGCAAGGATACTTTCTGCATGGCTGTTTCAATGATACGGCGATTAGCTTCTGACAGGCCATCCCAAACAGCTTTGTTACACGCTAGGTGGTCTGAAGGCATTGAGTGGAAACCAGGATATGTTGCATGCTCAACAAGATCGTAAAGTCCAAGACCTACGTTGTTGTTAAGACCAGATGCATCAGCACCGTCGATGATGCCTGTTTCAAGCGCGGTAAAGATTTCTGTGAAATCCATCACGATTGGAGAGGCGCCAAGACCTTCAAAGATTTCTGTTTCAAGACCTGGAGGTGAACGGAACTTCCAGCCTTTCAGATCCTCAAACCCTCTCAGAGGCTTTGATGATGACAGGCTTTCCTGACCATATACTGACCAGCCAATAAGCTGCATGCCATAGGCATTATATAGTTCCTGTGCTGCATCATAACCACCGCCATAATACAACCAGCTATATTGCTGCCATGGGGTGTCATAACCACCCATGATGTCGCCTACAAACTGGAATGCAGGGTTCTTACCTGTCTGGTAAGCACCGCCTGTCATGTCACAATCAAGAATACCGTTTGCAGCAGCATCAAATGTTTCAACAGAACCAACAACTGAAGATGCCCAGAACATTTCGATGTCTAGCGCACCGCCTGACATAGTTTCAACGTCATTTTCCCACTGCTGATAAATGATCCCAGTTGGATGATCTTTTGCGTAATGTGTCTGAACACGCAGTGTTGTTTTGCTGTGAGAGCCTGCAATCGCTGGCCCTGTCAGCATAGCAGCTGCTGCCACACCGATAACTAACTTGTGAAATTTCATCTCAAATCTCCCTATGAATTCACATTATGTGTTTAATGGCAAACAAGACTCAGCTGATATGCTGATGTTGCCAGCTACATAATTCAAACCAGTTTACAAATTAAAGTCCAGCAAAAAATAGTGTGCCAATACAAGAAATTCCGCCAATCCTTTGAATCCTGTAAGCAGTTGGTTATATAACTATAGACCCTCCAAGTAAGTTTCAAGATTATCTGACGATATCACCCGCTTGATTTTAACTAAATTTATATTGATTCTTGGCAGGCATATATAAATTATCTAACAATTAAAGGCTTTCAATGGTAGCGTCATGGCGTTATCACTTAATATTCAAAAACAGGAGGCAGGCGAATTTATGTCCAAAATTGCTAGCATCACAACAAATCGTTTTTGTGTGCCGCTTGCTGAAATCCTAACAGATGCAAAGCACGGGGATCACACTCATTTTGAGCTTATTACCGCCACTATAACAACCGAAGACGGCTGGACTGGCACAGGCTATAGCTATACCGGTGGCAAAGGCGGCGCAGCCATCAAGGCGATGATTGATACTGATCTTGCGCCTTTCTTGATCGGCAAGAATGCACCAGACATAGAGCATCTGTATGATGAGATGCAATGGCATGTGCATTATGTAGGCAGAGGCGGTGTTGCATCATTTGCAATATCTGCGGTGGATATTGCGCTTTGGGATCTTAGATGCAAACGTGCTGGCAAACCGCTATGGCACGTTGCTGGCGGCGCTAGCAATAGATGCAAAGCCTATTGCGGCGGCATTGATTTGAATTTTTCCATTGAAAAGCTTATCGCGCAAACAAAAGGCTATTTGGATGCTGGCTTTAATGGAATAAAAATCAAGATTGGCCAGCCTGAGCTAGCAGATGATATTGCCCGTATCGCGGCTATCCGTGATTATATAGGTCCTGATATCGCGTTTGCGGTAGATGCTAATTATGCCCTCAGCCGTGAACAAGCGATAGAGGCTGCCAATGCGTTTGAACGGTTTGATCTGCTCTGGTTTGAAGAGCCAATTATTCCAGATGATTATGCTGGCTATGCACAGATTGCCGCCGCTAGTAACATGCCATTGGCAATGGGCGAGAATCTGCACACTATCCATGAATTTGATATGGCGTTTGAACAGTCTAGCTTATCATATATCCAACCCGACAGCTCGAATTGTGGCGGCATTACAGGCTGGCTTCAGGTAGCCGCGCGTGCAGCAGACCATAATATCCCTGTATGCAGTCACGGAATGCAGGAATTGCATGTATCGCTGATGGCATCACAAGCCCATAGCGGATGGATGGAAGTACATAGCTTTCCGATTGACCAATATACTGCCCGCCCGTTAGTTGTTGATCAGCATTTGGCAATTGCGCCAGATGAGGCAGGCATTGGGGTAGAATTTGATTTTGACAAACTTGCCCATGCCCATCAGATGATGCAACAAACATATCCAGATTCAGTCTAGTTTTTATATAAGGAACGCCACAGAATGACAGAACAGATGATGACCGCCGCCTTTTATCGCGGCAATAGACGCTTTAGTGTTGAACAGATTAAAAAACCTACCCCTGCCGCAAATGAGGTATCTATTCGCATTGCCTATTGCGGTATTTGCGGAACAGATATGCATGTGTTTCATGGCAATATGGATGGGCGAGTTGGCTTTGAGCGTGTTATCGGCCATGAAATGTCAGGCATCATTGACAGTGTGGGTGAACAGGTAACAGGGCTAACAGCAGGTCAGCGGGTTGTTGTCAGACCGCTTGATCATTGTGGCGACTGCCCTGCCTGTAATGCAGGGCATGAACATATCTGTCATAAGCTGAAATTTTTGGGGCTAGATACAGATGGCGCAATGCAGGAATATTGGTGTGTGCCAGCCCATACTGTGCATACCTTACCTGATGAAATTCGTATGGATCATGCCGCCCTTATTGAACCTGTTGCTGTTGCTTGTCATGATGTCAGGCTGTCTCGGCTAACAGCAGGTGAAGATGTGGTAGTGATTGGTGGCGGACCTATTGGCGTTTTGGTGGCGATGGTTGCCCGTGATGCAGGCGGCAAGGTGGTGATTTCCGAAGTAAACCCTCATCGGCTGGAGATTGCCAAAACGCTTGGCTTTGACACTATCAACCCGCTGGAAACAGATTTGGCAGAGGCCGTAAATAGCCGCACAGCCAGCAAAGGGGCTGATGTGGTATTTGAGGTCTCAGGCACACAAGCTGGCGCAGATTGCATGACAGCCATAGCCAGTACCAGAGGCAGAATTGTAATGGTCGCTATTCATGCCAACAAGCCGCAGGTCGATATGTTTCAGTTCTTCTGGCGTGAGCTTGAGCTGATAGGGGTGCGTGTCTATGAAAAAGAAGATTATGAAAAGGCCATCTCAATCATTGTGAATGGCGGCATTGATGCAGATACCATCATCACAGATGTAAGCGCACTTAACGATATCCAGTCTGCCTTTGATACGCTGGAGTCAAATCCCACTGCCCTGAAAAGCGTTATTAAGGTAGGAGCATAATATGTCTATTGCGTCATTGTTTGATTTAACTGGAAAAACAGCGCTGGTAACAGGCGCAAAGCGCGGAATTGGCCGAGCTATGGCAGAAGCATTGGCACAAGCAGGTGCCGATATTATTGGCGTAAGCGCAAGCTTAGATCCTGACAATAGCGAGGTTGGCACTGCTATTACTAATATGGGGCGCTCATTTACTGGCTATGGGGTTGATTTCTCAGATAGAGACGCCTTGCTTGGCTTTACTGAGATGCTGGCATCCACGCAAATTGTGCCTGATATTCTGATCAATAATGCAGGCACCATCAAACGCCACCCTGCTGCAGAGCATCCAACTGAATGGTGGGATGAGGTAATAGAGGTCAATTTATCGTCACAATTTCTGATTAGCCGCGAAATTGGCAGGCATATGATAGAACGAGGTTCTGGAAAAATCATTTTCACCGCATCACTGTTAACCTATCAGGGCGGAATCACAGTGCCTGGCTATTCTGCCTCAAAGGGCGGTATTGGCCAGCTTACCAAAGCACTTGCAAATGAATGGGCAGGCAAAGGGGTGAATGTTAATGCTATCGCACCAGGATATGTAGCCACAGATAATACAGAAGCACTGCGCAATGATACAGCGCGCTATCAGGCGATTTTAGAGCGTATCCCGCAAGGCAGATGGGGCACCCCAGAAGATTTTGCAGGGCCTGCTGTGTTTTTATCCTCTGCAGCCTCTGATTATGTAAATGGCGAAATTCTGACCGTTGATGGCGGCTGGATGGGACGGTAATCAGGCCGTTTTATTACCAAAAGAACTGGATTAAGCGCGTGCAAAAAAAGATGATCGTAATGGGAGCAGGCTTGATTGGCAAACGCCATATTGAGCAAATTTCTGCGCACCCAGACTGCCATCTGGTGGCGGTAATTGAACCAAACACTAGCCTTCATAACGATACTGACATCACCTATCTGTCTGATATAGACGAGGTTGACGAGGCGATTGATGGTGTCGTCATTGCCACGCCTACTGGTTTACATTTTGAACATGCTATCGCCGCCGCAGATAGAGGCTGGCACATGCTTATTGAAAAGCCTGTATGCGCCTCGCCAGAACAGGCATCCGCGCTAGCCGACTATCTTGAAGGCAAATCTCTGGTCTGCCTTATTGGTCATCACAGGCGCTATCATAATAGTATTGCTGTTCTGAAACATGCGATTACAGAAGGCATGATTGGCCAGCCTGTTGGCTCAAGCCTGATATGGTCAGTGCGCAAGCCTGACGCCTATTTTGCAGGGAATTGGCGCCAGTCAGACGGAAGCCCAATCATGATCAATATCATTCATGATGTTGATTTGATGCGCTTTGTGCTTGGCGATATTGACGAGATTACTGGCTTTGGGTCTGCGGCAACCAGAGCGCAAGGGCGTGTTGAAACAGGGGCTTTGGCGCTTCGCTTTGCCTCTGGTGTATGTGGCACTATACTTTTTTCAGATGCCGCACCTAGCCCATGGGGGTTTGAAGCAGGCACAGCAGAAAACCCCAATATCGCACCCAGCCATCAAGATATGTGGTGGATAACAGGCACTAAGGCAAGCATTAGCTTTCCCTCGCTTACCCTTTGGTCAGCGTCAGATAGCTGGGGGCAGGCACAATCTAGAACATCTCTGCCCTATCAGCCAACTATCCCGCTAACCGCCCAGCTTGAGCATTTTTGCGATGCAATTTCTGGCAAGACTGCCCCTATGATAACAGTGGCAGATGCGGCGCGCTCGCTTGACATCACTTTTCAAATAGAACAAATGCTGGCCAAATAGACTTAAGGCTGGCCAGATTAGTAGGCTAGCCTGCGTGATATTAGCGGTTTGGCAACACCCGTGTCTCTCTGAACCAAATCACCAGACCAGACGCCACAACTATTGTGCCGCCTATCAATGTCCATTTATCTGGCAGATGATCAAAAATCAGATATGACCAGATGGTTAGGAATAGAATAAAGGAATAACCAAAGGGCATCAGAATTGAGGTAGCGGCAAACCGATGCGCTTGGGTAAGCAATTGATGGCCTGCCCAACCAAAAATACCAAGTGACACCATAATCGCCCAATCTTTGATAGAGGCAGGGTGTTCCCAATAGATCACAGCGAAGGGCAACAGACAAAACGTGCCTACCGCACCTGAATAAAACTGCATCATATCTGTACTAACCTGCCCTGCATATTTGCGGGTAAGTAGCGCATATAGGGCAAAACAGAACGCCCCCCCAAGCGATAATAATGCTGCCCAGTGAAAGCTTTCATCAAATGGGCGTATGGCAATGATTACCCCTGCAAATCCAAACAACACGGCTGTCCATCTAAATAGCCCTACCTTTTCAGCCAGCATAGGCTGTGACAGCATACAGGCCATTAACGGCGCCGAAAATAAAATAGTCGATGTCAGCGTTAAGGGCAGATATGTCACGGCAAAAAAATTCAAAATCGTTGAGCCCATCAACAATGAGCCTCTGAATGCCAACACAGGCGCATAAGAGGATCGCACAGACGAAATTTCATGACTGCGGATTAAGATAATGCTTGAAACTAAAAAATGAGGGGCATAGCGCATAAAAGCAAGTTGAGCCGCAGGTAGGCCAAGCACCCCTAACCATTTTGCTCCCACATCAATGAAAGAGAATAGCAAATAGGCGCCTACCATCAGGCTAATCCCAAGAGCCACCTTTTCCTGTCGGCCAGGAACAGCAATCATTTCAGCCATTTAGCCTGCTTTTCAGCTATCATAAAACATCCCATATCATTCCCCCGCTTCAGCAAAAAAGGCTACATAGTTGCACCAATTTGCCATGGCACAAATTCATAATCACCCAATCCTTGAGCCTCTGATTTAGACTGCTTGCCAGAGGCAACCTCAAGCAGCATCTTGTAAATTTCTGTGCCTTTTTCTTCCACTGATTTGCCTTCGGTTAGGATTTCGCCAGCATTTATATCCATATCAGCTATCAGCTTTTCATACATTTGGGTGTTTGTAGCAATTTTTACACAAGGAGATGGTTTTGAGCCAAAAGCAGACCCTCGCCCTGTTGTGAAGGTAACCAAATTACACCCGCTTGCTATCTGGCCAGTGACAGAGGCAGGATCATAGCCAGGTGAATCCATAAAGGTAAAGCCTCTAGCTGTGACAGGCTCAGCATATTTATATACGCCTGTTAGCGGTGTGGTGCCGCCTTTTGCGGCTGCCCCAAGCGATTTTTCCAAAATTGTTGTCAGCCCGCCCTTTTTATTACCTGGACTTGGGTTATTATCCATAGACCCTAAATTTCGGGCGGTGTAATCTTCCCACCATCTAATACGCTCAACCAGTGTCTTACCGACCTTCTCATCTATTGCCCGTCTGGTCAAAAGGTGCTCTGCGCCATATATTTCAGGGGTTTCTGCTAGCACGGCTGTGCCGCCTTGTGCTACCAGCAAATCTGCGGCATAGCCAAGCGCAGGATTGGCCGTAATGCCAGACAGCGCATCAGAACCACCACATTGTAAGGCTACCATCAACTCAGAGGCTGGCACTTCTTCTCGCTTGGTGCGGTTTACCTCTGGCAGCATCTCACGCACCATCGCAATACCCTGTTCCACTGTTTTTGCCAGCCCGTTCGTATCCTGAATATTCATAGCCTTGAATAACGGGCCTTGTTTGATGCCGTAGGCCTCTAACAGCCAATCAATTTGGTTCATCTCACAGCCAAGACCAACCAGAATAACACCCCCATGATTAGGGTTTTTGGCATACCCCCACATCACACGTTGCAAGGCTTCAAATCCTTCCCCTTGACCTGCCATGCCGCACCCTGTGCCATGCACAAAAGCAACTACCCCGTCAACATTAGGGTATTTGGCTAGCTCTTCAGGACCAAAGGCAGACGCTATCATGCGAGCGGCAGTAGCTGAACAATTCACAGAGGTCAAAATGCCAATATAATTGCGTGTTCCCACCTTGCCAGAAGCGCGGCGATATCCCATAAAACTGTCACGGGTTATGGCTGGCGCAACTGGTCTTAGATCAGTAGCAAATTCATAATCAACATCTGTGTTTCTAAATTCAACATTATGGCTATGCACATGATCGCCCGCCGCAATATCGGTGGATGCATAGCCGATAATCTGGGCATATTTGCGAATAGCCTCGCCTGTTGCAATATCACGGCTGGCAAATTTATGATTGCGGGGAATAATCTGCTGGGCGCTGACCTGCTCTGCAAGCTCTCCTACCTCAAGAGTGCGAGTAGCGGTAATAACATTATCTGACGCATCCAGCCTGATAAACGAAGAAACAGACATAATTTGACCTCTAATTTTGTATAAAAAGACTGCTAGCGCCCACGGCCGATAGTTGGTTGCAATACTTTTTACCTGTGATAATTATGCGCAGAATGGCGCGGTTGAATCCCATCTATGAATAGGTATATGGGCGGCAGGCGCTAATCTGGCGCGGGCATCTTCCCACATCTGTTTCCATAGCCGCCAATCATGAAGCTCAGCTTCAGGATTATTGCGAGAACGTGCTACAAATTCGGGAAAATGACTTCTACCTGAAGGCTGGCCTGTTTTATGAAAGCGAATATCAAATGACCAGCGAAACTTGTCAGAATGATTTACCAACGAGCTATGCGGCGTTAGCGGATGAAATAGCACAATCCCGCCAGACCCAACAGGAAGCGGCACTGCCTTGCTATAATCAATAAAACCATCTGCAATGGCTGTTTGTGATTTGGCACAATGAGGCACTAATGCTGAATCTGGCTGTTTTGGTATTACCTGAAGACAGCCATTTTCTTCGGTAGCATCTGTTACCGCAATCCAGACAGTCAACATATCTGTATTATCTGCCTCTTCATGTGCAACCCCTCTATCTTGATGCCAGTCTGTATAGGTCACATGCGCGCGTATTTCATCATCATCTAGCTTTGGCGCTGGTGGTTTCAGCCTGACATGCTGAATAGGTGTTGAACTAAGCTCGTCCCCCAAAATTGACGAGACAACATCCAGCAATCTAGAATCTGTTATCATATCAAATACAGCAGGACCAAAATGCATTGGTGTATCCGCTGTTACCTTATCGCCTGGCAACGAGATATCAAGTGACTGAAACCAGTCACACCCTGCCTTATAGGATGCTTCTAGCTGGTCAAAAAAATCTGCATCTGCTGGCAGAGCAGGCATTGTGCCATCTGCGACCCAACCCGCCACAAGCCCATCAAGCAGGGCTTCATATTCTTGTTTGACAGGCTGAATTATCTGCGACTGGTCAAGAATATTTTCCAGCACCAGATAGCCATTTTGATCAAAAAACTGTTTTTGTTCAGCTGAAAGCATATTATGTGCCCTCCTGCTTCTAGGCAGTTCATAACGATATGAGAAGGAATTCCTAATGTTAATTAAGCGCCAGTTTATTTCATCATGTCAATTCAAATCACACCTTGAATGTTCAGATATTTTTGCTCACACTATCGTAAGCGCCACATCTGTTTGAGAAGGTATCTATTGATGAACATCACGTCTGTAAATATTCATATTTTACAGTCTGAGCTTGACACCCCCTTTGCCTTTTCACAAGGCTGGGTGGATAAGCGCTCAGCAACATTGGTTGAAATCACAACTGATACGGGCATCACAGGCTGGGGAGAAGCCTTTTGTCAGGGGCTTGAAACACCGCAGATTGCAGCAGCTGCCATAGAACATTGTTTTGCCCCTCTTATCCTGTCAAAAAATCCACTGGACACTGAAACATTATGGTTTGAGATGTATCATCGCTCGCGTGATTTTGGGCGTAAAGGTGCCGTGATGGCGGCTATTAGCGCGATAGATATTGCACTTTGGGATATTGCTGGAAAATATTATAACCAGCCAATCTATCAGCTTCTTGGCGGCGCTATGCGCACAGATATTCAGCCCTATGCCACTGGCTTTTACCGCATTTCTGGCCAGAATGAAGCAGATAGGCTTGCCGAAGAAGCGCAGACCCATTTTGATAATGGTTTTCTGTCTATGAAAGTCAAACTTGGCTTTGGGGTAAAAGATGATATTGCTGTGATACAGGCAATCGCAAAAGCCATGCAGGGCAAAGATATTGAGCTGATGGTTGATACCAATCATGGCTATGGCCGAATAGAAGCGCTTGAGCTAGGCCATGCACTCGCCGAATTTGGCTTGCGCTGGTATGAAGAGCCTGTTGCCCCTGAAGATATTGCAGGCTATGCCGAATTACGTTCACGCCTGCCAATGGCAATAGCAGGCGGTGAGAATGAACATAGCCTTTATGGCTTCAAATCACTTTTTGAAGCAGGCGCTGTTGATATTGTCCAACCAGATATTGGCTCATGCGGCGGGTTTACAGCCGCCCGCCATATTCAGATATTGGCGCAAGCGTTTGGCATTGAGGTAAATCCCCATGTCTGGGGAAGTGCGGTTGCGCAAGCCGCCTCTCTACAATGGATAGCGGCATTGCCTACAACCCATCATGCATTATTTGCCCGCCAGCCTATTTTAGAATATGACCAGTCTAGCCACCCCTTCAGACAGCAATTAACAGATGCACCTGTCAAGATGGAACAGGGGCGCGTAGCTATTTCAGGCGCGCCCGGACTTGGCATTTCAATCATCCAAGATACGGTTGATGCCTATCGCATTTGATAGCTAAGGGCTCTAGGCGAAATGTGCTTTGAATTTGTCAATGCACAGCCTGAAGCCAGCTTCAAAATCACCATTTCCAGGATGATAGACAGATTCAAAGCTGATAACACCATCATAATTATCTGACCGTAAGGCATCTGCAAGGGGCTGGAACTGATCTGCTAGCTGGCCATGCCCCATCTGCCTGACTTCCAATGTTGCGCGCGGTGTATCTACCTTAACATCCTTAATATGGATATGACCAATATAGCCGTCTTTTGCCTCTTCATAGCCATCTGGATAGGCTGTCTCGTGGCACCAGCAATTATTGGCAGGATCCCACAAGATTTTCAGCACATCCTTCGCATCAAGATCATCTATCAATTTGCGGCCAGTATAGTTTGAATTGACCATTGTGCCATTGCCTGTCTCAACTACCAGCACAACCCCCTCAGCTTTTGCAAGCTCAACAGCAGGGGCAATAAGCGGCAACATTGCATCCCATGCGCCATGCGCCACATTCCATTTTTCTGCACCATTCAGCCCAAATAGAATTTGCTCTTTTTTCGGTGTCATAATCCGTACCAGAGGCGAGCCAACAATATGCGCCATCTCGATAACCCGTTTCAGCGCATCCATATGGGTGGTATGAAGCGGATTATTAGGCGTATCTGTTTTTGACATGCCTGCAAAAATATGACGGCTTAGACAGGATACTGGCTTGCCCCTATCCCGAAGCAACATATCTATCTCTTTGATCTGGGCGGCTGAATGATCCCCCACCTCATGCTCGCCCACAAATTGCAATTCGGCATATTCAAGCCCGAATTCGTCCATGACATTGACACAATGAGCAAGGTCACGGCTAATACCATCACAAATAACCCCTAATTTCATCTCATTCTCTCCTAATTTTTTTTGTCAGCTGGCATTATCTATGCAATTCAGCGCCAACAGCCTCTTCCATTATTTTGGTGCAAATCCAATTATCTCCATCTGGATATTTTGCCTTGCCCATCGTAAATAATTGCATTGCGGTTGCAGCTGTAAATAACGGCACACCAAGCTCTTCAGCCATATCAAGCGAGATCGTCAAATCCTTATGCATGGTAGTGATAACAGACCCTGTGCCTGTAAATCTTCTGTCAATAATATGCTCAAGTGCTGTGTTGATAACACCGCACCCTGCGCCAGAGGTGCTGATCACATCATATAACACCTGACCAGATACACCTGCCTTTGCTGCTAATGCTGCCGCTTCAAAGGTAGCTGAAAAGGCAGACCCAATAATGGCTTGCAGACAGGATTTCATCACCTGCCCATCACCTGGCTTTGTGCCAACATGGTGGATAGTTGCTGATACAGCCTGCATTACTGGTTTTGCTGTTTGCATCAGCGCATCAGGGGCAGCGGCCATCATTGTCAATGTGCCATTCTGGGCGCCTGGAAATCCGCCTGAAACAGGGCTGTCTATCAATGCAAGGCCTGTATCGCTCATCGCTATTTCTAGGGCACGCACCTCTGATGGTTTAATGGTGGCGGTAAGAATAATGATGCCGCCCTTTGCCATTGTGCGCGCAAGGCCTGTCTCACCCATTACCACCTCATGCACCTGAGCGCCATTCATCACCATCACAAATACAATATCTGCATCCTGCCCCACCTCAGCAGGGTTTTGTTTTGCATTGCCTCCTAGCTCTGCAAACTGTGCCATTCGAGCTGGGCTTAGATCATAGCCAGAAGTCTCAAACCCGTTTGCGATTAGATTTTTTGCCAGTCCTGAGCCCATATCACCAAGACCAATTACACCTGTTTTCATCGATCATCTCCTATAGCTTTCAGACTAGCTAATGTTTGAGCTAGCCTGTGATATTTTTGATATAGCGAGGGATTTCATACGCGCCTGCGCGCCGGACGGGTCCAAAAGACACCCCCTGTCCGAAGCAGATTGTTATCTGTATGTTAATTCTTGTCGCAAGATTGGCTTATTTTCAAGCCATAAAAACAAATCTGACAGCTAGCAGGCAGCAATATCTTACATCCAAGATTATATGCTAATTTTTGATAGGAAGATGAGTTTTTCGGCTAGCTTATATGGCTAAACCTGCTAGTCTGGCGTCATGAAACCATCCCATTCCATTTTTATCGGTTTTTTCATCTACTCATTTGGCTTAGGCACATTATTTCCGCGTATCGGGGATATCCAGCTTGCCATGGGGCTAGGTGAAGGCGCGCTTGGACTATCGCTTGTCGGCCTGCCTATTGGCTTGCAAATATCACTTTTACTTGCAGATAGGGTGCTGGCAAAAGCCTCTGTCAGACAGGTGATGATAGTTGGCATGGCTATGATAGGGCTTGCGTATGTAATGGCTGCGCTTGCTACCACCACCCAGACATTTTTTATCGCGCTATTATTTGGCGGGCTATTTGTAGGGGTGATTGAGGTTGCGCTTAATCTGGAAGCGGACAGGATTGAGCATCAATTAGGCAGGCGTATTATGAATCGTGCGCATGCGTTCTGGTCTCTTGGCTTTTTTGGCACAGGCATATTAGGCGCCGTGTTAGCACAGATTGGGATTTCGGTATTTATTCATTTTATCTGTTTTGGGGTGATAGCGCTGATTGTAACAGGGGTGATATTTATGCGCTATCAGCCAGCCCCTCACCGCCCATCTGCATCACCTGCCAATCCTATGTTTGTGCGCCCTACCCATGCGGTGATGATACTGGTCTATATTTCCTTGCCAGCCATGCTGGCCGAAGGGTCTGCAATTGACTGGTCTGTTATTTATATGAGAGATGTATTTGCAACCGCACCTTTTATCAATGGGCTAGCCCTTGCGCTAACAGCCTTCTGCCAATTTATCACACGCTTTTTTGCAGATAGCTATGTTGATAGATACGGGCCTCGCAAGATTGTAAGCTACTGCCTATGGCTGATATTAGCTGGCAGTCTTATTATTTTGCTCTCCCCCTTCTGGGCATTATCGTTGGTGGGATTTGCCTGTCTAGGGGCTGGCTCATCAGTGATTTTCCCACTAGCCATGTCAGCCGCCGCACAGCTTGAAGATAGGCCAGCTTCTGTCAATGTTGCGGCATTAGCGCAAATATCATTTTGCGTATTTCTGGCAGCCCCACCATTATTGGGGTTTGTTGCAGAAGAAATTGGCATACGCTATGCGTTTAGCCTATGCCTGCCGCTAATTTTGCTTGGGTTTATGAATTTGAAAGGGCTGGCAAAATCAGCCTAGCCCAAACATTTAGCCAGTAATATTAAGAATAATTTTTGGCGGCGCTTTGCCTTCATGGATATCAATAAAAGATTGTGCGCCTTGCTCTAGCGTTCTTACCTCTGCCCAGCCATCGCCTGTAACAATGCCAGCTTCAAGCAATCTTACTGCTTCAGCAAATTCGGCCTTGCGATAACAATATGAGCCTGTGAACTGGATTTCCTGCAAGGTAATCCTTCTAGTATCAAGGCCAGCCTCTGAATCTTGCAACCCGATATGAGAGATAACGCCCCCTGCCCTCACCATAGCGCTAGCGGCCGCCCGTGTTCTGCCAGAGCCTACCGCATCAAGCACAATATCAACCTGATCACAGGCAGGCGCGCCTGAAATTGGATCATAGGTTCTGAAATTGCCAAGTGTTTCTATCATCTCTCGGCGTAGGCCATTTGTCTCAGCAATATGAATATCTGAATAGCCAAGAGAGGCAAATACCATAGCAGATAGAAGCCCGATTGCCCCGCCGCCAAGCACCACAACCCCTGCCTGCCTGTCAGAAATATGCTTCTCAGCCAGCCTGACTGCATTCACCGCACAAGCAAGCGGTTCAGCCAATGCCGCATTGGCATCACTAAGCTGGTCACTAATCACCGTTAGATTATCTTCTTTCACGATAAGCTGTTCTGCAAATGCCCCTGCATATCGCATTCCCAACAGCTCACGGCTAGGGCATAGATGCTCATCGCCACGATTGCAAGCAATACAGCTACCACAGGCCATAAGCGGATTAACCACCACGCGCTGGCCTGCAAATTTGCCAGACCGTGCTATTCCAATTGCTTCATGCCCAAGAATGAGCGGCGGTATGCGGCGTTCATCCAAACCATGCCACGCATGCATATCAGACCCGCAAATTCCGCATTGATTGACATCAATGATCACTTGACCAGCCTCTAATTCAGCAAGCGGCATCTCTCTGATTTCAGACTGCATTGTGCCTGTATAAACAAGTGCTTTCATCGTCTACCATTCCTCATTCATGTCAGCCTGTTTAGGCCAGAATCATTAGGCCAGATTTTCACCAGGAAAATATTTTCTCAACCGCACATCTGCGGCGCGCGCATGGCCTTCCATTCCTTCAAGTCTGGAAATACGGGCAGCGGCTTGGCCTACTTCTTTATTCGCCTGCTGGCTCATGCGCTGGGTTGTTACCACCTTCATGAATTTATGAACAGACAGCCCGCCTGTATAATGCGCCGCGCCCTTTGTTGGCAGAATATGATTTGTGCCTGAACATTTATCGCCATAGGTAACAGTTGTTTCTTCCCCTACAAATAATGAGCCGTAATTTTTAAGATTATCAGAATACCACTGATTTTTTGAGGTATGCACCTCAAGATGTTCTGCGGCATATTCATCTGATATTTGGCAGATTTCATCATCTGTATCACATAAAATCACCTCGCCATAATCACGCCATGCAATTTCAGCCGCATTACGAGATGTTTCTGGCAAGGCGGCGATATGCCTGTCCATCTGTGCCATCACTTCATCTGCTAGTGCGTGCGAGGTAGTAAATAGCCATGCCGGCGAGTCAGGGCCATGCTCTGCCTGAGAAACAAGGTCTTCAGCCACAATCTGGGCATCTGCGCTCTCATCTGCGATGATTGCAATTTCAGTAGGCCCTGCAAACATATCAATGCCAACACGGCCATATAGCATGCGCTTTGCTTCTGCTACAAAGCGGTTTCCAGGTCCTACCAGAATACGGGCAGGCTTGCCAGTAAATAGACCAAATGCCATCGCCGCTATGCCCTGAACGCCGCCCAATGACAAGATAGAATCTGCCCCGCATAAATTCATTGCATATAAAATCGCAGGGTTTGGACCGTCATTACCTCTTGGCGCGGAACAGGCAATGATATTATCTACGCCAGCTACTTTGGCAGTTGCAATCGACATAATTGCAGAGGCGACATGCGCATAGCGCCCGCCTGGCACATAACATCCTGCTGTTTCAATCGGAATCAGCTTCTGGCCTGCCCACAGACCAGGCGATAATTCTGTTTCAAATTCCTGAATAGACTGTTTTTGGGCATGAGCGAATTTTGTCACCCTGTCATAGGCAAATTGAATGTCCTCTTTTAAGGTCTCAGACACCTGTTTACCTGCCGCCATTATCGCATCTTGACTGACCACCGCATCCCCATGATAGCCATCAAGTTCTACCCCATAGCGCAACGCTTCTGCTTCACCACCTGCTTCAATCTTTGCCAGCATGTCAGACACAATTTTTCTGGTCTCATCTGTGCCTGTCTGAGGCGTCTTTTCCGCTTTTTTGAGATAGGTAATAGTCATTCTTCATCCCTCATACATAGTTTCATATCTTGTTATGGCGGTTCTTTCCAAGACAGAAGATGCCCCCTGACATCTTCTTTCGTCAGATACACCCCACCTTAAGCTTTAGCTAATTCTACCTGTTAGGTAGCATCATCAACGAGATTTCAGGGACAAGCGCAACCACTATCCAGACTGAAATTAGCGCAACAAGATAGGGCACCGTATATCGCAATAATTTGAAATAGGCTACCCCTGTTACACCTGATGCAACATATAGATTAAGTCCATAAGGGGGTGTAATAAATCCGATAGATGCCCCCACAAGGAAAATCACCGAAAAATGAATAGGGTCAACGCCAATGCCAACTGCTACAGGCGCCAAAATTGGCGCAAGAATAATGGTTACAGGCAATGATTCAAGCACCATCCCTGAGATAAATACTATCGCCATAGCCGCAAACAGAACAGGATAATACCCCCCAAGACCAGTCAAAAACTCTGTGATAAATACCTGCGCACCAAGCAAAGACAGAATTTGTTGCATCACAACTGATATGGCAATCAATGGTGCAAGCACCCCTGTAATTTGTGCAGACCGCATGGTAATGCCTGGCACATCCTTAATGGTAAAGCCTTCGACCACAAGCATTTCTGCATAAGATTTATCTTCCCAGCCCTTGTTCATATCAAGTCTGAGCACCTTATTCACCACCCAGCTCGCAAGGCCAGCAATAATACAAAAGCCAACTGTAACGCCTGCGGCTTCGGTAGGAGAGAATTTCCCAGTGTAAATGCCCCATAATACAAGCCCAATCGCAAAAAACCCAAGCCATGCCCCAAAGGCTGTCTTTAAGGCGCGATTAAACTGGAACATAATCAAATGCCCCCAGCCATTGAGCTGGCATACCAGCCAGCAGGCAAGCTGCATGCCTATCACCATTAGCGCGCCTGGCAAAATACCCGCAACAAACAGATCAGAAATAGGCAGATTTAGCAAAAATCCATACACAATAAAAATAATAGATGGCGGAATAATAATCCCTACTGTACCGCCAGCGGCGGCTGTAGCCGCAGAAAACCGCTCATCATAGCCGCCTTTCACCATCTCTGGATGCAACATTGACCCAATAGTTGCTGTTGTGGCAGAGTTTGAGCCTGAAATAGCGGCAAAAAGCCCGCACGCACCAAGAGAGGCCATGGCCAGACCACCACGAAGCCAGCCAAGACAGGCATAGGCAAAATCTGATAATCGTCTGGCAATACCAGATTTATTGATTAAATCGCCTGTCAGGATAAATAATGGCATCGCAAGCAACGCAAAGCCTTTATTAAACACATTCAATAATTCAGCACCCATATTATCAAGGGTAAGCCCCAAAATAGCGGAACAGCCCACAACCCATGACGCGATTACCAGAAATACAGGCACACCAAGCATAAATAATATCGTTACGCCTACCGATATCAGCGTAATAAGGCTTGCATCTGTCATCGTCCGTCTCCCCCGATAACGGTTTGCTGTATTAGCTCATTACCCTCACGATAATTGCCAAGATCTTCGATAAAATTTTCAATCACACGGGCAGACATCAGGATAAAGGCAAGTGGGGCAGTTGATAAAAACCACCATTGCATCACATTGTCTGTACCAAGCACAATTTGGAAGTTAGACGCTGATAGCACCACAGCCCGAAAGGTTGTCACAATCACAATAATCGAAAACCCCATCCAAAGCGCATTATCCAAACATAAACAGGCAAATTGAGCAGGCCGCCCCATTCTGCTTCTAAATTCGGTAAAGCTGAGGTGAGATCTAAGTCGCACATTATAGGTCGCGCCAAACCACGCCATCACCATAAATAATAAAGGCGGAATAGTGGTTGACCATGGCTGTTGGTTTGAAAAAATAAACCTGTCTATCACACCCCAAAAAATTATAAATGCAATGGCCAGATAACTGCTGACCATAAACACACGTTCAAAATATTTGTCTAATATGGGGATCGCTTTATACAGATAGGCAATCAAGCCGCCACCGATAAATGCTACAAGAATCCCTAGAAGCCACGTTGCGTCACTTTTCAACGCAGATTTCAGCGCCCATGGATCTTGCGAGATCAAGCTTTTTATAATTAGCATTAGTTCCGAGAGTAGAGACAAAGCTAATGCTCCTTTTTTGATTATGCATTAAACAAAGTCGGATTAGCCTTACATAAAGGCAAGGCTAATCCTGTTTGATGTATCAGACCAAAGCCTTAGCTTTTCCACCAACGGCGAGGCTCAACATTCTCTGCAAGCACATGCTGGTTTGTACGCACCTCATCATAAATTTCCTGATAGGTGTCAATACCACCTGCCCAGCCATTGATGCGGTCACGCCATTCATTCCAAAGCTGTGGCTGGAATTCAGGAGAACACATTTCTTCGGCTTTGCGGATTTCTGCATCTGACAATGAGGCCACCCGAACATTATTTTTCGCGAAAATAGTGTCTGGCCCCTGATGTGGGTGAGTGAAACCAACTGTATTTGCCAATGCAGCTTCGTTAGCGGCCTGCACATGAACCTGTGTCAGATAGGATGATTCCATAACTGCATCCTGAAGCGCACCACCTAGCTTATCAAAAGATGGGGCAGCCATCGCTGTATGCTCAGTTCCGCAGAAGAACCGTAAATCCACACATTGTGATACAACAGGAGACATATTTGCATAGGCAACAGCAGATGCCCATGTTTCTGCACCGTCAATCAGACCTTGCTTCAGACCGTCAAGGGTTTCTTCCCATGCAACTGGAACAGGGTTCAGGTTCAATGCTTGCATCGCAATACGGCCAAGCTGTGTTCCTGTCACACGGTTCTTTGTACCAGCAAGCTGTTCTACAGACGTAACCGTATCTTTGCCTTCCCATGCAAGGCCAAGCTGAATGCCGCGAAGCTCAGCATGAGTGAACAGGAATTTCAAGCCATGCATTTTCTCAAATGGATCACGCAAAATGCGCTGTGATGCTGGAGAATACATGAAATGATACTGGTCGGCACGTGAACGGAACATATAGGCATAATCCAATACGTTCAGATATGGCGCGCCACCTGCTGAATTTTGGGTTGATGCTGCATAGATATCAACGATACCTTGCTGTGCTTTTTCAACACAAGAAAGCTGACCACAAATCTGGTTGTTGCCGATGAATTCAATTCTGATTTCACCATCAGTACGTTCTTCAAGATCACGTACAAATTCAAGACAACCCGCACGTTCAATCAGCAGATTTGTCTGGTTAAACCCTGCGGCACCAAATTTCAACTCAAACTTGGCAGGTTTTGCGTAACGCCGCTTATAAGAAGATTCAGCAGCCTGAGCAAGACCAGAGGCTGTCAATGCGCCCCCTAAACCGCCTGCGGCTAGCAGGGTTGATGTCATGCCATATGTTCCAGCAATTCTAAAGAAGTCTCTACGTGAAACCCCTTTTACTCTATCAAAAATACCCATTAGTTCCTCCCATAGTTTTTTTGACATTGTTTAGCTTCATACTAATTTTCCATAGTGTCAAAACAAAATACTGGCTTGAAATCAGTAGCCTGCACTCTGGCACAGCGGTCGCCATGTTTCAGCACTATGAAAATATCATACTCCACTTCTCGGTTTAATTGGGTGTATGCTCATCACACACCCCCAAATTCCCTTACCCCATCATACAGCATCATTACTGTCAGATAGATAAGGAATATCAGCCCCAGATATGAAAGCCATCTGAATTTCAGCATGACTTTCATAATTATTGAGGCAAAAAACGCCATAAATGCAATCGCCAATGCCAGCCCGAAAACAAGCAATTGAGTATTGTCACGTGCAATCGCAGCAACAGCTACAATATTGTCAATCGACATTGATATATCAGCCAGCAAAATGGTAAATAATGCGCGGGTAAATGGCGCGCCTGTTATCCCTGTTTCAGGTTGGTTCTCTTGCACGGGCTGGCTAGCAAGCATCTCAGCATCAGCGCTATTAAAGGCACGTAAATCATTATAAAAGCGCCAACATACCCATGCCAGTAATGCACCACCAATAATCAAAATACCCTTTATCGCTAGCAAATATGTCGCCGCCACCGCAAAGATAATTCGCAATCCTGCCGCCGCCGCCATACCGATAAAAATCGCCTTTTTGCGTAATGCAGGCGATAATCCTGCCGCCGCCATGCCAATTACCAGCGCATTATCACCAGACAGGATGATATCTGCAAAGATGATCTGGAATATGTCTATCAGCCAGCTTACTGTCATCTTGCATCTTCCAATATCATATCTGCCGCCTTTTCCCCTATCATGATGGCAGGGGCGTTGGTATTGCCAGAGGTGATGACAGGCATTATGGACGCATCCGCCACCCGCAAGCCAGAGACGCCGCGCACTGCCAGCCTAGGGGTCACAACCGCCATATTATCTGTGCCCATCTTGCAGGTGCCAGTTGGATGATAAATTGTTGTCGCTGTGTTTCGCGCCCATTGCAGAATGTCGTCATAATCATCAGATATCTGCTCACCTGGCGAAAATTCGGCAGTTATCATATCTTTTACAGGGGCGTGTTTGCAAATATTTCTAGCAATACGAATCCCCTCAACCAGCGTATCGCAATCTGTTCGTGTCGATAGGTAATTCGGGAAAATGCGTGGGTAATCCTCTGGATGGGCAGAGGCAAGCTCAAGATGACCTGTACTTTCTGGCCTTAGCTGAAGCACAGAGGCGGTGAAGGCTGAAAAGGGGTGCGGACCATCTGCAGGGCGGGTAGCGCTAAATGGTTGCAAATGAAACTGGATATCGGGCGTTTCAAGCTCTGGCCGTGTTTTCAGAAACGCCGTGCCAAGACTAGCCGCCATTGCCATTGGCCCTGACCGTTTCAGCGCATATTCTATTGCTATTAGGCACTTTTGATACAGGCTTCTGGTTTCTGTATTGATAGTGCTGGCTGAACATTTGAACACAGGCCGCGCTTGCAGATGGTCTTGCAGATTCTGCCCGACACCTTTTAGCTCAGATGTTAGCTCAATACCATGAGAGGCTAGCGCACCCGCCTCACCAATGCCAGACAGCATCAAAATCTGGGGCGAGCCAATCGCACCTGCAGATAAAATAATTTCCTTGCGGGCTTTAATAACCTGCTCGATACCATTTATTTTTGCCTGAACAGCATAGGCCTGCTTATTCTTAAACAAGATTTTCTGGGTTAGGGCGTGGGTGATAATATGTATATTTTTACGATGTTTTATTGGCGCAAGATAGGCGGCAGCGCTTGAACAACGCCTGCCATCTTTCATCGTCATCTGGAAATAGCCAACGCCCTCTTGATCATAACCATTATAATCATGCGCGCGCTTATAGCCAGCGCCAACCGCAGCTTCAATCCACGCATCAATTATCTCTCTGCTTA
>CBFHYU010000007.1:0-74533 GCA_965660165.1 Puniceispirillaceae bacterium (SeqCode)
TGATCAGCCATTCTTGACTACCGATGAATTTCTGGATGCGATTGACGAAAATTTGAAACGCGCTATGGCCTAATAAACTAGCTATATTTGGTCTAGCATAGATAATAGCCTGCACCTGAATAAGGGGCAGGCTATTTTATTACAGGGTTGCAAGATGCTGTTTGATAGCCTCAATCGCTGCCTGAGCATTTCCGCCTTCAGGGCCGCCCGCCTGAGCCATATCAGCTCGGCCGCCGCCGCCTTTGCCGCCAAGCATCTCAGCCCCGATTTTTACCAAATCTACAGCACTAATCTGCTGGTTAAGATCATCTGTAACACATACCAGCACACTAGCCTTACCATCATTCAGGGCGACAAGACAGATAACAGAGCCGCTAGCCTGTTTCCGCATGGCATCTGCTGTTGATTTCAGCTCCTTTGCTGGAATATCGCTTAATACACGGCCAATAAAGTGGATATTTCCAATCTGCTCTGCAGCATTATCCGCAGGCGCTGATACTGCTAGTTTCTGGCGCAGGGTTGCTAGTTCTCTTTCTAACATACGCTTATCATCAAGCAGCTGGCCTACCCTGTCTGCCACCTGTTCTGCAGATGATTTCAGCAAATTAGCTGTCTTATTTAGCTGTTTTTCTTTAGCAGATAGCCATTCCAACCCTGAAATATGAGTGACAGCCTCAATTCTTCTGACACCACCAGCAACAGCAGATTCAGAAATGATTTTCAGCAGTGCAATATCACCTGTCTGGGCAACATGCGTGCCGCCACATAATTCAACAGACCAGGCTGAACGCTCGGCAGTATCTGCTTTGCCGCCCATCGTTACAACGCGCACCTCATCACCATATTTCTCGCCAAATAGCGCAAGCGCACCCTGCCCGACCGCCTCATCAGGTGTCATAATACGCGTAGATACCTCGCTATTCATCCTGATACGGCTATTCACAATTGTCTCAACAGCTGAAATCTCGTCATCAGAAAGCGCGTTTGGATGGCTAAAGTCGAAGCGAAGCCGTGTTGGTTCAACCAGCGAGCCTTTCTGCGCGACATGCTCACCCAGCACTTGGCGCAATGCTTCATGCAGAAGATGAGTTGCGCTATGGTGGGCGCGCAAAGCATCTCTTCTTTCATCATCAATCATCAGGCTAACAGGCTGATCTAGCCCAAGCGAGCCAGAGATAATCTGAGCATGATGAATAAACATGCCAGCGGTTTTCTGTGTGTCTGTGACTTTTGCCTGACCATCAGGCCAGCTAATAATGCCTTTATCACCTACCTGACCACCAGATTCGCCATAAAATACAGTCTGATTCAGCATCACCAGAACATCATCACCTGCCTGCGCAATGTCAATCAGCTTATCATCCGAAATTAGGCCACTCACAACCGCTTCAGTCTGATAGCGTGTGTAGCCCAGAAATTCTGTTGCGCCTAATTTATCGGCTGTTTCTAGTAAAATGCGCTGATCAGCCTGACTGCCAGAGCCAGCCCATGCATTTCGGGCGGCCGCTTTTTGTGCTTCCATACAGCTATTAAAGCCATCAATATCCACTGTCCAGCCATGACCACGCATAAAATCTTCTGTTAAATCAAGTGGAAAGCCGTAAGTATCGTATAGTTTGAATGCGGTCTGGCCATCAAGCGTACCTGCCGATGCTTTTGCATCAATTTCCACCTGAAGCAGTTTCAGGCCACGCGCAAGCGCTTCTTTGAAACGGGTTTCTTCAAGCTTTAATGTTTCGGTGACTAATGGCTCAGCACGCACCAATTCTGGATAATGTCCGCCCATCTCGCGCACAAGCGCAGGCACAAGCTTAAACATATTTGGCTCGTCACATCCTAGCTGATGAAGATGACGCATCGCACGGCGCATAATACGGCGTAGCACATAACCGCGCCCTTCATTAGACGGCAACACGCCATCTGCAATTAAAAATCCTGCTGATCTCAGATGGTCAGCAATAACCCGATGAGAATTATTATGTGCGCCATCAGGGTCAGTGTTTGAAACATCTGCTGACGCTTCTATCAATGCACGCATCAAATCAATATCATAATTATCATGCTTGCCCTGAAGCACAGCAGCAATTCTTTCAAGCCCCATGCCTGTATCAATAGAGGGGCGCGGCAGATTCAGACGTTCTGTTTCTGTCTGCTCATATTGCATAAATACCAAATTCCAGATTTCGATAAACCTATCGCCATCTTCATCAGGCGAACCAGGAGGCCCGCCGAAAATATGCTCGCCATGATCATAGAAAATCTCGGAACAAGGGCCACATGGCCCAGTATCGCCCATAGACCAGAAATTATCAGACGTTGAAATACGGATAATACGGCTATCATCAAGGCCAGCTATATTCCGCCATAGCGTGGCCGCTTCCTCATCTTCAGAATAGACCGTTACCAGCAATTTACTAGCATCAAGGCCAAATTCCTTCGTCACCAACTCCCACGCTTGCGAGATAGCCTGCTCTTTGAAATAATCCCCAAAGCTAAAATTTCCAAGCATTTCAAAGAAGGTATGGTGACGCGCAGTATAGCCCACATTTTCAAGGTCATTATGTTTACCGCCAGCACGCACACATTTTTGCGAGGTTACAGCAGTGCTATAGTCACGGCTTTCAAGTCCAGTAAACACATTTTTGAACTGCACCATGCCTGAATTGGTAAACATCAAAGTGGGATCATTTTGAGGTACAAGTGGGCTAGAACTTACCTCTCTATGCCCCTTACCGACAAAGTAATTGAGAAAATTTGTGCGAATATCACTGACGCTTGCCATGAACATTACCTTGCTGAAACAATAGCTGATTTATCGTTCATTGTTGTCGCAAAACCAATGCAATTTGTCTAGCCTGAGCAACAGGCAGATCAGTAAAATTATGCAAATACAGCCCGAAGATCAGAAAAATTTGGGGAATTTCCCCCTTAAATGGCAGTTATTATGACCGCATCCCCCCTCAATAGCCATAAAAAGGGCACATAAAGCGCCCTTTTTTCATAATTCATCTGCAATCGATACTTATTCAACTGGCTCAGAATCTGTATGATTAGATTCAATCCCTGTATCCATCATCTGTTCTTGCACAAGCCCCGCATTTTGGCGGATAGCTGTTTCAATTTCACGTGCCATTTCAGGGTTTTCATTCAAAAACTGTTTCGCATTCTCACGTCCCTGCCCAATTCTATGGGTATTATAGGAAAACCATGAGCCTGATTTTTCCACCAGCCCTGCGGCGACGCCCAAATCAAGCAATTCGCCAAGTTTGGAAATACCTTCACCATACATAATATCAAATTCAACAGTTCTAAATGGCGCAGCAACCTTGTTTTTGACTACCTTGACACGTGTCTGGTTGCCAATCACCTCATCCTTATCCTTAATCGCACCAATTCTGCGAATATCCAGCCTGACAGACGCATAGAATTTTAGCGCATTACCACCTGTTGTTGTCTCAGGGTTGCCAAACATCACACCAATTTTCAATCTGATCTGATTGATGAAAATCACCAAACAATTTGAGCGTGCAATCGACGAGGTAAGCTTACGCAATGCCTGACTCATCAATCTTGCCTGAAGCCCAACATGCGTATCACCCATATCGCCTTCAAGTTCAGCACGCGGCACAAGAGCCGCCACTGAATCAACGACCAGCACATCAATCGCACCAGAACGCACCAGCGTATCTGCAATTTCAAGCGCCTGCTCGCCAGCATCAGGCTGAGAGATAAGCAATTCATCCAGATTTACCCCCAATTTGCGGGCATAAATAGGGTCAAGCGCATGTTCCGCATCAATAAAGGCACAATTACCGCCTGTTGACTGAGCCTCTGCCACTGCATGTAACGCTAGGGTTGTTTTGCCTGATGATTCAGGGCCATAAATCTCAATAATACGGCCTTTCGGAAAGCCCCCAATACCAAGCGCAATATCAAGCCCCAAAGAGCCTGTTGATATTGCCTGAATATCAACCACGCTATCACGTTGCCCAAGCTTCATTACAGAGCCTTTGCCAAATGCTTTTTCAATCTGGCCGATAGCGGCATCCAGCGCTTTCGTTCTATCTTCTGTTTTCATTCTCATTTCCACAAGTTCTGCTGTCATTTGATGCCTCCATCTTGCATAGTATATCAACAGTGTCCAGCCAGCATTCTGCTATTTGGAGATTTGGTTCTGGCAAAGAAAACAAAACCAGAACAACACTATGTTCTATTTTTGTTCTTTATGCAAGCATTTATTCTTGTTTTGTTCTTTTGTCGTAAATTCAATATGTTACTTCTTATTTTGAGGCAATGATTAGATTATCTGGCAGGATCAGCTATCTGCTTCTTCGTCTGATTGGCTTACAGTGTCTGCTAAATTTGCAAAAAAGTCAGATATTGCTGTGAACAGCGTATATAAGCCGTCATGTATCGTGTCAAATTGCTGGAAATGGGTAAGCAGATACCCTGCAATCACAATTAAAATAATAAGCTTAATCATTTTTTGTCCCCCCTCGCCAAATATTGCTATTGCTTAAATTTCATAGCTTAGCGGGAAGGAAATTCGGAAATGCGTGCCGCTGGTATGGGAGGTTTCTGTTATCATTGTTGAGCGTATCAATTCCAACTGCCCATGCCATAATTCCACATAGTTTTTTGCGGTAGATAGCCCAATCCCCCTATTCTCACCTGTTTTTGTGGTAAAGCCTTCGTGAAAAATGTTACCAATATGTTGGGGGTGAATGCCAGGACCTGTATCAATAATATGCAGAAATAAATGGGTATCGGATAATTCTAGCTGAAAGGTTACAGATAATTTGGCTGGAAATGAGCCATCTGCATCTGGCTGATTCAGGCCAAGATTCTCAACAGGTGCCGTTTCAATAACATTACGCAACAGCTGCATAAATACCCGCCGAAGCAATTTTTCATGAAAGCTGATGCGCGCGCTTTTGGGCTGGGTGCTATCAAGATGACTACCAAAATTTGGGTGGTTTATAGATAGGGCAGATTTTCTGTCTGTATCAATCAGATATAATTCAGCTACATCACGACATACCAATTTAAGAGATTCCACCTGCGTGTTGAGATATTGGGAAAAGCCTTGCGGGCTCATCTGCACATCTTTTACCAGCATGATTTCATTATCTGATAGCTCATCCACAATATCAGAAATCATCGTGATATTTTCCTGCACAAGCACCAGCTGTTTACGTGCCTCATAATTATCCATAACAAAGCTTTCTAGCTGGTCGCATCGAATATGCAAGACCATCAAAAAATTATTCAAATCATGAATAACCTGCCGCAAATAATTGCCTGTAGCTGGCAACTTGGCGGCGTGAGTGCGAGCAGCATCAATATGTGAGTGCGGCATGTCATCTGAGCGCTCCTTTCTATGGCTAGATGACTGTTTTTTATCATTATTCGGCATAATATATCTGTTCCAGAAGAAAGCTATTTTTTCAATTATACCGCTATTAACACTTTTATTAATTCTTTTTTTGCGCGTGTTATATTGCACACCCCTGAAACCGTACATTTCAGGGGGGTTCTTTTTAGACATCCAAGCCCTTAATCGTCTCTGTGGATACGTTCCATTTTTTCGTGGCGTTCCTGAGCGTCAATCGTCATTGTTGCGATTGGCCTTGCTTCTAGACGTGATAGGCTTATCGGCTCGTCAGTTTCCTCACAATACCCGTATGAGCCATCTTCGATACGGCGCAAGGCTGTTTCTATTTTCTGTAACAGTTTGCGCTCTCTGTCTCTGGTTCTTAAATCAAGCGCCGCATTGCTTTCAATTTGCGCTCTGTCCATCTGGTCTGGCTTATGCAAACTTTCAGAAGACAAATTTGTAATTGTTTGATTGGCTTCATTTACCAGTTCAGCCCGCCACGCCAATAGCTTTAGGCGAAAATATTCTCTTTGCTTGTCATTCATAAACTCTTCAGTATCAGAAGGTTTATAGCCCTGTGGCAAAGAGGTGATGGGCGTATGATAGGGCGCCATTTCCCCATCATCTACTATATGTGTTTTCTTATCATCCATTAGCGTCAACAACCCTAGTCTGTTTTATTTTCCTGTTTGATGATCTGGCGCTCATACTGCACCACCTTATCAAACCCCTACTTTTAAAAACGCACAGTCTTGCCGAACTGAATAATTGAAAATGAGCGCTCAGACAAGATGAAATTCTGATTATAGTTATGATTTTAGGTGATATTTTCATAATGCAGTCAGTATGCGCCAAACTTTCCTAAAATCTGGTTAATCACGCATATGTGATTTGCTATCGCCACAGCTTAAATCCATTCTGGCTATTACAGAGTGCTTTTGGGCTAATTCTGATGATTGGCAACGCTGATGCTCACACGCTGAGCGCACACGATAAACAGCAATGGCGGTAGTGAAGATAGTGGCGAGAATGATGATGGAATATGGGCAGGTAACTATGCAGAAAAAAGAACCAGAAAATGCATATAAACAGGCAAAACCCTCTGAATTTTCGGGCAATTTCAAGCAGCAAATCTTGGCTAGATCAGCAGCGTTTCAGGACATGAATGTTCCAGAATATAGCCAAAAGATAACTGGAAAATGACCAGATAAAAGAAAGGTAACGCAGTTGAATATCCTGATCGTAGAAGATGATAATGTGATTGCTGAAATGATACAGCAAACCCTTGAAAAGGCTGGGTATCATTCAGTGCATGTAACAACAATTGAAAAAGCATTAACAGAAATGAATCATAATATGTTCGATGCTGTGCTGCTGGATATTAATCTTCCAGATGGTGATGGCACACGACTTACACGTTTGATTCGCAGAGGAAAATTATCTATACCGATTCTGGTTGTGTCTGGAAACAGCAGTGTAGATAACCGGATTACGGCGCTTGGGTCTGGTGCAGATGGCTATCTTACCAAACCTTTTGACAAAGATGAATTGATAGCTCATCTAGAAACCATAATCAGGCGTGCGCATGGCCATTCCTCTGCCAAAATAGATGTTGGCAATATGATGATTGATCTGAACCGTAATTTGATAACAATCAATGGTAATTTTGTTCCGCTCACCCATAAAGAATATCAAATTCTGTATCTGCTCGGCATCCGCAAGGGCGCTGTCCTAAGCAAGCATGCCTTTATCTCGCATATTTATGGCGGCATTGATGAGCCTGATTCAAAAATTATTGATGTGTTTATCTGCAAATTACGCCGTAAGCTAGATCAGCATGGTCTTGAAAAAGCAAAAATCGAGACTGTCTGGGGGCAAGGCTATATGCTGATTGACGATAAGATGAACGCTCAGCGCTTTGCTGGATAATCATTACCACTATGTTTGGATAAAATGGCCAGCCCTTGTTCTGGCCATTTTTTTCGTGTTTTTCTTGGCTAGGTCAGCTAGGCATTTTGCGAATGGGGCTAGCTGGTGATATGGTTGTTAAGTTGGCAAGAATGTGGGGCGTGATGTAATGTTTATTGACTATTCGGTTGGTGATTTTGTTCTTCATCCACAAAAGCCTGACTGGGGTACAGGACAGGTTCAGTCTGTGATAGGCAGTCGCATAACGGTGAATTTTGAACATGCAGGCAAACAGCTTATCAATGCTGAGCTGATATCGCTTAGGCTTGTCGCAGATGAGACAGATTTGGCTACAAATCAGCAAAACACCTAAGATAAAAATAGACGAATTTTCAGGTATCGCTCATTCATATATCGCCACATGTAGTTAGGATGAAAATAATGCCAGATAGCGTAGCTGCCAAAAACAGGAAAGGCAGATTTCAGCCAAAAGGCCGAATGGCTAGCCCCGACGCAATTGACAGGATAGCGAGTTTGCTTGCTGGCCAGCAGCCATTGATGCGTGACAGGCTTATTGAATATCTTCATGTGATTCAGGATGAATATTGTCATCTATCTGCTGAGAATCTGTCTGCACTTGCCAGCTTAATGAAGCTACCACTAGCAGAAATTTGGGAAGTTGCTAGCTTCTATGATCATTTTGACTTGGTCAAAGACGGCGAGACCCCGCCGCCGCCACGCACTATCCGAGTTTGTACCTCGCTTTCCTGCATGATGGCAGGTGCAGATAGCTTGCTATCAGAGTTGCAATCCTATATCCAGAAAAGCTGCCCTGAAGATGTGCGGGTTGTAGCTGCCCCCTGTCTTGGTGCGTGCGATAAGGCTCCTGTAATAGCAGATGGTCATCAAATGACACCTGCATCCTCACTAGATGACGTAAAAACACTGTTAAACACGTCAACACAAAGCCAGCTTACTCAGACCATCCGCTTTCATAGCTATTGTGAAAATGGGGGGTATGAGCTGGCGCGAATGCTTAGAGATACGCCTCATGATAGCTCACATTATCTTGATATTCTGGATAAGGCGGCATTGCGAGGTCTAGGCGGAGCAGGCTTTCCCACTGGCAGAAAATGGAATATTGTGGCACGCCAGCCAGAGCCGCGCCTAATGGCTGTGAACGGAGATGAAGGCGAGCCTGGCACCTTCAAAGACAGATATTATTTATCCCGTGACCCCCACAGAATGCTGGAAGGTATCTTGATCGCAGGGCATCTTGTTGGCATTGAGACATGCTATATCTACATCCGTGATGAATATCCCGAAATTATCGCAATGTTGAGAGAAGAGCTTGATGCGCTAAACGCATCTGGGCTAGCAGATCATCTAAAAATTGAGCTGAGGCGCGGTGCAGGCGCATATATTTGTGGTGAAGAAAGCGCCATGATAGAAAGTATCGAAGGCAAGCGTGGTCTGCCACGTCACCGCCCCCCTTATGTTGCAGAAAATGGACTGTTCGGCCGCCCTACGCTAGTCAATAATGTTGAGACATTATTCTGGATTCGTGACATTCTGCAACAAGGCGCTGACTGGTTCAATGCGCAAGGAAGCGCAAAACATCCTGGATTTAGAAGCTATTCTGTTTCTGGCAGGGTTGCCAAACCTGGCGTGATAAAGGCGCCTGCTGGTAGCACCGCAAAGGACCTTATTGATGCATGTGGCGGCATGGCAGAGGGTCATCAGCTCAAAGCCTATCTTCCGGGCGGCGCATCTGGCGGTATCCTGCCAGCCTCGAAAGCAGATATTCCGCTTGATTTTGGTGGTGCGCTTGCTGAAGAAGGCTGTTTTGTCGGCTCTCATGCTGTTGTTATTCTGTCTGATCAGGATAATATGTGGCAGGTTGCGCATAATTTGTTACGCTTTTTCAGGCATGAATCATGTGGTCAATGCACGCCATGCAGAACAGGCACAGATAAGGCTGTTCAGGAAATGGCCTCACCCTCCCCAAATACAGAACGTCTAACCCTATTATCGCAGATTATGGCAGATGCCTCTATTTGCGGCTTAGGACAGGCAGCATCAAACCCGCTTATCAGCGTAATGAAGCATTTTCCTGAAGAGATTGGCTTTCCAGCACATAATGAGGGCACGCATGACTGATACGCCGCTTATCACTGTTCATATTGATGGCAAGCAGATTACCGCACCGTCAGATAAAACCATCTGGCAGGTCTGTGCAGAAAATGGGCTAGATATACCCCATCTGTGTTACAAAGATGATACTGGCTATCGGCCTGATGGAAATTGCAGAGCCTGTATGGTCGAGATTGAGGGTGAGCGCGTGCTTGCTGCCTCTTGCCAGCGCATTATCACAGCAGATATGCGCATTAAAACAGCGTCTGAACGAGCAAAAATAGCGCGAAAAACCGTAATTGAAATGTTGCTTGCTGACCAGCCTCCAAGATCACAGGCACATGACCCAAACTCTACTTTATGGCACTATGCTGATCTTCAAGGCGCAAAGGCTAACAGATTTTCGGCCAAAGATGCCTCTGCCCCTAACGCTGATTACAGCCACCCTGCAATTTCGGTGAATATGGATGCCTGTATTCAGTGTAATTTATGTGTCAGAGCCTGCCGCGAAGTGCAGGTGAATGATGTTATTGGCCTTGCTGGACGTGGTGTTGACGCAAAAATTATTTTTGATTTTGATGATGATCTAGGCGCATCTAGCTGTGTTGGATGTGGTGAATGTGTTCAGGCATGCCCGACAGGCGCATTGATGCCTAAAACAGTGCTGGATGAACGCCAGAAACTGGCTATCACACCCGACAGACAGGTTGATTCAGTCTGCCCTTACTGTGGGGTAGGCTGTCAGCTTACCTTTCATGTCAAAGAGGATGAAATTGTATCTGTTTCAGGACGCAAAGGCCCTGCCAATCAGGGCAGGCTGTGCGTTAAGGGGCGTTATGGATTTGATTATATTCATCACCCCGACAGGCTTACCATGCCGCTGATCAGACGTGAAGATGTGCCTAAATCTGCAGATGACAGCTTTGATCCCGCCAATCCTTTCACCCATTTCAGAGAGGCAAGCTGGGAAGAAGCGCTTGATAAGGCTGCTGCTGGGTTTTCACAAATTAAGGCTAGAGACGGCGCTAACGCGCTAGCTGGTTTTGGTTCGGCAAAAGGCACGAATGAAGAAGCCTATCTTGTTCAAAAATTTGTACGCACTGCCTTTGGCACAAATAATGTTGACCATTGCACACGGCTTTGCCATGCGTCATCTGTGGCGGCGTTGCTTGAAAATATTGGCTCAGGCGCAGTGACAGCCTCGTTTTCTCAGGTAGAATTTTCAGATGCGATTATCGTAATTGGCGCTAATCCAACGGCAAACCATCCTGTTGCGGCCAGCTTTATCAAGAATGCAGCAAAAGCTGGCGCAAAATTATATATTCTTGATCCAAGAGGCCAAGCGCTTGACAGATATGCAGAAGCCAGCCTGAATTTCCGTCCTGGCTCTGATGTTGCGCTATTAAATGCAATCATCAATGTGATTATCGCTGAAGAATTGTATGATAAAGACTATCTAGAGCGTCATACAGAGGGTTTTGAAGCTCTTAGACGCGCAACCACATCTGCCACGCCAGAAGCTATGTCTGCGATTTGCGGCATTGCCCCTGAGAAGATACGGCAGGTTGCGCGCGGATTTGCAAGCGCTTCTGCTGGCATGATTTTCTGGGGCATGGGCGTATCTCAACATACACATGGCACAGATAATGCCAGATCGCTTATCTCGCTTGCGCTACTTACTGGAAATGTTGGCAAGTCAGGGGCTGGCCTGCACCCATTGCGGGGGCAGAATAATGTTCAAGGTGCATCTGATGCAGGGCTTATTCCGATGTTCCTACCAGATTATAAATCTGTCACTGATCCGAACGTAAGAGAACGCTATGCGGCTGTCTGGGGGCATCAAATTGATTCCGAAAAAGGACTTACGGTAGTAGAAATTACAGATGCTGCTTATGATGGGCATATTAAGGGCATTTATGTTATGGGCGAAAACCCCGCTATGTCTGATCCTGACCAAGCCCATGCCAGAGAGGCGTTATGCAGGCTAGACCATTTGGTTGTACAGGATATTTTTCTCACTGAAACAGCTATTTTTGCCGATGTTGTCCTGCCTGCCTCTGCCTTTGCAGAAAAAACAGGGACAGTCACCAACACTGATAGGCGTGTTCAACTTGGTCGTATTGCAACCTCTCCGCCAGGTGATGCTAGGCAAGATTGGTGGATTATCCAAGAACTTGCCAATAGAATGGGTATGGGCTGGAACTATAGCCATCCGAAAGATATTTTTGCTGAAATGCGCATTGTGATGCCGTCTTTGACAGGCATTACATGGCAACGGCTTGAAGCAGAAGGTGCTGTTACCTATCCATGTGCAGACGAAAAAAGTGCTGGTAGTGATATTATTTTTGGTGATGGTTTCCCAACTCCTTCTGGCAAAGGGCGTATGACACCTGCCTCTATCTTGCCGCCAGATGAAGTGCCAGATGATGAATATCCGCTCATTCTATCAACAGGCCGACTGCTAGAGCATTGGCATACAGGCTCAATGACACGGCGCTCATCTGCGCTTGACCAGATAGAACCTGTGGCAGAAATTCATATGAGCCGTGATGATATAAGCCTGTATCAGCTTGAAGCAGGCAAGATGATCATTGTCGAAACACGGCGAGGCAAAATCGAAGTTGCTGTCAGGATAGACCCAAATTTACCAGCAGGCATGATGTTTATGCCTTTCTGCTTTTCTGAAGCCCCTGCAAATAGGCTAACAAACCCTGCGCTTGACCCATTTGGCAAAATACCAGAGCTAAAATTTTCAGCCGCTCGTATTTTAGCATAACCAACTCGCCAAAATGCGATTGCCTATTGCCTTTCGGCGCAGAAAGCTTAGCTATCATGTAGGGTCATTTTGAAGACAGCCTCTTTTTGTCGCACCTTGTTTGAAAAACATTGCTCATATATAAGGCTTTGATTTAAGATAGGCGAACCAACTTGATGGTGACATAGGGTCTCATGGCAAGGGGATGGGTGTGGATTATCACGCAATATTAGATCAGCAAGTCGCAGCGCTAAAGGCAGAAAACCGTTATCGGCATTTTGTCGAGCTTGAGCGTGTGACAGGCCAGCATCCGCATGCACGCTGGCATAATGGCAATAGCTTTCGTGATGTTATTATCTGGTGTTCAAATGATTATCTTGGCATGGGACAAAGCGATCATGCGATTACAGCGATGCAACAAGCAGTCGCAGAGCATGGCACAGGCGCAGGCGGCACCAGAAACATCTCAGGCACCAGCTCATCTATAGTAGCGCTAGAACATGAATTATCTGCACTTCATAAAAAAGATAGAGCGCTTGTTTTTACCTCTGGCTATGTTGCCAATGAAGCAAGCATTAGCGCCCTAATCGCATTGCTGGATAATCCTATTATCTTATCAGATTCGATGAACCATGCGTCAATTATCTCAGGGATACGCTATGGGCGTGGTGAAAAGCTGATTTTCCGCCATAATGATCTGGTTCATCTAGAAGAATTACTTCAGTCTGTGCCGAAAAACAGACACAAAATTATTATTTTTGAATCAGTTTATTCAATGGATGGTGATATCTCGCCAGTCGCAGAGATAGCCGCACTTGCCAAAAAATATAATGCAATGACCTATCTGGATGAGGTGCATGCGGTAGGTATGTATGGCGCAGAAGGTGGCGGCATTGCCCAGCGTGACGGTGTTGATGCTGAAATAGATGTCATTCAGGGCACGCTTGGTAAAGCATTTGGTGCAATGGGCGGCTATATTGCCAGTTCGGACTCGCTATGCGATGCCATACGCGGCTATGGTTCAGGCTTTATTTTTACAACGGCCATGCCCCCTGCCCTAGCCGAAGCAGCGTTATCCTCTATCAAGCATTTGCGGCAATCTGCCAAAGAACGAGAGTTGCAGCAAAAACAGGCAGGCTATCTGAAATCATTGCTAGCCCAAAAACAGCTTCCAGCAATGCCAAGCACTACCCATATTGTGCCTGTTATGGTTGGGGATGCCTCACAATGTTCAGAAATTAGCTGGACCTTGCTGCAAGATTACGGGCTTTATATCCAGCCTATCAACTATCCTACCGTGCCAAGAGGCACAGAACGGCTTAGAATAACGCCAGGCCCGTTACATACCAATGAGATGGTTGAACAGCTTGTTGATGCGCTTGAAGCGGTGTTTAAGCTTGTCCAGCCACCTAGCTATAAGCAAGACGACTATTCTGCCCTAGAAAAGCGGGCATAATAGCCCGATATCTGGCCATGCCTATCTGAACCGCCTGTTATATTGGCACGTATCAATTACGGCTTGCATAATATGTCATGTATCAAGGATTTCTACCATGAGCGTTAAAGCGTTACCAGATGACCATCCTAATTGGCCACGACATGCCAAAACAGGATTGCTGATTGTTAATCTGGGCACACCTGATGGCACTGATAAACGCTCAATGCGCAGATATTTGAAAGAATTTCTATCAGACAGGCGCGTGATAGAAGTGCCTCGCCTATTATGGTGGCTCATTCTTAATCTGATTATCCTAAATATCAGGCCGAAAAAATCTGGTGCGGCCTATGACAAGATTTGGCTTAAAGATGATGTTGATGGTTCGCCTTTACGAAAATATACCCGCCTTCAGGCTGAATATTTGCAGACAGCCTTTGGACAGCGTGATGATTTAATTGTTGAATGGGCAATGCGCTATGGCCAGCCCTCAATTTCAGACAGGCTAGATGCGCTTCAGCAGGCAGGGTGCAACCGCTTTGTGATTATCCCACTTTATCCACAATATGCGGCCTCAACGACTGCGACCGTGAATGATGAGGTGTTTAAGTGGGCATTGGCACAACGATGGCAACCAGCTATCCGAACTGCCCCACCATGGCATGACCACCCAGCCTATATTGAGGCGTTGGCAAAATCGCTTGCACGTGAATTAAACGCAAAAGGCAAAACACGTAAATCATGGCCAGAACATTTGATGGTCTCATTTCATGGCATTCCGTATCGATATTTTGTGCAAGGTGATCCCTATCATTGCCACTGCATGAAAACCGCCCGTCTGTTGCGGGAAACCCTAAATTGGGATGAACAGAAATTCCATGTCAGCTTCCAATCCCGTTTCGGCTCTGAGCCTTGGCTTCAACCCTATACAGATGAAACATTGGAACGGCTAGGTGATGAAGGGGTTACATCACTTGCGTTGATGGCGCCAGGATTTTCAGCAGATTGTCTTGAAACGCTGGAGGAGCTAGCAATGGAAGGCCGCGAAAGCTTTGAAGAGCATGGCGGCGGCGAGTTTCATTATATCCCATGTCTAAATGCCAGTGATGAAGGTATGGCTGTAATCAAAACCATCACTGAGGAAAATCTAGCAGGCTGGGTCGATTTAGACAGAACATAATATTGGCCCTTCCGCGCCCATCCCTTACCTAACACAGCTCTAAAATACCCTGATTGACAGGCGGGTAGCCTGTATCATATCTTTAATTGAATGAACGTTCATTTAATAAATGACTGAGAATGATTAGAAACAGAATGTGGTTATGGCAAGACGCACTGGCATAAATGCGGCTGATACGGCTCTGCTTATTCGTCATCATGCCTTACAGCTATTTGCGCAATATGGCTATGCGGCGGTCTCAATGCGCCAGATTGCAACGGCCGTAGGGGTAATGCCAAGTGCGCTCTATCATCATTTTGAAACCAAACAGCAATTATTGATGAGCCTGTTATCTGAGCATATGGACAGGTTGCTTATTGCATGGGACACACATAAACACGCCTGTAATTTTGATAGTTTGGATGCCAGCCATCAGCTATCATGCTTTATTTCATTTCATATTCGCTATCATATTGCTTTGCCTGAAGATGTGTTTATCAGCATGATGGAATTGCGCTCGCTTGAAGCTGAAAATTTTGCAAAAATTGAACGTTCCAGAAATGCTTATGAAAATATTATTAAAGATATTTTGGCGCGGAACGCTGAAGCCTGCCAGATGAGGGTTGATGATGTGCATGTAACCGCTATGGCAATGTTAAATATGTTTACAGGCGTGACAAGCTGGTTTGATCATAAAGGCAGACTATCAGAAGATGATATTATCTCTCATTATTGTGCGCTTGGTGCGCGCATGGTTGGCCTTACCCCAAAAACCCCTACCCCGTTAAATCAGGAGCGAGCTAATGTTTGATTCAGGGATGAATTTTAATCTTGGTGAAGAAATTGACGCACTTCAAGCCACCGTGCGCCAATTTGCGGCAAAGGAAATTGCCCCGCGCGCAGCCGAAATTGACCAATCTAACAGCTTTCCCCCAGATTTATGGGAAAAAATGGGCGCGCTAGGACTGCATGGCATTACCGTACCAGAAGCAGATGGTGGTGCTGGCATGGGATATCTAGCGCATGTTATTGCGATTGAGGAGATAAGTCGGGCATCAGCCTCAGTCGGGTTATCCTATGGGGCACATTCAAATTTATGCGTTAACCAGATTGCTAGATGGGGTACAGCAGAACAAAAGCGTGATCTGCTAGAGCCGCTTATTTCAGGTCAGCATGTTGGATCACTTGCCATGTCAGAGCCATCGGCTGGCTCAGATGTAGTGTCAATGAAATTATTCGCAGAAAAGCGGAATGATAAATTCGTGCTAAATGGCAGTAAAATGTGGATTACTAATGCGCCTGATGCACAGACCCTTATTGTTTATGCTAAAACAGACAAAGAGGCTGGATCACGCGGCATTACAGCCTTTCTGATTGATAAGGATATGGCTGGTTTTAGCACAGGCCAGAAGCTTGATAAGCTTGGCATGCGCGGCTCAAACACGGCAGAGCTGATATTTGATGATTGCGAAGTACCTTATGAAAATATTCTGGGCGAGGAAAATCAAGGGGTTACAGTATTGATGTCAGGGCTAGATTATGAGCGTGTTGTGCTGGCAGCAGGACCGCTTGGAATCATGGCGGCCGCAATGGATATTGTGATCCCTTATGTGCATCAAAGAGAGCAGTTTGGCCGCCCAATAGGCAGTTTCCAGCTAATGCAGGGCAAGCTTGCTGATATGTACACAACCATGAATGCGTGCCGCGCCTATGTCTATGCAGTGGCGGCCGCTTGCGATAGGGGTGAGACCACCCGAAAAGATGCCGCAGGCTGTATTTTATATGCCGCCGAAAAAGCAACTCAGATTTCGCTTGAGGCTATCCAATGTCTTGGCGGTAATGGCTATATCAATGACTATGCTACAGGACGCCTGCTGAGGGATGCCAAACTATATGAAATTGGCGCAGGCACCTCTGAGATTAGGCGGATGTTAATTGGCAGAGAGCTATTTGCCGAAACTGCTGCATCATAAGGAATCAACATGACTATTCTGTCCCGCCCATTACGCTTACCAGATACAGATAGACAGGCAAATTATGCCCAGATGATGACAGCTATCACAAAGATAGAAGATAGCGCTAGCCAGATTATGAAAGGCGGGTCTGAACGCGCCCGCCAGCGCCATGTTGACAGAGGCAAATTATTGCCACGCACCCGCATTGATACAGTGCTTGATGCGGGTTCATTCTTTCTTGAGATAGGGCTGTTTGCAGGCACTGGCCTATATGATGATGAGGTACCATCATCTGGTATCATTACAGGTATCGGAATGGTTTCTGGCCAGCTATGCATGATTGTGTGTAATGATGCAACTGTCAAAGGCGGTACCTATTATGCGATGACTGTAAAAAAGCACCTGCGCGCTCAGGAAATTGCAGAACAAAATCATCTGCCCTGTATTTATCTGGTTGATAGTGGCGGGGCAAACTTGCCTAATCAGGATGAAGTATTCCCCGATAAAGACCATTTTGGCAGAATTTTTTTCAATCAGGCTCGGATGAGCGCAAAATCCATTCCGCAAATTGCGGTGGTCATGGGGTCTTGCACTGCAGGTGGCGCTTATGTGCCTGCGATGTGTGATGAGGCGATTATTGTGCGTAATCAAGGCACAATTTTTCTAGCAGGCCCGCCATTGGTCAAAGAGGCCACTGGTGAAGATGTTGATGCTGAAACACTTGGCGGCGCTGACACGCATAGCCGATTATCAGGCGTAGTTGACAAGGTTGCTGAGGATGATGATGACGCGCTTGCTCTCACCCGCCAAATTATCTCAAACCTAAATAGGCCAGCAATAGACTTTAGGCGCAATAACCCTGCCCCGCTATTTGATGCAGACGAGCTATTAAGCCTGATACCAGCAGATAGCAAGACCCCCTATGATGTAAGAGACGTCATCGCTCGCATTGTGGATGGTTCTGAATTTGATGAATTTAAGCCAGAATTTGGCTCAACCCTGATATGCGGGTTTGCCAGAATAGAGGGCATGCTTACAGGAATCATTGGCAATAATGGTGTGTTATTTTCAGAATCTGCCCAAAAAGGTGCGCATTTTATTGAATTATGTTGCCAGCGCAAAATCCCAATTATCTTTTTGCAGAATATTACAGGCTTTATGGTGGGCTCATCTTATGAAGCAGGGGGCATTGCCAAAAATGGCGCAAAACTTGTCGCGGCTGTTTCCTGTGCAGATGTACCTAAAATCACCATGATTATTGGCGGGTCTTTTGGGGCAGGCAATTATGGCATGTGCGGTCGTGCCTTCAATCCCCAATTTGTCTGGATGTGGCCAAATGCAAAAATTGCCGTGATGGGCGGAGAGCAGGCCGCAGGCGTTCTTGCCAGAATCAAGCGAGATGCGATGGCAAAGCAGAATCGTGACTGGACACATGCTGAAGAAGATGCGTTCAAAGCGCCTGTGCTAGCCCAGTTCGATACCCAGAGCGATCCTGTCTATGCCTCTGCACGGCTGTGGGATGATGGCATTATCGACCCACGCAACACGCGAGAAGTGCTTGCCTTATCCTTATATTGCTGTGCGCATGCACCCGAAAAAGACACCCGTTTTCCTGTATTCAGAATGTAGAGACATAACGCAAATGATAGCCTCATTATTGATCGCCAATCGCGGAGAAATTGCCTGCCGCATTATGAAAACAGCCAAACAGATGGGCATCAAAACAATTGCGATCGCATCTGAACAGGATAAAAACGCACGCCATAGCCTGATGGCAGATGATGTCATCCTTCTCAAAGAGGGGCCTGCATCTGAGAATTATCTTAATATCCAAGCCATAATTGAAGCGGCAAAACGCTGTTCAGCAGAGGCCATCCATCCTGGATATGGCTTTCTATCAGAAAATCCAGATTTTGCAGATGCGGTCAGACAGGCTGGAATTCGCTTTGTTGGTCCGTCTGCTGAGACTATCAGGCAGATGGGGCTTAAAGATAAAGCCAAAACGCTTATGCAGGCGGCAGGCGTGCCAGTTGTGCCAGGCTATCTTGGTGATGATCAATCAAGCCAAACCTTGTCCGCAGAAGCAGATAAAATAGGCTATCCTGTGATGATAAAAGCGCGGGCTGGCGGCGGCGGCAAAGGCATGCGACTAGTAACGCGCCCAGACCAGTTTAACAGCGCCCTTGAAAGCGCCAAAAGAGAAGCAGAATCAAGCTTTGGTGACGGTCATGTGTTGCTGGAAAAATATATCGTAAAACCGCGCCATATCGAGGTGCAAATCTTATGTGATTCACATGGTAATGCGGTTCATCTTTATGAGCGTGATTGCTCGCTACAACGCAGACATCAAAAGGTAATTGAAGAAGCCCCTGCCCCTAATATGCCAGACGCGATGCGCAAGGCAATGACACAGGCCGCCATAACCGCCGCACAGACCATCCAATATGAAAATGCAGGTACCGTCGAATTTATTGTTGATACCTCGCAAGGCTTACACGAAGCAGGGTTCTGGTTTATGGAGATGAATACCCGTCTTCAGGTAGAACATCCCGTCACAGAAGCGATCACAGGCATAGACCTTGTTAAAGCCCAGATTGAGATAGCAGCAGGAGAAAAACTAGCCTTCTCACAAAATGATATTTCGGTGACAGGCCATGCGGTAGAAGCTCGGCTTTATGCCGAAAATCCAAATGAGAACTTCCGCCCTGCACCTGGTAGAATTCATCTAATCGAGCTAGCAGAATCGCCCTTTATCCGCATTGATACAGGGATTTCCAGTGGCGATATAATAAGCCCTTCTTATGATCCGCTGATTGCCAAAATCATTGCAACAGGCACTGACAGGCTATCCGCTATGAGGCGGCTAGCAGATGCATTAGCAGCTAGCCTTATTGTAGGCACTGACACCAATAGGGCGTTTCTAGGCCAGTTGGCAACATTACAAGCTAGCGATGGCGCACCGCTTGATACAGGCGTGATAGAGGATGAGCTAGCGTTATTGACACAGACAGAGCTGCCCTCTAAACCGCTTTTGGTGATGGCGGCATTGGCTAGCCTGCCAGACCAGCCAGACGCCTTTACTGGATGGCGGCAATGGGGCGCAGGCGAGATGCCTATTAGCCTGAGCGTATCTGGGCAAACAGAACCGCATGAGATAACGCTTATGGCATTTCGAAATGGCCAGTATAGATGCCAGATATCAGACGAGCTGTTAGAGATTACCAGCATCAATATTACAGCAGACGCGCCATATATGCATATTAGCTTTTCAATGGCAGACCGTATTTATACAGGCAAAGCCATTTGGCATGAAGATAGGCTAATAGCTCTATGCGGTAACGAGCAGGCAAGTTTTGATAAGATATCAGCAAGTAATGCCAGCACATCCATCAGCCATGACGGATTTGTGATAGCGCCCATGACATCAGTTGTAAAAGCAGTTCATGTCAAAAAAGGCCAAACCATAACATCAGGCGAGCTTCTGATTTTAATTGAGGCGATGAAAATGGAATATCCGCTTATCGCACCCTTTGATGGGGTAGTTGAGGATATTTCCTGTGCGGCAGGTGATTCAGTAAATGATGGACAAATTCTGATGCGCCTAGAAAATAGTGGGAATGATGAAGATGGATAATCAGATAGAGCTAATAGAAGTAGGGCCAAGAGATGGGCTTCAGAATGAAGCCAACCCGATAGCAACCTCAGACAAGGTCACATTAGTTAATTTGTTATCTGAGGCTGGCTTTTCTACGATTGAAGTGACCAGCTTTGTGTCGCCAAAATGGGTGCCTCAACTTGGCGATGCGCATGAGGTAATGAGCCAGATCACGCGCAAAGACGGGATCAATTATATTGTGCTGACCCCAAATCAACGTGGATTTGACGGGGCAATCGCCGCTCATGCAGATGAAGTTGCCATTTTTGCGGCCGCAACTGAAACATTTAGCCAGAAAAATATCAACTGTACGATAGAAGAAAGCCTTGCACGGTTTGAGCCTATCTTAACAGAAGCAAAGAGCAGAAACCTGCCTGTCAGAGGCTATATTTCCTGTGTTGTAGGCTGTCCATATGAAGGGGATGTATCGCCTCAAGCAGTAAAGGATATTGCCATTTGGATGCTAGAGCATGGCTGTTATGAAATATCGCTTGGCGATACTATTGGATGCGGCACGCCCGAAACTATATCTGCCCTGATTGAAACGCTGATAACAGACATAGATGCCACGTTGCTGGCAGGGCATTATCATGACACAAATGGCCGTGCGATTGAGAATGTAATGAGATCAATAGAGCTTGGGTTGAGGCGGTTTGATTCAGCGATTGCAGGGCTTGGCGGTTGTCCCTATGCACCTGGTGCAAAAGGCAATGTATCAACCAACAAGCTAAATTACGCATTGACATCGGCAGGCTGGAAAACAGGATTAAATACAGAGAAGCTGGATGAAGCATCACGCTTTATCTCAACCTTGATAAGCCCAAAATAACCTGCCATCCATGAATGAGATTTCCTATGTATAACACAGTTTCAGTAACCTCTGACAAACGCGGCATAGCCAGAATAGCCCTTGGCAGAGAAGATAAATTCCACGCCCTTGATGCAGAGATGATAGCTGAGCTAACAGATTATTTCTCGGCAATTAAGCCAGATTATACCCGCGCTGTTATTATTCAAGCAGATGGCCCTCACTTTTGTGCTGGCGGTGATTTGAAATGGATGCAAGCGCAGCAAGCAAAAGACAGGCAAGGCAAAATAGAAGAAGCCTGTCTGCTGGCCACTATGCTTTCAGCAATAAATCAGTGCCCCTGCCCTGTAATTGCGCGGGTTCAGGGTAATGCCTTTGGTGGCGGCGTTGGGCTGATTTCTGTATGTGATAGTGCAATTTCTGTTACAGAGGCACGATTTGCCCTAACTGAGGTTAAGCTTGGGCTGATAGCAGCAACAATATCACCCTTTGTGATTGGCAAAATCGGCCATGCTGGCGCTCGCCAGACCATGTTAAGCGGCAAGTCTTTTGACGCAAGCACAGCATTGCGGCTTGGGTTATTGTCCAAAATCTGTCCAGCAGATAAGCTAGATGATGAGATTGACACAGAAATATCCGCCATTCTGAAAGCAGGACCTGAAGCAGTAGCAGCCTCAAAAGCGCTCATTCATGCGCTGGCTCACAGCCCGTCAGACCAGCATCGCGAGATAAGCGTCACTGCACTTGCAGATTGCTGGGAACGTGAAGAAACAACAAAGGGCATAGAAGCCTTTTTCAATAAGACCCCTGCCCCCTGGATTAAATAGTATTTTGCGCTATTTTGGCTTAGGCAATTCTATCAAGATGCCATGCCAGCAAATCAAGCCTGTCCTGTCCCCAGAACAGCTCGTCCCCTACCTTAAAGCTAGGCGCACCAAACACCCCTTCTTCAATAGCAAATTGTGAATCTGCTATGATTTCCGCCTGCAACGCCTCTGAGTTAGCTTGCGCCTCAGACATCAGCGCATCTGCATCACAGCCAGACCTGTTCAGGGCGGCGGCTAGTTGGCTTTGCGAGCCACTATCTTGCTGGTCTGCCCATGTCATAGTCAGCACCACTTCAAGCACCGTCATGGCAAGCATTGTGTCTTGACGCCTAGCCGCAGCAATTACTTGCGCGCCAAGCATAGAGGAGGGCGGAAAATGCGCTGGCTGAAGCGTGATCGGCAGATTATAGAATGCGCTAAAACGGGATAATTCCTGTAGCCGATAAGCTTGTCTTTGAGGCGCGCGTTGTGGCAATGGCAGGCCGCCTGTCTCAGGAAACACACGTCCTAAATCCATAATTTTCATATCTACAGTAAGTCCTCGCGCAACTACCATCTGGCGGAACCGTGCTGCACCCAAATAATTATATGGGCTTACAGGAGAGGTGAAATAGGTAATGTGCTGGCTCATAAATTCTTCCTTTTGCGTGTGCGTCCAGACCTGCTATTCTATTACCAAGCTGGGGCGTAAGTTGTTTGTGTATGTAATAGATAAACTGAACAATAACTGAATGTCTAGCATAGTCAGATGTTTGCCGAAATGGGAGAGTGATATGACACTATCAGCACATAAAGATATGTCACAAACACAGTTAGCAGAGCTTATTTGCCTTGATAAACACAGATTTGATGATGCTGGCTGGCGTGCCCAGAAAAAAGCCATACTTGCCGAGACAGGCGCACTTGTATTGTCTGATTTTTTACAGAAAACCGCCCTAAAAGACTTGCAGAAAGAAGCGCAAGCAGGGCTAAAAGATGCCTATTTTAACCCTCAGACCCATACTGTGTATCTCAGCGCACCAGACCCTGAATTTGCAGATACCCATATCAGAAACCGCCAGCTATTATCCTCAAAAGGCTGTATCTGTGATGACCAGATTGCGCAAAGCTCTGTGCTAAAACAGCTTTATCATCACCCGCTATTCAAAGAAGGGCTTTGTGATATTCTGGAGGAAGATAGCTTGTATCCCTATGCAGATTCGCTGTCTTCGGTGAATATCCATTATGCCAGAAAAGGCGAAGAGCTAAACTGGCATTATGATAATTCGTCTTTTGCAGTCACGTTGATGATTTCGCCTGCTACAAAGGGAGGACATTTTGAATATGTGCAAAATGTAAGACAGGCAGATCTCGGGGATATGGGGTTTGACGCTACACGCCAGATCATAGATGGCGAAATAGATGTCAAACGTCTATCGCTTGGGGCTGGCGATTTATGCCTATTTAGAGGCAGAAACGCACTTCACCGTGTTAGCCCTGTTGAAGATAATAGCACCAGACAGCTCGCCGTGCTTGCCTATAACAGCCAGCCAAACATCAGCCTGTCTGAAACTGCCCAGCAGACCTTTTATGGCCGTATAGGCCGTGTGGCGAATGCGTAATCTTATCTCTTTAGCTACAATTCGGAGTAGGCAGTAGCGTAATCTCTGTCATATTTGCCTTTAGGGAAAAATCACCATAATCCACCTCATAATAGGGGATTATCCCATTTGGTTGCATGTGAAAGGTGATTTCATAATCAGGCGTAAGCTGGGTAGATTGTGGATCAAAATAGGCTACCTGAACAGGATAATAATGTTCCATTTCAAGCATATCAGCCAGTTTTGGATCGGTAATTTGCTGTAATGCACCAATAACTGTATTTGTCCGCTTTAATGATTTATCAGGCTCTGCCCCGAAGAAAATATTCGCAGAAAATAACTTCTCGCCCTTTTGCGCACGCTCAAGAATTGATTTTGTGTGCAACACAGGGAAATAGACATCATCTGGCAGGTTGGCAGTGCTGTCTGGGGCAAGCGAGTTGAAACTCTCTATACCTGCTGCGCCCGCATTGCGCGTAGCATATCCCATAAATTGTTTTTCAGGCTCATAGCTAGACCCTTCATGCACTTCAAATGAATATAAATCGCCACTAACATCTTCCCAGCTTTCAAAATGAGAGACGATAATAGCACTATCACCTGAGCCATAGCCAAATTCTAGTAAGTAATCTTCTGATGAAACCCACCCCTTACAATCATTTTTGATCTCGAATTTGACCTTGCCCTTAATCGAGGTCATCTGGCTGTCCTGCGTTGCAGACAGCAAATCCATATCATATTGCGCAAGATGCGTGGATAATTCAGGAATAGCCGCCGCCTGCACCGCGCCTGTCATCAAACAAGAACATAAAAAGAGCATTGATAGTCGATTGCGCATCACATCACCTTTAGTATAGCCTCACGCATATTTGCCGTGCCTTACTATCATATATAGGGCGGTTTACGATTGCATCCAAGATATGAGTGATTTTTATTTCAGCGCCTAATATAGCTTTTCACCAGATGGTTTGCTATCAGCCACGCCTTAGCTTACAGTTACATTCATGAAAAAAGACATAAATGTAATTACCAAGACCGCAGAATTAGAGGCGATCATTGCTCGATTTTCTTGCAGTGACTTTGTCGCTGTAGATACTGAATTTATCAGAGAAACCACCTATTACCCCAAATTATGCCTAGTTCAATTATCAGATGGCAAGGATGCTTGCTGTATTGATCCGCTTGCAAGCGATATTGATCTTAGCTCGCTATTTGCGCTGATGGATAATAAAGATATTTGCAAAGTGTTCCATGCTGGCAAGCAGGATATGGAAATTTTTGTCTATCTGACAGGCAAAGTGCCAAACCCTGTCTATGACACCCAAATTGCAGCTATGGTATGCGGGCTTGGCGAGCAGGTAGGATATGACAAGCTAGTAAGCCATTTCTGCAATATCAGCCTTGATAAAAGCTCACGTTTTACCAACTGGGCAGAACGCCCTCTATCGGACCGCCAGATAAGCTATGCAATTGATGATGTAATTTATCTAGCTGATATTTACCCCAAATTGCGTCAAAAATTGTTGGAAAGCGGGCGTGATAGCTGGGTTGAGGCTGAAATGACTAGCTTTGCAGACTTGTCTGGCTATATCACAGACCCTGAAACAGCATGGCGGCGGCTTAAGCCAAGAAGTCAGAAAGCAGATTTTCTTACCCGACTTAAATATTTGGCAGCATGGCGCGAAACAGAGGCAAAAAAGCGAAATATGCCACGTGGCCGCATTTTAAGAGATGATACCTTGATGGATTTGGCTGGTAGCAATCCAAAGAATGACAGTCAGCTTAATAAAATAAGAGGCTTTCCTAAAAATCAGAATAATCCGTTTCGTGCTGAAATTATTGTAGTGCTGAATGAGGCGGCCGCAGATGATAATAAGCTTGAGTTGCCAACATCAAGCTATAAGGATGTAAAACCGCCTGCCGCTACGATTGAGTTATTGCGGGTATTATTAAAGCATGTTGCGGATAAGCAGGATGTCGCCCCTCGCCTCATCGCCACAGCCCAACAGCTAGATGATCTGGCAATCGGAAAGCATCACCAGCACCCATCTCTGAGTGGCTGGCGATATGAAATTTTTGGCAAAAAAGCGCGTCAACTTATTGATGGCAAGCTAGCCCTGTCGCTATCAGATAATGCGATTATCCTAACTGAAACAGATTAGCCCCCATGATTAAGAACGGCTATGGATTGGCGTTGCCTGCGCCGCCATCTATTAAAATATTTTGGCCAACCAGATAGCCTGAATGAGCAGAACAAATATAGGCACACGCAAAGCCAAATTCGTCAATATAGCCAAGCCTGCCTGTTGGATTTCGCTCTTCAAGGAAGCCTCTCACCTCTTCGCGTGATTTATTCTGCGCCCGCGACTGAGCATCAATCAAACTTTCAATACGGTCAGTATTAAACTGTCCAGGCAACAGGCCATTTATTGTGACATTATGCTGTGCCACCTGTCTTGCCACCCCTGCAACAAAGCCAGTCAGCCCTGAACGCGCCCCATTTGACAGCCCCAGCTGAGGTATCGGTGATTTCACTGAACCAGAGGTAATATTCACAATTCGGCCGAATTTATTGTCGATCATCGGATCAATAACAGCTTTCATCAGCTCAATAGCGGTAAGCATATTTGCATCAAGCGCCTTAATCCAGTCATCTCGGCTCCAATCCCGAAAATCGCCTGGTGGCGGCCCCCCATTATTATTCACCAGAATATCAACATGACCAGCCTTATCTAGTACCGCCTTGCGGCCATCTTCAGAGCTGATGTCACACGCAACAGCATCAACTGATACGCCTGTTTCATCCCGAATGCTTTGTGCTGCGGCTGATAATACATCTTCACTACGCGCGCACATCACCAAATTAACACCAGTCTTTGCTAGAGCCCTAGCACAGCCAAGCCCTAACCCCTTTGATGAGGCACAGACAATAGCCTTCTTTCCTGTTAATCCAAAATCTAGCATCCATATCGCTCCTATCGATTAAATTTCAAGCAGTTACTCTGCCTTACCAAAATGACAGCTTTTCAGCACAATGCAACCTTAAGCAGGCTAATTTTACCGCTCAGCTAGATATTAGCTGTCTTATGAGGTGAAGAGAAACTGGTTTCTTGGTTTCTAATGCGCGGTTATCAAGCCTGTCTATCATCAGTTTCATCGCATCAAAACTTCGCTCGCTATTAGCAAGGATCAGCGTTATCATCTCAGCCGTTAGCAATAATTGTTTATCTGCTGCCAGTTTTAACAATACCGCACTAAGCAATCCATCATCTGGCAGAAAAATCTCCTGAACGGTGATAGCACGCACGCGCGAACGCAAATCAGCAAGCTGAATATTCAGCTGAGTTATCGGGCTATCGCTTAAATAAAGTAAAAAATGAACAGAGCCTCTTATCTGATTGAAAATATGAAAATATTCTTCTTCATTATCCATTATATTCTGGGCTGGAAAATCACAAATAAAGATAACAGCTTGATCAATATTCTGCTCTAGAAATGGCTGAAATTCGTCTGTCAGCCAATGCGTTAGATCAGCAGGGATTCGAATAACTCTATCTTGAGGTAGCAGATAGCTAAGGTGGGTTTTGCCACTAGCTTTTGGGCCAAAAATATTCAATATCCTGTTTTCATCAGGCCAGTTTGGCCAGCGTGTGATCCAGTTATAGGCTTGCTGGTTTGCCGCGCCACATACAAATCGGTCAGATGCGTAAGATGGTGAGGTCTTGAAATCAAGCGGGAGTTGAGTTGAAAAAACCATATCTTTAATCAGCTTTTTGCCTATTCGCTTACATCTGTACGAAGCACATATCCGCTTTCGCTTGGCTCAAGCATAAAGCCTAAAGATTTTATGTTGAGAAGCAGACTTTCAACAGGGGCTGATAATCTGGCTTTCAGCACCGCATGCGCATTGCTAAGCGCGATCGGGGTAAAACTGTCGATGGTAGGTTGTGCGCTCAATACACGGCGAATATTGATCCAGCTTTTCATATCATTCACATTTACCGTGATCAGAATTTCGTTTTGCTCGCCAATATAATACAGATTGGCCTGACGCCATCGTAAACTCACAATCGAGGTTATTTCCTGCCTGATATCTGCAAATGCATCCTGCAGATTTAATCTGCCATTAAGCTGTTCACGCCTATCTATCAGCCGTGCAAGCTCATGACCCTCATTATCATAAAGCCGCGCAGATAGCACCAGCTCTGGTATCGTGCCTGCATAATCTAGACCAGCATATACCCAAACAATTTGTAATGCATTCGCCGCTTGAGCTGCCTGTGCCAAAATTTCTGGCTGAGTTTGGGCAATTGCTTTTGCCGAAAGCTGTCTTTCAATCTCAAGCGAGGGGCGTAGCAAGGTAAAGCGTACAAGCGAGTTATCATCTGTCTTAAGCTGATGCCAGCCATCTAGCCATGAGATATTGCGCGCCCAAACACGTACTCCCGCAGGTTCTTCCCAAACAGGCAGAAGCAAAATAGGCGGGCTTAGCAATTCAGACCATTCAAGCCCAGCATCGACAAAGCCTGCGCGCACACGCACAGGATCAAAACAAATATCTATGTCTGCAATATACCGTCTAGGAAGCGCATTTTCAGACGAGATTCGGAAAAAATCAACAAACCTCTCTACCGCCGCGCTATCAAATTTCGCGAGCGCTTCCTGATTCGGAATTGCCAGCCGCTCAACCAGACTGTCAAACGCCTCTATCGTTGCCTCTTTAATGCCAACATCGCGTGCTTCGGTACCTGTAACCCCCTCACTATCTATCAGTATTGACGAGATCAGAAAGGCATCAGAGCTACAATCATTTTCGGATATGATAGGCGTTTGACGCTGTTGTGCAGAAACTGGCATGGACAGATTCAGCACTAAACACATCCCAAAAATTATGGTAACTATACGCAACATCTTTTTTCATTATTATGTAAGGCAATGTGAGCTTAGCCTAGCATATTCAAGCATAAATGAAATCATAAATCCGTTCATATTCGTTTACAAAGGCATAATCATGGCACCCTCTGATAATCAGAACTCCTCATTAAGTTACAAAGATGCTGGGGTCGATATTGATAAAGGTGATGCGCTTGTTAGGGCGATCAAACCGCATGCGGCGCGAACATCAAGAGCTGGCTCAAATCCTGATTTAGGTGGATTTGGAGGATTATTTGATCTTAAAGCGGCAGGCTTTGCAGACCCTGTGCTAGTTGCCGCAACAGATGGTGTAGGTACCAAACTTGAATTGGCAAAAGCGTGCAATATTCATCGCGGGCTTGGCATTGATCTGGTGGCAATGTGTGTGAATGATTTGTTGGCGCAAGGGGCAGAACCATTATTCTTCCTAGATTATTTTGCTACAGGTGCGCTTGAAGCTGAGATAGCCATTGAGGTTATTGCAGGCATTGCAGATGGCTGTGTTGAAGCTGGTTGTGCGCTTATTGGCGGCGAGACTGCCGAAATGCCTGGTGTCTATCCAGCTGGCGGCTATGATCTGGCAGGATTTAGTGTTGGTGCAGCAGAGCGAGATGCTTTGCTGAAAACAGGTAATGTGGCTTGCGGTGATAAGGTGCTTGCCCTTCCATCTTCGGGAGTCCATTCAAATGGCTTTTCGCTTGTTCGCAAAATCATTGAGCTTACAGAATCAGATATTCATGCCCCGTTTGAAATTGCGCCGCATATTAGTCTTGGCGAGGCATTGCTTACGCCAACGCGAATTTACGCCGATGCGGTAAAAGCTGGGCTGAAGGCAGGCGGCATTACAAGCATTTCACATATTACAGGCGGCGGGCTAATAGAAAATCCGCCACGCGTCTTTGGCGATGATCTGGCCATTACGCTAGATATGAGCAGGCGCCCCTTCCCGCCTTTATTTAGATGGCTGAAACGGGCTGGCAATCTTTCAGATTATGAGATGGCACGTACCTTTAATTGCGGTATTGGCATGTTGATTACCGTATCTGCTGACAAGCTAGAAGCCGTTGAACAGGCGATTTTGAAGACAGGTGAAGATGTCTGGCAAATCGGGACGATTGGTGTTCGTTCTGATAAGGCTGTTACATTACTGCATTGTGAGACGGCGTGGGCATAGCAAGATGAAAATTGCCATATTGATTTCTGGCAGAGGTAGTAATTTGCGTTCTCTTGCCGAACAGGCACAAAATAGCAATGTTGAGATTGCGCTGGTTGCTGCAAACACACCTTGTGACGGGTTGAAAATCGCCACCTCATATGGTGTGCAGGCAGAATGTATTGATAGGGCAGAATTTGGCTCGCTAGCAGAGCATGAGGACGCGCTTGCTTCACTATTGGAGACTGTATCAGCTGACTGGATTTTTCTGGCAGGCTATATGGCTATTATCTCGGCAGAATTTATTGCACGCTTTAAGGGCAGGATTTTGAATATCCACCCCTCATTGCTTCCTGATTTTAAGGGGCTAAATACCCACCAACGCGCGATTGACGCTCAGGTTTCACATCATGGCGCCTCCATCCATCTGGTCACACCAAAGCTAGATGATGGCCCCATTATCGCTCAGGCATCTCGCAAGCGTCTTACTGATGATGCAACCATGCTGGCAGGACAGGTGCTTGAAATAGAACATCTATTATATCCAGCTATATTGGCGGCGATGGCATCTGATGCGCTATCAATTAAAATAGGATCAGAAAACAAATCTGAGATTATCTGGCATGATACCGCCTATCTTGCCCCCGTCACAAAAGCAGGGTTTGTGATTACCTATCCTGAAGACCTATAAAAACTATTTTTGCCCTGTTATAGCGCCAACTTGCATCATCATTATCATCAATCTGCTATTGATTTCTAAATTGGTTCAGGCCATAAGTGAGAGACAGAATTTTGGATAACAGTGCGGGGACAGCCATGAATACAGATAATTTCGATAAGCACGCAAAGGCAAATTTGGCGTTTTATGAAAGTTTTCTAAATTTTTCAAAAATTGTGATTATTGCGATTGCAATCACACTTGCGGCAATGGCCTATTTTCTGCTTTAGAAACGTGTGAAGACATCAAAAAAGGCCAGCATATCTGCTGGCCTTTTTTTTGACTGCCAAAATGGGCTAGCCTACAATTTCATCTTCTGTGAAGAAATGTGCAATCTCAATCGCTGCATTTTCATCGCTGTCTGAGCCATGCACAGAATTTGCTTCGATAGATTCAGCAAAGCTTTTTCTGATTGTACCTTCATCTGCTTCAGCAGGGTTTGTTGCACCCATTACAGCGCGATAACGCGGCACCGCATCATCACCTTCAAGCACCTGCACAACCACAGGGCCTGATGTCATAAATGATACCAAATCAGAGTAAAATGGGCGTTCTTTATGCACTTCATAGAAAGTTTCTGCCTGCTGTTTGCTCATATGAATACGCTTTTGAGCAACAATTCTAAGACCGGCTTCTTCGATCATGGCATTTACTGCCCCCGTAACATTTCTGCGGGTAGCATCTGGTTTGATAATAGAAAATGTGCGTGACATCTTGCATCCTTTATCTGGTTAATAAGGCATGAATAAATAGTTGACTATTCATATTGATTGAATTGAGCGTGCTTATAGCAAACCCTAGCCCTGCTTGCAAAGCATTGTGTTCGTTCTATCCCATTTTTAGGGTGTTATTGCTTAAGATGCCAGCGATTAGCCTCATCTTGCGCAAAATAGCGACAGTGATGTGCCTCATCTGACGACCATTCTTTCCATTGCGATCTGGCCAAAGCTAGCTTATGAGGGTCTGCATCACTAAATAGCGTGAAAATACGGGTAAAGGCTGATAGGTCTGTGGGATATAGCCCCTCTGTCAAACATACAAATTCTGCTGCTATCTGATTTTTATCAGGGTCTGTTGTTATCCATACAGGTGCATCTGATGCCCCATCCCCCTCATCAACCCCATGCGCTAGAAAAGTATCTGCTTTGGCAGACCAAAGCTGTTCTGAGATAGTTTCCGTGAGCTGAGCTGGTGTGATAATCAGCATTTTCTGCCCAGAAAGTACAGTTTTATCACTTAGCATAGCTACTGCCTGAGCAAGCCCGTCACCCGTTAGATGATAAAAGTCAATTTGGCTCATCATTAAGGCTGGTAGCTATCTGCCAGCTTATTCAGTAATCTCACCCCAAAGCCAGTGCCGCCCTTTGGCACAATATCAGAGGCCTTGTCAGCCCATGCTTTGCCAGCAATATCCAAATGCGCCCATGGCACATCATTTTCAACAAACCGTTCCAGAAAACAGGCAGCTGTAATAGACCCGCCATATGGCCCGCCAATATTTTTCATATCAGCAATATGGGATTTTAGCATCTCATCATATGCTTTACCCATTGGCATCCGCCAACTTTTCTCTTCGGTGCTTTGACCTGCGGCCATAATCGCCTCAGCCAATTTGTCATTATTAGAAAATAGTCCTGCATATTCCTTGCCTAGCGACACCAGAATTGCGCCTGTAAGGGTTGCCAAATCAATCATTGCAGATGGTTTATATTCGCGTTGAACATAGGTCATTATATCAGCTAGAACCAGCCTGCCCTCTGCATCTGTGTTGATCACTTCAATTGTTTGCCCAGACATTGAGGTGACAACATCACCAGGACGTTGGGCATTGCCATCTGGCATATTTTCAACCAGCCCGACAATCCCAATAATGTTGCGCTTTACCTTGCGGCCAGCGATTGCAACCATTGCCCCGACAACAGCAGCAGAACCGCCCATATCCCATTTCATATCTTCCATGCCTTTGGCAGGTTTAAGCGATATGCCGCCTGTATCAAAACATACCCCCTTGCCCACAAATGCAAGAGGGGCTTCATCACCACCGCCTTTCCAGTGCATAGTCACAACAGCTGATTTTCTCTCGCTACCTTGCCCAACACCAAGCAATGCCCCCATACCAAGCTGTTCAAGCTTTGCCTCATCAAGCACCTGAATCTCAAGACCTGTATCACCAAATTGCTCGCATCTTTTGGCGTAGATTTCTGGATAGAGCTTATTTGCGGGCTCATATACCAGATCGCGTGCTGCAAAGACGCCGTTTATCATCGCCTGTTTTTCAGGCCAGCCAGAAGCAAGCGCATCAGCCTGAACCCCTGTGATAGCAAGCTGTGCATCTGCGGTTTTGGGCGCATTTACAGTGAAATATTCAGCAAAATAATAGCTTGCCATCACAGCGCCAGATAACACTGATAAGGCAATATCCTGCTGAAGCTGTGAGGTATCAAAACACGCAGAGGTGAAAGGCGGCTTTTTTAATTGCTGAAACAGCTTGCCGCCCCAATTTTCAGCAGGCTGGCCAGCTTCAATGCCGCCGCCTACACCGCTTACCAGCACCGCACCAAATGTGGTAAATAGAGGCAGGAAATGACCAGATTTTGCCTTAAATTCAGCTACAGCACATGCATTTAGAATTTCAGATGCTAATGCCTCATCAAGCGAGGTTATCAGCGCATTTTCTGAATTCATAAGCACAATTTGCGCAGTCTGCTCACTATTATCTGGTGCAAAGGTAAGTGATAATTGTGCAGGCATGATGCTGTCCTTTCCTGAAACATAAACGTTAAAATGGGAATGAATTATATGCCTCTAACCCTATATCGTTTTGAAAAATTATCCAGCCCCAAAACGCTAATTATCGATAAAGTTGCGCCGTGCAAAGTCGTTTATCACTTATGGCCAAACCCGTAACATTCTTCATCTTAGTCACCTAGCGGCACAAACACCCGTTAGCACGCGATGTACAGATATATGAGCAAGGCGATAACATAATCCAGAATATCCTAGAAAATATGTGTAAAATCTGATAGCTAGACAATTATGGTTCATCTTCATACTTACTTAATAAGACAACATCTGGTCAGCCTATTTATGGTGCTGTTTGGCTTGATTCTTATTGTGTGGCTGAACCACAGCCTTAAGGTGCTTGAGTTGGTGGTGAATAAAGGTGCCTCACTATCAGCCTTTTTCAAACTGTCTTTTCTGCCTATGCCATTATGGCTGATGGTTGCGCTACCGCTAGCCTGTTTATGTGCTGTAATATGGGTGGTCTATAGATTGCTTTCTGACCGAGAATTGGTAGTAATGCAAGCGGCTGGCATATCCCCTTTTCAGTTCGCGCTATCGCCAATTATCTTTGGCCTTACCATTACCGTGTTTTTACTGTTTAATTCGACCGTTCTGCTACCTAATGCATTTGGCATGTTCAAACAAACCCAGTTTGAAGTTAGAGCGTCAATCCCAAAAGTGTTAATCCAAGATAGAGTCTTTGTTGATCTTGGCAAAGACCTTACCCTCTATATCAATAAACGCGAGAGCAATCAGGAAGTGCGGCAGGTTTTTATTCAAGATAGTAGAACCCCTGAGGTGATTGTGACTTATACTTCTGAGAAAGGTACTTTCAAGATTGTTGATGGCAGGCCAGTATTTATCCTTACTAATGGCCAAAGGGTTGAGAATAGAAAAGGCAGTCCAGAGCCTGCAAATCTGAATTTTGCTACCCATACGCTTGATATTAGCCAGCAAACAGATGATGGCAATCAGCGCTTTATTGATGCCAATGAAGAATCAATCGCAGATTTGATGAATAAAGATAAGGCTGAAGCAGATTATCGGTTCCCTCAAAGATTGGCGATGGCGCATTACAGACTTGCCGCGCCGCTTCAGGCGATCGCGCTTGCGCTTATGGCCTCTGCTATCTTGCTTGTTGGGCGCGTTGCTAGAAGCAATATTTTCAGACGAATAATCTTAGCCGCATTGGCAGGTATTTTATTGCAAACATTGGTGATATTATCTCGTGGTCTGATAGCGGATATCCCCGCAAGCTGGCCCTTTATCTATTTGTCTAGCCTTGTGCCAGCAATGCTTAGCCTTGCTGCGCTTCTCAGACCAGAAAAATCTGCCAAACTCTGTCAGAATTTAGTTAAATTCTCTCTAACCTCAGGCTCGCAACGCGCATGATACCGCTTCTTCCACAATCAGCTATTTTATTCAGCTATATGGGTGTGCGCTACGCAAAGCAGGTGATGCTAGCCTTGCTGATATTAAGTTGTTTTCTGTATTTTCTGGATGTAACAGAGCTTGCCCGCAGAATGTCTGAAAGAGATGCTGATTTTCCGATCTGGCAGGTTATGCTGATAAGCCTTTTGAAACTGCCTAGCCTGCTTGACTTGCTGTTGCCATTTTCCATTTTATTCGGGTCTATTTCATGCTTCTTTTTTTGGAGCCGCTCGCATGAATTTACAATTTCAAGAGCCATAGGTCAGACTATTTGGAGCGCGCTATATCCTGTTTATTTCGTAGCCTTTTTATTTGGCATTGTCCATATTGCCCTTATCAATCCTATTGCGGCGGCAACATCATCTCAATATGACCGCTGGAATGAAGAAATATTTGGCAAAACAGAAAATAATATCTCTATTTCTACAAGCGGGCTGTGGCTAAAAGACACTTCAGCAGGCAATAATTACATCATCAATGGCGCTCAGCTAAATATTGAAGATGAGACGTTATCATCTCCTGTTATTTATCAATTACAGGAAAATGGCTTACTATCTTGGCGGATGACAGCAGAATTATTGCGCTTCACAGATGGCGGTTGGGTGCTAACCAACGTTACCAAAACAAATACGTTAGGCGGCACTGAAATTCTTGGCGATGTAATCTTGCCATCTGAAATCAGCACTACCGATATTTTCAGCAACAGGCAATCTGCGCATACCGTGCCGTTTTATCGCCTGCCAAGTTTCATTTCATTGCAAAAGCAAGCAGGCTTTCCTATCATTGAACATCAAGTATTTATGCATCAGCTATTTGCAACACCATTTGAATTTATTGGTATTGCGATGATTGCAGCTGCCATAACCTTATCACAATTTAGTCGTATGTTTCGGATCAGGCTTATTATTTATGGCATTTGTAGCGGCTTTGGTTTCTATTTTTTATCTGATCTTAGCTATCTGCTTGGCAGTACGGCCAAAGTGCCATATTTATTTGCTGGATACGGGCCTGCGTTAATTATGTGTTTGATGGGCTTTTTCTGGGTTGCCCGAATTGATGAGTGAGACAAATGAAAGCTATTCAATCCCTATGCGTTATACCCTCACCCAATGCTAGCGGCATTATCAGGCTTGTTATAGCTAGCCTGTGTTGGTTTGGGGTAGGTGCGTTACAGCAGGTCTCAGCAAAGGCTGTCATTGAAGCTATTGTAAATGGCGACCCAATTACCAATTTTGAAGTTGAAGACAGAATGAACTTCATCAGGCTGGTAACAAATATCACTATCACCAAAGATAATCTTAAAAGTTTGCGCAATGACGCATTGCAGGCACTTATTGAGGATAGGATTAAAATTCAAGAAGCTGAAAATGTTGTGCCTGGCGCAGAAAGTCAGGCACGAAATGCCGCAATTGAATTCGCAGAGCAAAGTTTTGCCCAGAACGGGCTTACCGCAGAACAGCTTCTAACTCAGAATAATGTCAATATCGAAACAGTGTTAACCAAATATACAGCCGATATTTTATGGTCAAATACCTTGCGTATCCGATTTGCACGCCAGTTTCTGTCTATTGATAAAAATGCTGAAAAAGAACAGGAAAAGATTAAACAATCCTTTTCAGAACCGCAAATCAAACTTAGCGAAATTATCCTGCTTCCCACGCCTCAGCGTACGCTTGAACAAACACAGATTATGGCGCAAGAAATTGTGACAGCAGTACGTCAGGGTGCACGCTTTTCAGGCATTGCCCAGCAATATTCTGCGGCAGGTTCAGCAAGCAGGGGCGGTGATGTTGGCTGGCTGTTTATTGACCGTATGCCAGATGAATTCAAACTGCCGCTTCAACAGGCACAAGATGGTGATATTCTTGATCCCATCACCCAGAATGGACAGGTCTTTATTTTCAAACGTGAAGAATTGCGTGAACAAGGATTGCTTGACCCCAAAGCCACCATCATTACGCTTGCGCGCGCGGTTGACAGTTTGGATGACCAATATTCAGAAGAACAGCTTAGCATTAAGTCTAATGCATTGAGTGAGAGAACAGCGTCAATGAATAGCTGTGCAGAACTTGAAAATCTAAATAGTGAGCTTGGCTCAAACGTGCCAAGTATTTTATCAGACCTGCCTTTAAGTGATTTGTCGCCTCAATTACAGCGTCAGATAAATTCACTTGAGCTGAACACAGCCTCAAAGCCACTTAATTTTGCAGAAGGGTTGGTCGTATTTATGGTATGTGAGCGCAAATTGCCTGAATTGGAGTTGCCATCAATCGAAAGTTTGAAGCAAAGAGAGCTTGAGCGCATTTTAACCTCATTAAGCGGGCGGTATCTGTTGCGATTGCAACGCAATGCCAGAATTGAGCTGAAATAACGAAAAATGGCGCCACTTATCATCACATCTGGCGATCCAGCAGGCATAGGCCCTGAAATTGCATTGCGGGCGGCGGCATCTGGCCAAGATAATATTGTGCTGATGGGCTGTCCAAACCATCTATCAGAACTAGCAAAACAGGCAGGGATAGCGATATCGCTAACCCCCATCTCAGAAGCAGAGTTAGATGGCTCAGACCTGCCAAGTGGCATAGTGCCAGTCCTGCCGATTAGCTGGAATGAAGCCCCGAAAGCAGGTAAGCCTACATCACATAATGCCGCTCAAATTATTCAGTCAATTCGGGATGCCACCTTGTTGGCAAAATCAGGTAAAATAGCAGCTATTGTCACCAATCCAATTGCAAAATCACTATTATATGAAAGTGGGTTTCACTATCCAGGTCACACTGAATTTCTGGCACATCTTGATGATGATGCAGATATTATTATGATGCTGGCAAATGCCCAGTTACGCGTTGTTCCGCTTACCATACATATACCGCTAGAACAGGTTGCACGCTCTATAACGCCAGAGCAAATCGTCAACAGCTTGTCAATTCTGAATGAGGGGCTGAAACAGTATTTTGCTATCAAACAGCCACATATTGCGATTGCAGGGCTTAACCCGCATGCAGGTGAGAATGGCCATATTGGCAATGAGGAAGAAACACTATTATTACCAGCCATTATGACCGCGAGACAAGCTGGCATGAGGGTTACCTTACCCTTGCCAGCAGATACCCTTTTTCATGAAGAACAGCGCAAAAGCTATGATGCTGTTTTGTGCATGTATCATGATCAGGCACTAATTCCAGTAAAAACACTAGATTTTTTTGGCAGTGTAAATATCACACTTGGGCTTAGTTTTATTCGTACATCACCTGATCATGGCACTGCCTTTGACAGGGCTAATCAGTTCTGCGCGCGCCCTGACAGCCTTATTGCTGCGATAGATACAGCCCGCAACATGGCCTCTAAAGCAAAAAAGCCATGACACAGCCGCCCCATCAAAGCTCGCCAGATATTGCCACAATGGTAGAAATGTTGCCGCCACTTCGCCAGCTAGTATCGCAAGCAGATTTAGCCGCTAAAAAATCGCTTGGCCAGAATTTTTTATTTGACCTGAACCTCACCAGAAGAATTGCCCGAACAGCCGTCCCCTTTGATGATGCTGTACTTGAAATAGGACCAGGTCCTGGCGGGCTTAGCAGGGCATTACTAATCGAAGGTGCCCCCCAGCTGATCACGGTAGAAAAAGACAAGCGTATTATAGAATTTCTGCAGCATTTACAGCAGGTAGCGGCAGATAGGCTTATCCTGATTGAACAAGATGCCCTTGAGCTTAGCCTGTCTGATATAACCACCTCGCCTCTACAGATAGTTGCCAACCTACCCTATAATATCGCAACCCCGCTTTTTATCTCATTCTTGCGACAGGCAGAGCAAATTTCCGCCATGAGCCTAATGTTTCAAAAAGAGGTTGCGATGCGTATCACGGCCAAAGTGGGTGATAGCGCCTATGGGCGGCTTGCAGTGATTACCGCATGGCGTGCAGCAGCAGAAATGCTATTTGATATTCCAGCAGATGCCTTTGTACCGCCGCCAAAGGTTACCTCAACCTTGATACGGGTAACTCCCTATCCAAAACCTTTATTTGACTGCAAAATGGAGCATCTGGAAGCTGTAACGCGCATTGCCTTTGGGCAGAGACGGAAAATGCTTCGTGCCAGTTTCAAACAATTTGGTGGTGAGGATTTTCTTAGCTCACTTGATATTGACCCCAGCATTCGGCCTCAGCAATTGCCCGTTGAGGGGTTTTGCCGTATTGCCAATGCGTTGGCAGACCAGATTGACTAGCCCTTAGCTAGACCGCAACCGCTTTACAAAATCAGTAAGCCCAACAAGCCGCTCGCGCTTAAGCCTCTCTGCGGCCAGAATTTGGCATACCGCCGTAACAGATTGTGCCAAATCATGATTGATAATGACATAATCATATTCTGGATAATGGCTCATCTCGTCAGATGCTTTTGCCATCCGCCCCGCCACTACTTCTGCACTATCCTGAGCGCGGGAATGAAGCCGTCTTTCAAGCTCAGCTACAGATGGCGGCAAAATAAAAATAGAGACCAAATCATCACGTGCATTCGCTTTGAGCTGTTGCGTACCCTGCCAGTCAATATCAAATAGCACATCCTTACCCATCTCAAGACGGTCTGCTACTTTTTCGGCTGGCGTGCCATAAAAATTGCCAAATACTTCTGCATATTCCAAAAAATAATTCTGGTTAATATTTAACTTAAATCTGGTTTCATCAATAAAATAATAATCTTTGCCTTCTACTTCTCCAGGACGTCTTTTCCGCGTTGTTGCAGATACAGACAATTTTATTTCATCATCTATTTCCAGTAATTTCCGTGAGATAGAAGTTTTTCCTGCTCCAGAAGGTGAAGATAAAACAAGCATCAATCCGCGTCTTGATAACATGAGGTTTTGGCGCTCCTGCCTATTGGGTTAGGGCTTTTATTTTATTGCGATAGGTTCGCACATTTCGGTTATGTTCAGCAAGCGTTCTTGCAAATAGATGCCCGCCTTGTGCATCAGAAACAAAGTATAAATAGTCGCTTTGTTGTGGATGTGCTGCTGCATATAGAGAAGCATAAGATGGGTTTGCAATTGGTGTTGGCGGCAAGCCTTGATTCAGATAGCTATTCCAGCGATGAGGCGTTTTCAAATCTGTTTTGCTAAGTTTTTTCTTCAACCTATCTTCTATAGAAAGCCCATAGGCAACGGTAGGGTCTGATTGCAATCGCATGTTTCTATCTAGCCTGTTGATAAAGACAGAGGCCACTAATTGACGCTCATCATCTCTGGCTGTTTCGCGCTCAATGATAGAGGCTAGCGTGATAAGGTCTTGAGGTGTTGAGATCGGCAAATTTGGCGCGCGTTCCGCCCATATCTCTGCAACGATTATCTCCATCTGCTGCTGCATTCGCGAGATAAGCGCGTTCCTATCATCCCCCCAACTATAAAAATATGTATCTGGAAACAGGCTTCCTTCTTCTGGAATTTCCTTCAAATCGCCTGCAAGCGCATCATCAGCATTCAGCATTGAAACCACATCATAACTTCTCAGCCCTTCAATTACTGTCAGGCGACGTTGATAGGTATCGCCGTCATGAAGCTGTGTTAATATCTGGTTTAACGATGCTCCTGCCTCAATAAGATACTCACCTGCCTTTGGGGTATAGCTATCATGCTTCCATAGGCTCAGCATCTGATAATGCAGTGTTTCACTGATTACGCCGTGCCTAGCCAGCTTATGGGTCAGCACCAGCCGTCCATCGCCCGGCTCAACAAGAATAAGCGTATGTTCTGTATGCGGGCCTGGCTGTCTGCCAATAAAATCTATCCACCATAGACCAGCGAGAATAGCGACCCCTGAAAACAGTCCACAGACAATCGAAAGCCGAAGCAAAATACGCAGAATTGGTGAGCCTTTAGAAGGTGTTTCAGAAGAGTCCTCTTCTTTATTCACCCTTCATACCGCCCCATAATCAAGGATGCATTTGTGCCGCCAAATCCAAAAGAATTTGACATCACATTTCGCACGTCCCGCTTGCGAGAGACAAGTGGCACCAGATCAAGACCATCTAGCGCTTCTTCTGGATCATTTAGATTTAAGGTAGGGGGAACAATACCATTATAGCACGCCATAATAGAGAAAATCGCTTCAATCGCACCCGCCGCCCCTAGCAGATGACCCGTAGCGCTTTTTGTAGATGACATAGAAGCAGAGCCCATTGCATCGCCTAAAAGCCGTGATACTGCATTTGCTTCAATCAAATCGCCTAATGGTGTCGAGGTGCCATGCGCGTTAATATAGTCGATATCAGACGGGCTCAACCCTGCACGCTTCAGCGCCATCTCCATCGCCCGAAAGCCGCCATTTCCATCTTCGGCTGGCGCAGTAATATGATAGGCATCACCAGACAGGCCATAGCCCTTAATCTCGCCATATATGATTGCGCCTCTAGCTTTGGCATGTTCTAACTCTTCTAGCACAACAACACCTGCACCTTCGCCCATCACAAAGCCATCCCTGCCCTTATCATAGGGGCGTGACGCCTTCTCTGGAGTGTCATTATAGCCTGTGGACAGGGCGCGTGCGGCTGCAAATCCAGCTATGCCTAGCCTGCATACAGCTGCTTCAGCACCACCTGCCAGCATAACATCTGCATCATCAAATGCGATTAGGCGTGCCGCATCACCAATAGCATGCGCACCTGTTGAACAGGCGGTAACAACAGAATGGTTCGGCCCACGAAATCCATAGCGAATAGATACATGACCTGAAATTAAGTTAATTAGTGCAGACGGAATAAAAAACGGGCTTATGCGTCTAGGCCCACGCTCATTTAGCAATTCAGAGGTTTCAACAATTGTCTGCAATCCGCCAATGCCAGAGCCGATCATCACACCAGTTCTGTCTTGATCGTGAATATCTGTTGGTTTCCAGCCAGAATGTTCTACCGCTTCAACACCAGCGATAATCCCTAGCTGGATAAATCTGTCTAGCTTGCGACGTTCTTTTGGCTCGATGAAATCATCCATCACCAAACTGCCGTCAGACCCATCTTCAGGCACCTGCCCAGCGATTTGACATGCCAAGTCAGAGGTTTCAAACCCCTCAATTTTATTGATACCAGAAGCACCAGATAGAATCTGCTTCCAGTTATGATTAAGGCCTTGTCCGAGAGGAGATACAATCCCCATCCCTGTAATAACAACGCGGCGCATGGCTCACTCCTATTATTTGAACAGAGACACGCTAGAAAAAACGCCTGAAATACACACTCATATTTTATGTTGTGTTGTTATCAGGCGTAATAGCTAGTTAAGCGGCGTTCTGCTCAAGAAAATCTACAGCGTCCTTTACTGTAAGAATCTTTTCAGCAGCATCATCAGGAATTTCACATCCGAATTCTTCTTCAAATGCCATGACCAATTCCACTGTATCTAGGCTGTCAGCGCCCAAATCGTCAATGAAAGATGCCCCTTCGATAACTTTGTCACCATCAACACCAAGATGTTCTACAACAATAGATTTGACGCGATCTGCAATATCACTCATGATTATATCCTCAATTTACTGTGGTGTTGGCCTGATACTTGGCCAGCTTTTTGAAGAGCGGTTTAGCACACCCCTACAGATTTTACTAGTCACTTTTCATCTTTGAGATGATAACCGCAATTATAGCTGTTTTGCAACATCTTGCGGTCGACATTCATATCATATCAACATCTTCCAGACAGGCAATGTGTTTCTGTTACATTGGCTCTAGCTTAACCACTGGCTATAGCATAGCCATGCCACCATTCACATGGACCGTTGCCCCTGTAACATAGCCTGCTTCATCACTTGCCAAATAGCTAACAGCAGACGCAATATCCTCAGGCTGACCTAGTCGGCCACACGGCACATTTGCCAGCAGTTTTTCTTTTTGGTCATCGGTAAGCACATCTGTCATCTGTGTCTGGATAAAGCCTGGCGCGACCACATTTACCGTAATGCCCCTGCTTGCCACTTCTTGGGCAAGTGATTTGCTAAAGCCTATCATGCCTGCTTTTGATGCCGCATAATTGGTCTGTCCAGGATTACCTGTCACCCCAACAATAGACGAGATTGAAATGATACGTCCCCATCTTGCTTTCATCATCGCCCGAATAGCGGCACGGCATAAAATCATAGATGCGGTCATATTGACATTCAGCACCTGATCCCATTCATCATCTTTGAGCCGCATAAACAGATTATCACGGGTAATGCCAGCATTATTCACCAGAATATCAACAGAACCAGCTATCTCTGTTGCCATTGGAATCATTGCTTCTACGGCTTGCCTATCAGAGAGATCAGCTGGCAAGATTGAGTTGCGATCTCCTAATTCAGAAGATAGCGAGGCAAGTCTACCCTCATTGGTGCCATGTAAAATGACATGCGCGCCCTGCTTGTGTAATGTTACTGCAATCGCTTTGCCGATGCCGCCGCTTGCACCTGTTACAAGGGCTGTCTTGCCGTCTAGTGAAAACATGGATAGATGCTCCTTTTTTAAGATATATGGCTACCTTATCTGGTGGCGCCCTCTATAATTGGTTGCTAAACATATGTTTTAATATCATCCAATGTTTCAAGGCTGATAATCTCAACATCCTTAACACATCGTTTTACCAACCCTGACAATATTTTGCCTGTGCCAAGTTCAACAAAGCGTGTCACGCCCTGATCAGCCAGAAATTCGATGGTTTCGCGCCAACGTACCCTGCCTGTTACCTGAGACACCAAATTCTGACGCAAGATGGTTGCGTCTGTCTCGGCGCTCACTGTTACATTACATACAACAGGAATTGCTGTATCTGTCATCTTTGCCTCAGCCAACGCCTGCGCCATAATATCTGCGGCAGGTGCCATCATATCGCAATGGAAGGGCGCGCTAACTGGCAATTCAACAATTCGGCGCAAGCCTGCTTCTTTGGCAATGTCCATCGCCTGAAGCACGGCCTTTTTCTCGCCTGAAATAACAATTTGGCCAGGCGCATTATCATTTGCTATTTGCACAAGACCGTCTGTTTGCTCAAGAAAGCCCTGCGTCTGTTCAATATCAGCGCCTAGCAAAGCTGCCATCGCGCCCTCACCCACAGGCACTGCCTGCTGCATAGAGGTACCCCGAAGCCTAAGCAGTCTTGCTGTTTGTTGCAATTCAAGCCCGCCTGCTGCACAAATAGCTGAATATTCGCCTAAAGAATGGCCTGCCACAAAATCAGCAAGCTGGCTTGCTGGCATATCTTTATGAGCTTCAAGCGCCCTTAATACCGCCAGAGATGAGGCAAATAACGCTGGCTGTGCATTCTGAGTTAAGGTCAAAGCGTCTGCAGGCCCGTGTGCCATAATATCTGAAAGCGCCTCATCAAGCGCGCTATCCACAGCTGTCAACACATCAGATGCTGCATCAGAATCAGCGGCTAATTCAGTGCCCATACCAACTGTTTGCGAACCCTGTCCGGGAAAAAGAAACGCTGTTTTAGACATATGCCCCCCTTTTGCATAGCTACCATCTGATATCTTGCGACGAATTTCTTAGCGTTGAAATTACGTCCATAACTGCAATTCATAATCAAGCTGGATAGGCTAATCAAGACTTGATTTTTTCTGTTTTATCGTTCATAAGCTGTCATCGTCAGAAAATATCATCATTTTTTCTAACGGTTTTTACACATAGCCCTTGCCAGTCCATCTATGTGCGGGCTGGCTGGTTTGTCTGACGGTCAGGCAAACAAATAGCCATAAGGAGCACCAGAGTAATGAGACTCTATGAAAGCGTGATTATCGCACGCCAAGACGTATCGTCTGCCCAAGTTGATAGTATGATCTCGGAATTTTCAGCGATCATCGAAAATGGTGGCGGAAAGATTCATAAAAATGAATATTGGGGTTTGCGCTCACTTGCCTATCGGATCAAAAAGAACCGTAAAGGCCATTATGTGATGCTAAATCTTGAATCAGACTCAGACACGCTGAATGAATATGAGCGTATTATGGGACTGAATGAAGATATTCTTAGATTCATGACTGTATCAATAGATGAAGTTGAAGAAGGCCCATCTATCATGATGCAAGCAAAGCCTGAAAAAACACAGCGCGGCCGCCACCAGGATGCTGATAGCGCTGATGATCAGGATAAGGAATAACGGAGCGCAAAATGACACAATTAGAAATTACACGTAGTGCAGTTCGCAGACCACAAGGACGCCGCCGGAAATCCTGCCCGTTTTCAGGTCCGAATGCCCCAAAAATTGATTATAAGGATGTGAAATTGCTGACACGCTTTACCTCAGAGCGCGGCAAAATCGTCCCATCTCGTATTTCAGCTGTATCTGCGAAGAAACAGCGTGAGCTTTCAACCGCTATCAAGCGCGCACGATATCTGGCGTTAATGCCTTATGTTGTAAGCTAAGCCCAGCTCAGGTTCTGATTAAAGGAAAGATATTATGCAAATTATTCTTCTTGAGCGTGTTGAAAAGCTAGGCCAGCTAGGTGACGTTGTTACTGTCAAGCCTGGTTATGCACGCAATTTTCTGTTGCCACAGGGTAAAGCGCTCCGTGCCAACAAAGCCAATATGGAAAAATTCGAACAGGAACGTGCAGATCGTGAAAAACGGAATGCAGATGATCGTTCATCGTCTCAGACACTTGCAGGCAGCATGCAAAATCTAAGCGTTAATCTGGTTCGGGCTGCCTCTGAAATGGGTCAGCTATTCGGGTCAGTATCAAGCCGTGATATTGCCAGCGCTGTAACAGAAGCAGGTCATGCTATTGATAAGCGTCAAGTGGTAATGGATAAAGCGATTAAAACGCTTGGCCTGTTCCCAATTCGTATCAACCTTCATAGTGAAGTATCTGTGACAGTCACAGTTAATATCGCCCGCTCACTTGAAGAAGCTGAAACGCAAGCCAAGCTTGGTCATGCTATTGTTGCATCAGACAATGATTTTGATGATGATGACGCTCCGCAAGAAACAGCCGCAGAAGAAGCTCAGCCAGAAGAAGCAGCTTCTGAAGACGAGTCTGAAACAGCTTCTGAACAGGCATCACAAGATGCCTCTGAGGGTGAGGACAAGGCATAGCCTGTGTCCATCTCACATCTATGAAAGCCGCCTTGTTCAGGCGGCTTTTTTTATATCAGCTTGCGTGATGATAGATTGCGCATCAATTCTGATATGCCAAATTCCCAAGGCGGACAGTCTGATGACAATTTAACCCTGTTAATCAGCCGCCCGAATTTCTCAGCACTAATCTCTACCCTATCGCCAATCTTATGGGTAAAGCCTTCATTTTCGGCATCTCTATCTTTAATTGGCGCAAACATCGTGCCTAAAAACAGCATAAACCCATCTGGATATTGATGATGTTTTCCAATCGTCTGGCCAACCAAATCAGCAATATCACGGCTTATTTCCTGCATTGAGCTTGCCCCATCTAAAATAAAGCCATCTTCACCTGTAACACGCATCTCAAGATATGCGTGCCTGATATCATCAAGGCTAAAATCTGCATCTACCAATCGGATAAATGGGCCAATAGCACAGGACGCATTATTATCTTTTGCTTTGCCTAGCAATAATGCTGAGCGTCCCTCAACATCACGCAGATTTACATCATTGCCTAGACAGGCGCCTTTAATCTTGCCAGAGCTGTCAACAGCTAGCACGATTTCAGGTTCAGGATTATTCCATGACGAGATAGGGTGCAGACCAACATCTGCAAAACAGCCGACAGCCGATAATGGTTGCGCTTTGGTAAATACTTCTGCATCAGGGCCAATGCCAACTTCAAGATATTGTGACCACAGCCCTTCAGCTATCAAAAGCTGTTTTATCTGCATCGCCTCATCAGACCCTGCGGTAATATTGGCAAGGCTGTCACCAATAACCTCAACGCATTTTTCGCGCATGAGATGAGCTTTTTGCGGATCGCCATCTGCCTTTTCTTCAATTACCCGCTCAACCATTGATTTTGCAAATGTAACCCCACAGGCCTTTACTGCCTGAAGGTCGCATGGCGCAAGCAGATGACTTGCAGGATTGCCCGATTCTGCACCCAAATTGATCCACTCATCTATAGAACCAATATCCTCACCTGCCACGCTAGCTACATAGTCTGCTGCATCATCCCTGTTGAGAATATCTGCTGAGGTAGGGGCTTCAGGCGAGGTAATATCCAAAAGCCTGCCTGCCCTAATGGTAACAATAGATGGTCCAATACCGTCTCGCCAGACACGGCCTAGCATCTTAGCCTGTTCAACATCACGTGGAAGAATTGTCATAATTTATCCTTTATCTCACATCTACCCAAGATTGAGAGCACCATAAAGTGCCTTGATATGCAAGCCTGTCAAAACCTCACCCCTTAATGGAGATGAAAAATCTATCGCCCCATAGGCTTTCCCCGTAATCCCCACTATCCACAAGCTGATCGGCCTTGCAAAACAGGCGTGAGTTTTACATGATACAATCATGGTAGATTCTCCAAATGACAAAACTGTTACACCCTTTCCAAATGTGACAGCGACAGCTAGTTCAGCTGATGCCCCTCCTCATAATCTGCAGGCAGAGCAGAATTTGTTGGGCGCGTTATTATTTGATAATGATGCATTTGAGCGCATTGACGTTCAACTGCGGTCTGACCATTTCTATGACCCTATTCATGGGCAGATTTATGAAGCTATGGTGCGCATGATTAGCAGAGGCCAGCTTGCCAATGCTGTAACGGTAAAAGCCTATTTTGAGTCTCATCAAAGCTTTGGGGATAGTGGCGCGGAAGCCTATCTTAACGATTTGGCAGAGGGCGTAATATCTGTAGCAGGCATCAATGATTATGCCGAAATTATCCATGATAATTTTTTGCGCCGTGAATTGATGCGCATTTCAGACACTGTAAGCTATGATGCTAGACATGCCGAGCTTGATAAGCCTGCAATTCTTCAAATTGAATCAGCAGAACAATATCTATTCTCGCTAGCTGAAAATGACACCTCTGAGCAGGGGCTTAAAGGGCTAGAAGCTATCCTGACAAGCACAGTTGAGATGGCTGAACAGGCACGCCGAAATGGCGGGGTGCTATCTGGGGTTAGCACTGGTCTTAGCCGTCTTAACGAATTGCTTGGCGGACTTCACCGCTCTGACCTTATTATTCTTGCTGGCAGACCTGGCATGGGGAAAACAGCACTTGCAACCAACATTGCCTTTCATGCGGCAAGTACAAGACGAACTGGTGAGACCCCTGTTGGCGTTGCCTTTTTCTCTCTTGAAATGGCCGCAGAACAGCTAGGCACACGTATTCTGGCAGAACGATCCAATATTGATTCAGATGCTATTCGCAAAGGCAAGCTAGATAGTAAATCCTTTGATTCGCTGGTGTCTACCTCGCAGGAAATTGCCAAAGCTCAGTTTTATATTGATGATACCCCTGCATTATCTGTAAGTCAGCTTGCCAGCCGTGCAAGGCGGCTAAAGCGGACAAAGGGGCTTGGGCTTATCGTGGTTGATTATCTGCAATTACTACAAGCCCAAATTGGGGTTCGCACCGAAAATAGAGTTCAGGAGATATCTAATATTAGCCGCTCATTAAAGGGACTTGCCAAAGAGCTAGATGTGCCAGTGCTAGCGCTATCCCAGCTATCCCGTGCGGTTGAACAAAGAGAGGATAAGCGCCCTAACCTATCAGATTTGCGAGAATCTGGCTCAATCGAGCAAGATGCAGACGTGGTGATCTTTGTGTATCGTGAGGAATATTACCTGAATAAGGGTGAGCCTGAGATGCGCGAGAATGAAACTCAGGAAAAATATAATCTTAGATATCAGCTTTGGCAGGAACGGCTGGAAAAATCAAAAGGCACTGCTGAGGTAATTATCGCCAAACAGCGTCATGGCCCTGTAGGGGTAGCGCATGTAGGGTTTGAAGGGCGGCTCACACGCTTTCAGGATTTGGTTATGGCTGAACAGCTTCCTGAACAATTCTGATAAATTAAAGGCTGATGATATGTCTAGCTCACGCCTAACGGTCAATTTAGATGCTGTTATTAGCAATTATCGCTATCTTGATACGCTTAGCGGAGATGACACAAAAACAGGCGCTACCATCAAGGCAGATGGCTATGGGCTTGGCGCGCTAGCATCAGCCCTTGCGTGCTATCATGCTGGATGCAGAACCTTTTTTGTCGCAAGGCTAGAGGAAGCTGTGACGCTTCGCTCAGGCTTGGACGCAGCAGAACGCTATGATACTGAGATTTGTATTTTTGAAGGGGTGAGTTGCAAGGATTTGCCCATCTATGTCGAAAACAGACTTACAATTATCGCCAATACGCGTGAGGATGTTGAGTGGCTTGCCAGTCATGGTGCGCAGGCTCCGCAACATATTCTGCATATCGACACAGCCATGAGCAGACTGGGGTTAGCCTATCATGAGGCTGATAGGTTAGTTGAATTTGTTAGAAGATTGCCGAATCTAGCTGGTGTGATGAGCCATCTTGCCTGTGCAGATATCGCAGAACATCCAACTAATTCTCTGCAACTTGACAGATTTCAGCATGCCATTAACACAGTGTCACCTCATCTTCAGCCATCTATATTCTTCTCACTTGCCAATAGCGCAGCTATATTTCTTGGCGCACCCTATCATTACCAGCTAACACGTCCAGGCATTGCGCTAACAGGCACACCGCCAGATGATGATAAGATCGGATCAGATGGGCTGAATCCTGCCTATCACTGGACAGCAGATATCTTGCAGATAAGAGATATTAAGGCTGGTGAGACCATAGGCTATGGCGCTGATTTTACTGCACAAAAACAGATGAGGCTGGCCACAATTGGCGCAGGCTATGCAGATGGATTTCCGCGCCATCTAGGCGCTGGCACCCCGCCACATCATATTATGATAGATGGTATTTCAGTGCCGCTTGTAGGCCGTATTTCGATGGATTTGATGGTAGCTGACATCTCAGAGATTGCTGAGCAAAGGCTGGCAGGGCTGACAGAAGCAAGCTTGCTTGATAAAAACTGTACAGCAAGCGATATTGCGAAAAAGACTGGTACAATCGGCTATGAAATCCTCTCAACTATTGGCGCTCGGACAAACAGACAGTATAACTGCTCTATAACTGAAATAGCTGATAGATTAGGCTGATAAGGGCATAGACAGATGATAGTTGATATGATTGCAAATTTAGGACAGGCGGCGCTATCATTTTTTGCGGCCACTGGCCGAATAGCATTATTCACGTTTCAGGCTGTGCGCTGGACAATATTGCCGCCCTATTATTTCAGACAATTTTTACGCCAGCTTATGGATATTGGCTACTATTCCTTGCCTGTGGTTGGGCTAACTACCTTATTTTCAGGTATGGTGCTTGCCTTGCAAAGCTATACAGGCTTTGCCAGATTTTCTGCTGAAGATACGGTCGCAACGGTGGTGGTACTATCTGTTACACGCGAATTAGGGCCAGTGCTGGCAGGTCTGATGGTGGCAGGGCGCATTGGCGCATCAATGGCTGCAGAGATTGGCACAATGCGGGTTACTGACCAGATTGATGCGCTGGATACGCTATCGACGCGCCCGTTGCAATATCTGGTGGCGCCTCGCCTGCTGGCGGGTACAATCTGCCTGCCCTTTTTAGTGCTGATAGGGGATATTATTGGGGTGCTTGGCGGTTATCTGGTTGGGGTGTATCGGCTAGAGTTTAATCCAGGCATATATCTGTCAAGAACACTAGAATTTTTGCAAGTATCAGATGTGATGCTTGGGCTGATAAAGGCAGCTGTATTTGGCTTTCTGATAGCCTTAATGGGATGTTATCATGGCTATCATTCAGGCAGAGGCGCAGAGGGCGTTGGACAGGCAACTACTAATGCGGTTGTGTCTTCATCGATTCTTATTTTGATTTCAAACTATATCGTAACCGCATTGTTTTTTGGCTAATAGAAACCAGAATTTTACATATGATGACAGAACAGCCCAAAATAGACATTAGCAAACTGGCAAAACGCTTTGGCACGAAACAGGTGTTGAAAGATATCAACCTGTCAGTCGCCCCATCTGAATCCTTATGTATTATTGGCACTTCAGGTTGCGGTAAATCAGTATTATTAAAATCTATTTTAGGTCTGGTGACACCAGATAGCGGCACAATTATTGTTGATGGTGTGCAAACAGTTGGTCAAAGCCGTGCAGAACGCGAAGAAATGTTGCAAAAATTCGGAATGACATTCCAGTTTGGCGCGCTGTTTGACAGTCTAAGCATTTGGGAGAATATTACCTTCAGATTGCGTCAAAAACACTCAACGCCAAAACGCGAGGCGCAAGAGATAGCGGCCGAGATTGTCAAAACTTTGGGGCTTGATGCACAGGTAATCTTTCAATATCCAGCCGAACTATCTGGCGGTATGCAAAAACGAGTTGCCCTTGCCCGCGCCATTGCAGATAAACCCAAAATTCTGCTATTTGACGAGCCTACCTCTGGACTTGACCCGATAACAGGCGGTGTGATTGATGATCTGATCGTAAATGCGGTTAAACAGCTTGGCGCAACCGCTCTTACTATCAGCCATGACATGGCCTCTGTTAGGCGGATAGCTGATAAGGTAGCGATGATACATCACGGACATATTATCTGGCATGGTTCTGTTGATGATATGTATCAGTCTGGCGTGCCAGAGCTTGACCAATTTGTAAATGGTCATCCACATGGGCCACTTACCGAAAATGTGTAATCATCTAATACGGGCTTTTTGAGATGGCAAAATCATCACTCCAGTATCATTGCCAGTCATGCGGCTCTGTTTTTTCCAAATGGTCAGGAAAATGTGATAGCTGTGGTGAATGGAACACGCTGGTTGAAGAACGCAGTGACACACAGGCTTTTGGACAGAAGCGCACCCGATCTCGCCAAATCGAATTGCATCCCCTATCAGACCCAAGCCCTGATCAAAAACATCAACGTTTCAAAAGCGGTATTGACGAGCTTGACAGGGTAACTGGCGGCGGCTTTGTGCCTGGCTCTGCCTTGCTAATTGGGGGCGATCCTGGCATTGGTAAATCAACCTTGCTACTTCAGCTTGTCTGTTTGCTGGCAAAATCTGGGCGCAAAGCAGCCTATATTACGGGCGAGGAATCTGTTGAACAGGTCAGAATGCGGGCTGAAAGACTAGGCATTGCCAATGTCCCTGCGCTGCTGGCAGCCGCTACCAATGTAGGCGATATTGCTGAAACAGCGAAACGGCATCCAGAGCTGGATTTGCTGGTAATTGATTCCATCCAGACCATGTATCTGGCAGGACTTGACAGTGCGCCAGGTACCGTCAGTCAGGTAAGAGCGGCCGCCCATGAGCTAATTAGGGTGGCAAAATCATCCTCTACATCAATCATTTTTGTTGGCCATGTAACCAAAGATGGCGCAATAGCAGGCCCAAGAGTGCTAGAACATATGGTTGATGCTGTGCTGTATTTTGAAGGCGATAGAAGCCATCATTTCCGCCTATTAAGAGGCGTGAAAAACAGATTTGGCCCGACAGATGAAATTGGCGTGTTTGAGATGAGCGCAACAGGTCTTCAGCAAGTATCTAACCCCTCAGAGCTATTTCTGGCAAGCAGGTCTGAGAATATTGCAGGTACTGCGGTTTTTGCTGGGCTAGAAGGCTCGCGCCCATTGCTGGTGGAAATTGAGGCACTCGTCGCCCCCTCCTCACTTGCTAGCCCAAGACGAAATGTTGTTGGCTGGGAATCTAGCAGGCTAGCCATGCTAACAGCCGTGCTTGAAGCAAGATGTGGGCTTAGCCTGTCTGGTCAGGATATTTTTCTGAATGTGGCAGGCGGATTAAAAATATCTGAACCAGCTGCTGATCTGGCAGTTGCGGCGGCTCTTATCTCGTCTGTGACAGGCAAGGCGCTACCAGATGCTTCGGTCTTTTTTGGCGAAGTTGCGCTATCTGCTGAAGTCAGACAGGTAGCCCAGCCTGAATTGCGCCTCAAAGAAGCCTCCAAACTTGGCTTTAAGACAGGGTTTATCCCCAAACCGCATAAGCAGCTTAGCCAGCCAAAGGGGCTTCATTCTAGCTACATAACCTCTTTGGGCGAGCTAATTGAACGGGTGACGCAAGAATATTAGAGATGTGCTAAAGCCATTTATTTTTGGGTATAATTGCTCTATGATCAGCCTGTCAGATTTCACTGAGCATAATGTAAGAAATCAGCGTGGGGCGAAACCAGATAGATGACCAGTTTAGATTTAGGCATACTTACTCTATTTGATGGTGTGTTCCTGTCAATATTGGCTATTTCGGCCATCTTATCCACATTAAGAGGCTTAACAAGAGAGTTTCTGGGCGTTGCTGGCTGGTTTATCGGAATTGGAATTGCACAGATTACCTCACCAACGGTGGAAAGCTGGCTATCAGATTATATCACACTAGATAGGTTAGGCAGTAATCTGGCGTGGGTCATCCCGTTTGTTGTCACTATCATCATTTGGTTTGTTCTGGCTAGCCTTGTCTCACCTGGATTGTCGCGCGCTGGTCTTGGCGCCTTAGATAGGTGGTTTGGGGTTATTTTTGGTATTATTCGCGGTGTTGTGATCATGTCTTTGCTGTATGGCGGGGCTGTTATGTTCACAAAATCTGAAGACGCTTTGCCTGACTGGGTAACACAGTCAAAAAGCGCAGCGGGCATTCGTTATACCATTGGGACGTTTTCACCACTTTTGCCTGATAATATTCGCGACAAACTCTCAGATATAGACGCGCAAAATTTGCTAGATGAGGATAATCTGCCATCTGATGAAGAAGAATTAGGCACGCAAACAGGCGAAGAGGTGAATAAGCTGAATCTTCTTGATGATGAGAAATGAGTTCGATAGGTTTGCATGCGGCCAAAAAATGACCAGATAATGAAATTTGTACAAGATAGGAACAGGACGTGACTGATCAGTTTAATGAAGAATGTGCTGTTTTTGGGGTATTTGGCTCACAAGAGGCGCATCTGCTAACAGCATTAGGCCTTCACGCGCTTCAACATCGTGGTCAAGAAGCTACGGGGATGGTTAGTTTTGATGGCCAAAGCTTCAAACATCATCGCGGCACTGGCCATGTGGGCGAGAATTTCAGCGCAGGCTCACGCACCTTGAACGATCTTAACGGGCATGTCGCAATTGGCCATAATCGCTATTCAACCACTGGCTTGTCTGAACAGCGCAATATCCAGCCCTTTTTAACAGAAATGTCGTTTGGTTCATTCGGCATTGCCCATAATGGCAATCTTACAAATGCAAGCAGGCTTCGGGCAAGCCTTGTTGAAACAGGTAGTTTGTTTCAGTCTACGACAGATACAGAAATTTTTATCCATCTGGTAGCACGCTCGCATCAGCAAAATCCGCTAGACAGGCTGGCAGAAGCCTTAAAACAAGTGACAGGCGCATATGCGCTGTTATGTGTGATGGATGATATGATGGTAGGGGTGCGCGACCCACATGGCATCAGGCCACTTGTGCTGGGCAAAGTTGGGGATGCTTATGTGCTAGCATCTGAGACATGCGCACTTGATATTATTGGGGCAAGCTACATCAGAGATATTGATGCAGGCGAGATGGTCAGCATTTCAAAACAAGGCATTGAAAGCAGGCGCATAGCCCCTATTCAGCCGCCGCGCTTTTGTATTTTTGAATATATCTATTTTGCCCGCCCAGATTCGCGTCTTGAAGGCAGATCAGTCTATCAGGCGCGCAAAGATATTGGGGCAGAATTGGCCGCAGAGGCGCCTGCTGAGGCAGATCTGATTATCCCTGTGCCTGATTCTGGTGTGCCAGCGGCGATTGGTTTTGCACAGGCATCAAACCTGCCCTTTGAACTTGGCATTATCAGAAATCACTATGTTGGGCGTACCTTTATCCAGCCTACTCAGGAAGGGCGACAATCAGGTGTGATGCTAAAACATAACGCCAATTCTGAAATTATTTCAGGTAAAAATATTGTGCTGGTTGATGATTCTATCGTCAGAGGCACCACCTCTCGCAAAATCGTAACCATGATGCGTGATGCAGGGGCAAAACAGGTGCATATGCGTATTGCCAGCCCGCCAACCACAAATCCGTGCTATTATGGCGTAGATACCCCTGACAAAGATAAATTGATGGCAGCACAATTAGGCATTGCTGAAATGTGTGAGGCAATCGGAGCTGATTCACTCGCCTTTATTTCAATTGATGGTCTGTATCGTGCAATGGGACTTACAGGCAGAAATAACGATCAGCCTGAATTTTGTGATGCCTGTTTTACAGGTGAATATCCGCTTGCCAATCTATCAGGTAATATCAAACAGCCTAATCACTAACTTCTTGCATGTATTAAAAGGTACATTCAATGTCAGAGTCCTTACCCTCACAACGATTGCAAGACCGTCTTATTCTGATCACTGGCGCAAGTCGCGGCATTGGCAGGGCAGTTGCGTTAGCCACCGCAAAACAGGGCGCAGAGCTGATCATCACTGGCCGAACAATGGGCGCGCTGGAAGCGCTAGATGACGAGATTGCTACATTAGGCGGCAAGGCAACTATTGTTGAGCTTGACCAGACAGATAGTGATGCTATGCCCCGATTGGCGGCCGCTATTGCAGGGCGCTGGGGACGGCTTGACGGGTTTGTGGCAAATGCTGGCCAGCTTGGCCAGATGGCGCCGCTTGCCCATATAGATGCAGAGATTTTTGAGCGGACATTAACCGTTAATCTTACATCTATCTGGCATCAGATTTCAGCTTTTGAGGGGGTGTTGCGCATGTCTGATAGCGGACGGGCAGTGCTTGTCGGATGCGATATGACAGCCACATCGCCTGCCTATTGGGGCGCCTATGCAGTATCAAAAGCAGGGCTGGATAGTCTGGCAAAAATTTGGGCAGCTGAGACAGAACAAACAGCTCTGAAAATCAATTTAATTGATCCTGGCATTGTTGGCACAGCGCTTCGCGCATCTGCCTTTCCTGGAGAAGACAAAACAACAATCGCCAGTCCAGATGATATAGCAGATGCCTTTATCCCATTACTTGCCGCAGATTGCCCCTATCATGGACGCTCATTATCTGCATCTGAATTGCTTAAAAGCTAACCCCAAACACACGCGCTAACGACAGGGCATCTTTTAGCGTGCGGGGCAAAAAATCAGGACGATGTGCAATCTGTCCTGCAATATGACGCGCTAGAAAAAAGCCTAATGTTAAGCCACGTGATCCAAGCGCGCCTAGCACAGACAGCCCTTCAATCCTGCCGCCGCACTCATAGTCACAAATTGGCATTCTAAATTCGGTGGCCAGCCTGACAGCAACCCTGCCATTCCAATTAGCAATATCAGTATCAATCAGATGATGAAACTGGTCTGGTAATAGCGCTAGATTATGACGATGCGCCTGCTCGTCTACCCTGTCTGTAAGGCTGAAATCATAGCTTGCGCCAAGCATAATTTGATCTGCCACACGCGCAAGATAGCCGCCGAAATTCAACGCTGGCAGTTCTGGCGGCATCCTGTTCGCATCCATCAGCGATATCTGACCAGAGGTAAGCTGGAAGCGGCCTTGTGAGAAGCCTAACCCCTGTAATAAATTTGGTAGCATTTGGCCTGAACATAATACTAGATGAGTGCCCTCAAATGCCATCCCTTCTGCGCTTGTTATCTGCCAGCTTGACTGATGGCGGTGCATATTTGTGATTTCAGCCTGTATCGGGGCAGAAGCCGCCAAATAGGCGCAGAAATCGCGCGGTGAAATCAGCTTAGCAAGCGGAAAACACATCCCCCCCCTATCACAGGCAATCTCTAGCGTTTTGGATAGTTGTTCTGGTGACATGTAATAGGCCAAATCTTCAGGATAGCCCTGCAAAGCAAGCTTTTGCTGCCGTTTTTCCTTAATGTCAGGAAAATCTAGCGAATATACCCCTTCTGACAGGATAGCGCCAGATGCGTCTAACGGGTTTAGCATATCTGCAAACGCAGAAAGCGACAGCCGCGCAGCCAGACTATCCCCCACAGAAAGCTGAGGCATAACCAGCCCTGCTGGATTGCCTGATGCCTGACTTGCAATATCTGATGATGCATCTATCAGCTGGTGCGAAATGCCAAGTCTGCCGAGATGATAGCTTACCGAACAGCCTGCAATCCCAGCGCCGATTATCAGCACATGCTTTGATTGTCGGCTAGGCGCTGGTTTGCTAGCAGGTGCGTGCATTTGGGCCACAAGCATATGGCGCTTTCTGCCAAAGCCTTGCTGTTTTTCAATCATAAAGCCTGCATCAGACAGGCGCTGGCGCACAGCACTAGCTACTGTAAAGCTGGATAATCTGGTGCCATGCCTGCTTAATCTAGCAACGTTGCGAAGTACAGATTCAGACCAAAGGCTGTCATTTTTTGCAGGGGCAAATCCGTCCAAAAACCAGACATCTGCAGTAAAATCAAGCGTTGGTAAAATATCTTCTGCTTGCCCATAGTGAAGCTGGACATGAATTTGTGCATTATGCAGTTCAAAATGATGACTGCCAGGCCAGCGGTGTGGCCAGCGCCCTATCAATTCTGTACGAATAGCATTAAGGCTGGGAAACGCAGATAATGCCCTATCTGCAATCTCTGGGGATAAGGGACTGGCTTCAACGCTGATAAAATCAACCTTGCAGTTACTATTCAGCCTGTCCATCAACGCCACAACGGCGCATAGGTTAAGCCCCGTGCCAAACCCTGTCTCAGCGATCACAAGATGCTGTTTTTCGCTAAGCTGTCTAGCTAGATCAGTGCCTGCCAGAAATACATGCTCTGTTTCAGCTAGCCCATCAATGGCTGAGAAGAATATATCATCAAATTTAGTTGAGATAAGCTGTCCATCACAAAAGCGCACATCAGATGGCGGTAATTGCGGCAATGGCGGCTGTTCTGACATAAATAAGGTTTCCAAGCTAGAGACTGTGATGGCATCTAGCATTATCTTTTACCAAAGAAACAGATGACAAAAAACGGCGAATATGAAAGGCTTACATTTCCTGTATTATACGCTATCAGATGTAGCCAAAACAGGAGTAATTCTCACAAGATAAGCGAAACATCATCTAAATGGCTCATTCAAGCGATTTCTGGAACACAAAAACATTCGAAGAGATGACATCTGATGAATGGGAATCCTTATGTGATAGATGCGGCAAATGCTGTCTTTTGAAGCTTGAAGATGCTGATACAGCCGAAATATACACAACAGACGTTGCTTGCAAATTGCTTGATTGTGCAAACGCTAACTGCTCGAACTATGCTGAACGAACCCATTATGTCCCAGACTGTACCATATTAACACCGCACACAGTTTCTGGGCTAAGCTGGCTTCCATCTAGCTGTGCCTATCGTCTGATTGACGCTGGCAAACCACTTCCTGACTGGCATCCGCTGGTTACAGGCAATCCTCACTCTACACGCAACTCAGGCAACAGCGTGGCAGGGCGCGTTTTTCCTGAACAGGCTATTGATGAAGATGATATGGTTGACCATATCTATAATTGGGAAGCTGAAGATACGGGATAAATTCAAAAGGAAACAAGATGGATAGACGCTGGATATTATATTTATTACTTGCTGGACTGATGGTTGCGATTATCTGGCGTAATGAATTTTCAGATGCAGCTGACCCAAGCTGGACAAGATGCACAGAATCCTTACTTGAGCAAGTCTTTACCTCAAATTGTACATTGCGCTATCAAGGCGAAGTAACCCCAAGCTAACAGGCGCGTTATGGCAAAATCAGCTAGGCATAAAATGGTCAAAAAATCTGATTTGCCTATGAAAATATGTTGTGTCTGCAACAAACCATTTGCGTGGCGAAAAAAATGGCAACGTGATTGGGATGCTGTAAAATACTGCTCTGAAAGATGCAAAAGAAATGCATAAATTCAAATATTAGAAAGAAAATATTAAATTAACGTCTTAAGATATGTCAGCCTGTCTGCTTCCTCTATCGGCTTATCCCATCTGATTGCACTCACACGCGGAAAGCGCATAGCCAGCCCTGATTTATGGCGTGGCGAAAGATTTAGTGAATCAAAGGCAATTTCAACCACCAGCCTATGTTCTACCTCTCTTACAGGGCCAAATTTATTGGTTGTATGGTCTCTGACAAACTTATCCAGTTTTTTTAATTCAGCATCTGTAAACCCTGAATATGCTTTTGCCACAGGCACTAATTCAAGCCCATTTTCGGTATCTGCCCATGCTCCAAAACTATAATCCGAGAAATAGGATGAGCGTCTGCCATGCCCTCTTTGGGCATACATCATCACCAGATCAGCTATCAGCGGATCACGCTTCCATTTATACCACGCCCCTGTGACTCTACCTGCCTGATAGGGGCTATCTTTTGCCTTTAACATCAGCCCTTCTATAAGATCACCATTGCGGCATTCTGCGCGTAAATTTGCTAGCCCATCAATATCTGTGACCGCCAAAAGAGGCGATATGTCTGTTAACGGATGATCTATTTTTTCTGCCTGCTGTTCTAGTAATTCGCGCCGTCTGAAAAGCGGCAAACCGCGAATATCATCATCGCCAATAAACATCATATCATAAAGGCGCAGAAAAACTGGATGTTGCGCCTGCATTTTCACAGACGCTGTGTTTCGGTTAAGCCGTTTTTGCAGCGCTGAAAAACTGTCAATCTTATCAGGCGTGCCTGCCAGAATTTCACCGTCCAGCACCCCTTTCCATGTCATGGGCACTGCCAGTTCTGGAAAGCTGGCTGAAATATCATCTCCTGAACGTGAAAACAGCTTTACCCCCTGATGAGCTGAGACAAGCTGAATGCGGGCGCCATCCCATTTCCATTCCACCTGCCAGTTATTGCAATCCAGCGTATCAAGACGCGCTTCATCGATAGGATGGGCAAGCATCAATGGCCTGAACACCGCCCTGCCTTTGGCTGATGGCCTTTCGGCGCGCCCTTCTAGCCAGTCAAATAATTCGGCATAGGGAGGGGATATCAATGGCCATATCTCTTCAATTTCTGCTACGTCCCGTTGATAATGTTCAGCCAGTGCCAGCCGTGCCATCCGCCCTGACAGCCCTACGCGCATCCCACCAGTAGCCAGTTTCAGCAATGCCCAACGCTGAGATAGATTCATGCTATTAAGATAGCCTGCCAGCACAGATTTAGAGTTAGCGCGAGTTACCGAGCCAAGCTGTTCTGCAATATCACTTAATGAGGCTATTTCGGCTGGTTTTGGTTCAGTATCTGGCCATAATAGCGCCACTGTTTCTGCTAAATCGCCAACAAAATCATAGGATAGTTCAAATAGATATTTATCACTTGTTTCTGCTGCTAACTCTCTTATCACCCCTGCTTTGACGGCTGGAAATGATATCTCCCCTATCAATGCTGCAAGCCCCCAGCCGCTATCGGGAAACGGAGTGTGTGCTATCCAGCTTACCAGATGCGCCTGTTTTACAGACCGTCTTGGCGAGAATATCAATGCCTCAAGCAGCTGTGCAAAACTATTCATTATTCAGCCTCATCATATCCAACTAGCGATAAGGCTTTTGCTGAAATGCCTCGTTGCGCACAGGCATGTATCAGCGCATCTTCTCGGCCATGTGTTACCCATACTTGTTTGGGATGTATCTGCTCAATAGTTTCAAGCAAATCATTCCAGTCAGCATGATCTGACAGAATAAGTGGCAATTCTACGCCTCTTTGCTTTGCTCGTTGGCGAACCTGCATCCAGCCAGATGCAAAGCAGATAAGCGGGTCATTCAGACGCCGCATCCAGCTTGTTCCAAAAGCAGAGGGAGGCGCAATAACGATTTTGCCAGCGAGAGAGATATCAGCTGTTGCCGCCTCCCAACTTCCCAAAGACACGCCCCATCGTTCATATAGCAATGATAATTTCTGCATAGCACCATGCAGATAGACAGGCTGGTTATATCCTGCCTCACGCAATAGGGTGATGATGCGCTGTGCTTTGCCAAGCGCATATGCACCAACCAAGATTGTTCGAGACGGAAATAGCCTATGCGCAGATAATAATTTGCCTATTTCCATGTGCGGGTCAGGGTGACGGAATACAGGCAACCCAAAGGTGGCCTCAGTAACAAATACATCACATGGCACAATTTCAAACGGCGCGCAGGTAGGATCATGTTTTCGTTTATAATCACCTGCTGCCACCAGCCTTTGGCTCTGATGCTCCAGAATTATCTGGGCGCTTCCAAGCACATGTCCTGCTGGCGCCAATGATACGACAACCTCGCCCAACGCCAGTGTCTCACCATATTCAAGCGCCGTTACTGTTTTGGCAAAGCCCTTGCCATAACGTGTTTGCATGATATCAAGTGTCTGAGGGGTGGCAATAACATGGTTGTGGCCAGAGCGGGCATGATCAGCGTGACCATGCGTAATTATCGCTAGTGGCTGTGGGCTAAGCGGATCAATCGCCGCCTGTGCAGGCAGGCAATAAAGACCAGATTTCCTAGCCTGTGCCCATGAGATACTCATTTGCCCCTCTATACCTACACTGTCTGTCTTGAGCTTTATCTAGCTTGTCACGGTCTTGTTTCAAGTCAGAGCCTGAGGGGGGAATAGCCTAGCATTTCGAAATAGCACCTTAAGGCTATCTGATACGCTATCTATGATGTTGTGCCGAATAATGCCGCAAATTCTTCATCTGTTAGATTGCGTAAATCTTCACGCCATTCTGCGCCTACTTTCATGCCCTTAATCACCGCCTTGCGTGCGCCTAGTCTCTCACGCCATGCTTTTACATGCGGATAATCATCAATATTTACACGTTGGCGTTGATAGGTGCGGCTCCATGGCAGAATAGCAATATCTGCAATAGAATATTCATCGCCTGCAACATAGGGATGTTTTGCAAGCTGTCTGTCAAGCACGCCATAAAGCCTGTTAGCTTCCTGAGAGTACCTATTCATTGCATAGTCAATTTTTTCAGGTGCGTAATGGTTAAAATGATGCGCCTGACCAAGCATGGGGCCAAATCCGCCCATCTGCCACATTAGCCATTCATAAACGGCTTTTCTGCCATGTCTGTCTGTTGGCATCAGCATACCAGTCTTTTCGGCCAGATATAGCAGAATGGCTCCTGATTCAAACACGGTAGTCTTTTGCCCATCTATTCCGTCATGGTCAATAATGGCAGGCATGCGGTTATTTGGCGAAAAGGCAAGGAATTCTGGTTTGAATTGGTCTCCTTTGCCAATATTTACAGCTACTATCTCATAGTCTAGTCCCATTTCTTCTAGGGCAATAGAAATTTTATGGCCGTTTGGCGTAGGCCAGTAATATAGCTCAATCATGAATATATCCTTTGTCTGATAATGCGCGTAACCACACCTTATCAAGGTAGTTAGACTCTGTCCGTTAATGTGATATCTCTGCTGTATAAGTACAAGCAAAAACAGCAAAAACAGCCTGAATTTTTCTGCCTACTTTATCAGATTAACTGATAGTTATTGATGCCATCTGATTGACAGTTGGCTATTATCAGCTAGCTCTAATAGCAGAAATCTAGCTTGATAAGCCAAAACAGCTAACAGGATGCACGCACCAGCAATGTCTTTGATACCAAAAATATTCAATGACTGGTTTGATAGCAGAGGCTGGCAGATTTACCCGCATCAGCAAGAGATTATATCACAATCTCAACAGGGCAATTCTGTACTTCTGGTTGCCCCCACAGGTTCAGGCAAAACATTATGCGGCTTTCTGCCATCGCTGATTGCCTTTCACCAACACCCTATTGATAAGGTACATACTATTTATATCTCGCCCCTAAAGGCGCTGGCGGTGGATATTGCCCGCAATCTTGGTGAACCTGTTGCTGAAATGGGGCTTGATATACGGATTGAAACACGCACAGGTGATACGCCTGCCAGTAAGCGTGAACGCCAACGAAAATACCCGCCTCATTTCCTGCTCACAACCCCAGAATCGCTTGAAATTATGCTGGCATGGCCAGAGGCTGACCAGATGTTTGCCTCTGTCAATACTATCATCATTGATGAAATACACGCGCTTGCTGGCACAAAAAGAGGAGATTTGCTGTCATTATCACTTGCTGCTTTGCGCGCTATTGCTACAAATTCTAGAACCATAGCCCTATCAGCAACCCTTGCATCACCAGAAGATTTGCTTGACTGGTTAGGCGCATCATCTGGCACGCGGGCGCTTATCCGCCCGTCTCTTGAAACACAAATAGAGCTATCAATATATCTGCCAGAAGGTGATGATGTGCCATGGGCTGGCCATTCTGCGCTTTATGCGCTGGATGTGATCTACGAGCATATTAAGGCAAACCAGACAAGCCTTATCTTTGTGAATACACGGGCGCAGGCAGAATTATTATTTCAGGCATTATGGCATATCAATGAAGAATCTCTAAAAATTGGAATTCATCATGGCTCGCTTGATGTAAGCCAAAGACGGAAAATTGAATCAGCGATGGCAAACGGAGAGCTTGATGCAATTGTTGCCACCTCATCATTAGATCTTGGCATTGACTGGGCAGCGATTGATTTGGTGATTCAGGTCGGCGCGCCCAAAGGCACCTCTCGGCTAATGCAACGTATTGGGCGGGCTGGTCATCGTCTGAATGCTACTAGCCGGGCTGTTATTATCCCTGCCAACAGGTTTGAGATTTTTGAAGCACTTGCCGCCAAGCTTAATCTGCAACATGCCATTTTAGATCAGTTAGACTTGCCGCAAGGCGGGCTAGATGTGCTTGCACAACATATAGTCGGACGTGCAGTGGCCGCGCCATTTGACGAAAACAGGCTATTTGATCAAATAACAACAGCTGCCCCCTATCGCCATCTCGATAGAGCTAGTTTTGACAAGGTGCTGGATTTTGTATCAACAGGCGGTTATGCGCTTGACCATTATCAGCAATTTCACAAGCTGGTGAAAGGGATTGATGGGCTGTGGCGCATCGCATCGAACGCTGTGGCAACACGCTGGAAGATGAACATCGGAACAATTGTTGAATCTGCGGTGATGAAAGTAAGGGTGAAAGGCGGGCCTGTTTTAGGTGAGATTGAAGAATATTTTATCCAAAATCTTAGCGCGGGTGACAGCTTTATCTTTGCAGGGCGGGTGTTAGAATTTACGGGCATTACTGCCAATATGGTTGAGGCCAAACCAAGCCAGTCTAGCGAGCCGAAAGTACCTGCCTATGCTGGGGGGCGTCTGCCACTATCACCAGGACTTGCCGACACAGTAAGAGGCCTGTTGCATGATCACACCATTACCAAGAATTTGCCGCCGCCTGTCCAACAATGGCTTGCCATCCAACATAAACGTTCTGCCTTGCCGCACGCTGACAGGTTGCTTGTTGAAACCTTCCCGCGTGGGGCAAAGCATTACATGGTTTGTTACAGCTTTGCTGGCCGAAATGCGCATCAGACGCTTGGGATGTTACTTACCAGAAGAATGGAACGCCAGGGCTATGCGCCTATTGGGTTTGTGGCTACAGATTATGCGATTGCGGTATGGTCTCTGCACCCTGTGCTATCGCCCCAAAATCTGCTGACAAGCGATATATTAGGAGATGATTTAGAAGAATGGATGGCTGAAACAACTATGTTAAAGCGCAGTTTCAGACAGGTAGCAACAATTGCAGGGGTGATAGAAAAAAACCTGCCAGGCATTGAGAAAACAGGCAAGCAAATGACAATCAATTCTGATCTGATTTATGATGTTCTCAAACAGCATCAGCCAGATCATATTCTGCTTGAAGCGACAAGACATGATGCTGCAAGAGGGCTAACAGATATTCGCAGACTGTCTGAATTGCTCACAAATTTTGAAGGCAAAATTGATCATCACTCGCTAACACGTATCTCACCGCTATCTATTCCGCTGATATTAGAGGTAGGCAGAGAGGCTGTTTCAGGCTCAGGGGTTGATGAAATGCTGGATGAATTACAGAAACGCTTGATAGATGAAGCCTTTTACTAGACAAATAGCCATCTATATTTCGCAGAAACAGGCATCTTCTACATGGCTATAAATGTAATTGACAGGCAGTTTTTTGATGTTGCGTGCCAGTTTCATGCAGATGGTGGATTATATCTGCCAGACTTCCAGAGCCTTATTATCTCTGATTTACATATTGGCAAAGGCGCAGCACACCGCCGCAATGGCCAAATACCAGGATATGATACTGATAACACATTAGCGCGCCTTGATGCGGCTATATCACATGCAAAGCCGAAACAGACCATTTTACTAGGTGACAGCTTCCACAGCCAAGAGCAAGCCAATAGCCTGCCAACATATCACCGTGAACATATTGCGCAGATAGCCACGCAAACTCAGCTTATCTGGATTGAGGGCAACCATGACCCTCACCTGCCCCATAGCGTACCTGGTGAACATTGCTCATATTTATCGCTTGGCACGTTGCTGCTTAGCCATCAGCCAGTATATCAGTCTGACAATCCGAAAACGCTGATAGCTGGCCAGATAGTTGGGCATTTTCATCCCAAAGCAAAGCTGCAGCTTAGCGCACGCAATTTTTCTGCAAAATGCTTTATCCATGATGCCTCATTGATGATATTGCCAGCATTTGGCGCATATACAGGCGGGCTGAATATCTTGCATACAGATATTCAGGCGCTATTTGGGTCCGGCCAGCAAAGCTATCTTCTGCATCAGCAGGCCATCTATCACTTTCCTGTAAGCAGACGCCATTTCAAATATGCCTAATAAGCAGATAATCTAGCGATGTTTATCCGCAAATCTGTCAATCCATACAGATAAGGATATCGTAAAGATAATCACATATGGGAATGGTTAGGAATTGGTTATGCGCATTGCGGTTATAGGATCTGGTATTTCTGGACTTGGATTTGCCTATCTGGCTCATCAACAACATGATGTTCGAATTTTCGAAAAATCTCACCGCATTGGTGGCCATGCTCACACCCATACACTCAATACAGAGATTGGTAATATAGCCGTTGATACTGGCTTTATTGTGTATAATGAGCTGAATTATCCCAATCTGACAGGCATGTTTTCCCACCTTGATATTGAGACAATCGCCAGTGATATGTCCCTTTCAGTGGCAGTGGATAATGGCAAGATTGAATATGAAGGCACGCTTGGCGGGCTGTTTGCAAAAAAGACAAAGATTCTCAAACCGCGTTTCTGGCGGATGTTAGCTGGGTTAGTTTCATTTTATCGAACAGCCTATAGCCGGATGCAAGCAGGTAATGATGATGAAACACTTGGCCAGTTTATTCACAGATGCGGCTATAACAGGGATTTTGTGAATGACCATCTATTGCCAATGGGAGGGGCGATTTGGTCGTGCCCTGCTGAGGTGATGCTAGATTATCCTGTAAAATCCTTTATCCAGTTTCTTGAAAATCATAGATTGATGGATTTCACTGGCAGGCCTGTCTGGCGCACAGTGGCTGGCGGATCACAGCAATATGTCACAAAAATTGCAGCCATTTTGGGAAATAGACTCCAGACAAATACACAGATTACCCGTATCCGCAGAGAAGGCGCTGGCGTTATTCTGACAATCGAGGGAGAAGGCGAAATCTGGTTTGACAAGCTGGTGATGGCAGCGCATGCAGATCAAAGCCTTGCCTTGCTATCTGATGCAACACACCAAGAGCAGGCCATTTTATCGTCTTTCCAATTCTCAGATAATCATGTCTATCTGCATAGTGATCCAACATTGATGCCAACCTCAAAACGTGCATGGGCATCATGGAATTATTCCGCTGAAGCTGATGGCAGGCTGTCTGTTACCTATTGGATGAACAGATTGCAGTCGCTTGATGCCAGAAAACAGCTATTTGTGAGTCTGAACCCTGCTAACAAGCCGCGTGATGAGCATATTTTCGCTGAGGCAGATTATCAGCATCCAATCTTTAATCTATCTGCAATTAAGGCGCAGAGAAATCTCGCGTCTATTCAAGGCACAGACAATATTTATTATTGCGGGGCATGGACAGCAAACGGGTTTCATGAAGATGGGCTAAAATCTGCTGTATCGACTGCACTTTCGCTAGATATTGATGTCCCATGGCAAACCCCCACCCGTCATTGGCACCAACCAGATACTATTACATCTGCCTATTCAGCATGATAATATGGTTCTAGATATGCACTTTATGCTGAGATGATAGGCTTACCTTATGACGAATAAAAAGATGACGTCACCTTTGGCGATACAGCTTGTTGATTCTGATATTATCCATACACGTCATGGAAGCCCGTCTCATACCCTGTCCAGACGTGGTTTGTCTTTGTGGATTGATTTGAACAATCTGGCTACAGCAAACAGCCAGTCCATAATATTTTCAGTCAATAGCTTTAATTTATTGTCATTTCATGAAGCTGATTTTGGCTGCAATCATAAATCCAAACGGCAAAAAGGCGCGGCCATTATTCCGCTTAAAGACTATATCACCTCGCAAATTTCTGCGCTCTATCCTGAAGCAAGGCTAAAAGATATTCATATGCTAGCCTTCCCACGCATTTTGGGCATGGCCTTTAATCCAATTTCGGTTTACCGTTGTACTACTGAGAATGGGGCTGGGGACATCGTGTTATACGAAGTACATAACACATTTGGCGATAGCCATACCTATTTTGCCATCAGCAAAGCAGGCCATAATGCCTGTCAGCATGATGTTGCAAAATCATTACATGTGTCGCCATTTTATGATATGGATGGCGAATATAGGCTAGGGCTAAAGATAAAGGATGAGATGGTTCATCTGCTTGTGCGCTATAGCCATCAGCAGAAAACGCGTCTTACAGCAACTCTTTGTGGCAAATTCCGTCCATTAACTACTGGCATGATAATGCAGCTTATCGCTAAGCATGTGCATCTTCCAATGCGCGTATGGATGGGGATTCATCTCGAAGCTGTAAAATTATTTCTGAAAAAATGTAAATTTTATGGGCGACCAGAACCAAAAGATACCCATATCACCATTGCTCAGCCAAGACTGACGAAACAAAAAGGATGACCAGAATGAATATGATGTTTGGTAATATGGACAAAAAAATGCTGCTTCATATCATTTCAGGCATCCAATATGGCAGTTTGACCCTAACGCTTCCAGACGGCTCTGTGCATCATTTCACAGGCGCGCATAAAGGCCCTGATGCAGATATGACAATTTTGCAGGAAGATGGCATTAAACGAATGCTTCGTGATGGCAAAATGGGGTTTTGTGAGGCCTATATGGATGGGCTGATCACCTCTAACAAGCTGGCGGAATTGATTGAGCTGACCGTATTGCATAATGATTATGTAGAGCAGAAAATGCAGATGAGCATATTTGGCACGCTTGCCCAAAAGCTTAATCACTGGCGCAATTCAAATTCAAAATCAGGTTCAGCCCGCAATATCGCTTATCATTATGATCTTGGGAATGAATTTTATAAAAGTTGGCTTGATACCAGCATGACCTATTCATCTGCTATTTTTGAACACCCAGACGAAAGCCTTGAGACAGCGCAATCTCGCAAATATGAATATTTATGCAGGCTTGCTGATATTCAACCAGGAGATCATGTGCTTGAAATAGGGTGCGGTTGGGGCGGTTTTGCTGAATATGCAGCACGCCATAAAGGCGCAAACGTAACAGGCATCACCATCAGCAAAGCACAATATAACTATGCTGTTGATAGGCTTAATGCCGCAGGGCTGGCAGATAAAACAGATATCAGGCTGGTAGATTATCGAGATGTTGATGGCACCTTTGATAAAATCATTTCAATCGAAATGTTTGAAGCTGTTGGCCAGCAATTCTGGCCGACCTATTTTGCAAAGCTAGCGCAATGTCTGAAACAAGGTGGTACGGCCGCGCTTCAACTTATCTCAATCGAACATAAATCATTTGCAAGCTATCAAAGTAACCCTGATTTTATTCAGCGTTACATTTTTCCTGGCGGCATGTTGCCTTCATGTGAGGCATTACTAGCCCCAATTCATGGCGCGAATTTGACGCTTTCGGAAAATAATGGATATGGCCTTGATTATGCCCATACCCTAAAACGCTGGCGCAAACGCTTTTTACAGGCATGGGGAGATGGGCTAGCGCATCAGAATTTTGATGCGCGTTTCAAACGCATGTGGGAGCTGTATTTAGCCTATTGTGAGGGCGGATTTACCGCAGGCATGATAGATCTAAATCAGATTGCATTACATCACCGTTAAGCTATGGCGCTACCTTGTTAAGGGGGCTGCATCTCATTATGTGGGAAAATAGCACCCTTCGGTAATCCAATATCATAGCGGTCGCGTTTAAGGTGTTTTCGGGATAATGAAATGACACCAGATGGACAGCTAAACGCCAGCCATAACATCGCAGCAAAATGGGATCCCATCCGCTTTTTTGATGGCCGTTTTTTTGCGCATGGTGTGTTTATCGACAGAAGCAGGCAGATAAGACGCAGATTTGCGGCTGATATTTTCGCGCATGCAGGCCAACATCACACTGAAATTAACGAGTCATTCAGATTTGATGATGGCGAGACAGAACAACGCATCTGGACACTAAGCCGAATAGATGAGAACAGTATAAACGCTGTTACAGAAGATCTGTCAGGCAAGGCCATTGGCAGAATTGATGGACCTGTTCTGCATATGCGCTATGATTTTTTTCTCAGCATTTCTGGCAGGCGCATCAAATTTAACTTTGATGACAAGATGATATGTCAGGATGAAAACCATCTGCTAAACACAGCCAAAATCTCAAAATTTGGCCTGTATATTGGCGAGTTGATTATTAGCTTCAAGCGGCTATAACATCGTTAATGGGCGAACAGTCGCAGTAACAGCCGCACCAGACGCCCCGCCACAGGGATATTTACCAAAAGCTGGCCAGCACTATCCCAATGGTCAATATGGCGCGTAACCAGCCCCTTATCATCAAAATGTACTTCGCTCATCCCAATGAGCTTCATCTCGAATGACGGGCGAGACACAAGATGCCCACCCATACGCCATTTTATGTAGCCTGCCGTATCTGAGCTTGCAATATCAATAATTTCGAAATGCGGATTATGCATAATCTTAAACATATGTTGAAAGATTGCGACGAATTTTGCCTTGCCTGAAAAGGCATTAAACGGGTCTGAAAACGCGATATCATCTGCCACTAATGCGGATAATTCATCCAGATTATCTTCAGCCAAAGCCCCAAAGCTGTCTGCATAACGTTGAAGATATTTGGCATGTTTGGTCTGGCTCATCTATCATATCCCACAGGCTATTTCTGGTTTGTAAGCCGCGCTACAAGGCTTAGATAAAGTGAAATTGGCAATAGGCGCAATGTTTTCATATACCAAACAAACCCGCGAGGAAAGGCGATTTCAAACCTGCCTGAGCGCATGCCTTGTTTGATATCACGGGCAGCCTGTTCAGGTGAGATTAGGCCTGGCATCGTGAAATCATTTACCGATGTGGCTTCAGTTTCAACAAAGCCAGGATTTACCAGCTGCATTTTTACCCCGATTTTATTCAAATCAAAATAAAGAGATTCTGCTAAATTCTGCAAGGCTGATTTGGTAGGACCATAGGCGGCAGAACGTGGCAACCCCCTATATCCCGCAACAGAGGCCATAATCACAATATGCCCCTTTTTTGCGGCAATCATATCTGGCAGTACCAGTTCCAGCATATTGACAACCCCCATATAATTCACCTCCATATGCTGGCGATAAATCGCGGCATCAAATTTATCTGCCGACACAGGCTGATAGATGCCTGCATTCAAAATGAGGATATCAATTGGTCCTGAAGTTGCGATTGCCTGCTCTACGGCCTGTTTTAGGTTATCAAGATTGGTAACATCTGCTGGATAGCAGGTGATATGCGGATAGGCGTGTGCAAGGGCAGAAAGCCTGTCTTTGCGCCGAGCAAGGGCTGAGATATTTGCTTCTGTTGCGAATAATTTAGCAAGTGCTTCCCCAATACCAGAGCTAGCGCCAGTTATTAAAATATGAGGATTAGCCTTTGGCACGACTATTTACCTGCACCGAAGATTTACCCCCATCAATCGCAATAATCTGGCCTGTAATCCAGCCTGCCCTGTCATTATCCAGCAATAAAGATGCAAGCGAGACAAAATCTTCTGGCTTGCCAAGTCTAGCTAGTGGATGAGTTGCCGCCAGCGCCTTTTGCATTTGCGGGTTAGACAGCAACGGCGCCGCCATTTTGCTTTCACTTAATGAAGGGGCAATCGCATTTACCCTAATATCTGGCGCGGCTTCTGCGGCCAATGCCACCACCAGCCCTTCAATCGCTGCCTTTGCAGACCCTATTGCCACATGCGCATTAAAGCCTGTTTGTGCGGCAACAGAGCTAAAAAGCAGGATATTACCCTGCCCTGATTTCAACAATGGCAAGGCTGCTTTGGCGGCCATCATCGCGCCAAAAATATTTAGCTGAAAACATTGTTGAATATCATCTTCTGATAATGAGGATAACGGCTTTAGCAAAATTGAGCCAACTGCCCAGACCATGCCCTTTAACGCCCCGTCACGGCTAGCCTGTGACACAACATCAGCGATTGAGCGATTATCACATGCATCAAATTCGCTGAAAGAGGCATTGAGCTGGTCTGCCAGCGCGCTTAGCTCAGCCAGATTTCGACCTGCCAGATGAAGCGGCACACCCTCAGCATGTAACTGCTTTGCCAGCGCAGAGCCGATATAGCCAGTTGCCCCGAAAATTACAATCTTTGACATACTAGCTCCTTAACCATTTGACAGATGCCTGAAATATTATACGATTTTGTCTGGACGCCAGATTATAGACAGGAATTTGACATGGATTTTACCGCAGGACAGCATATACAGGCTGGACTTAAATACTCACCCCTAAAGGCGCTTATCTCGCCACGTCCTATTGGCTGGATCTCATCTATTTCACCATCAGGCACTGCCAATTTAGCGCCCTATAGCTTTTTTAATGCAGTCGCAGAATTGCCGCCAATGGTGATGTTTATCTCAGCCCCTGATCTGAGGCAAGAAAGACAAGATGCATCAGGCTTTGCCAAAGATAGTTTGCAAAATATTCTGGATACTAAGGAATTTGGCGTAAATATTACCTCATCTAACCAGCTTAAACAGATGGTTATCTCAAGCCAGACTGTGCCAGCCGAAACAGATGAATTTGCCCTTGCAGGACTTGAGAAAAAACAGGCAAAAACCATCAAGGCGCCTTTGGTAGCAGGTGCGCCTGCCCATCTTGAATGTCATTATTATGACCATATCAACCTGCCAGATAATGGCAAAGGGACGCATAGCGTGATGGTGCTTGGACACATTACCCATATTCATATTGATGATAAGGTGATTTCAGATGGCCGAGTTGATGTATCAGCGTTTCAGCCCGTATCTCGCTTAGGCTATCGTGATTATGATCTGGTGACAGACCCGTTTGAAGTGCCTGAACATGGCTAATATAGCGATTAACGCAATGCGCAATGTTGCAGATTTACATCCACATAGCCGCGTAATTCACCTTCAGAGATATCAATTTTCACCAGCCAATCTTCTGCGGGCAACACCGTTGAGATAGGCAAAATATCCTGAACAACTTTCTGGCTTCCCAGATAGACAAGCCTCACAGATACAGCCTTAGAGGGGTCAAACCATGGCTCACTTTTAGGGCCATTTGTCTGTGTTCTGCCTTCAATATGCACGGCCAACCCGCCATCAAATAGATTGATATTTGATTCAACACCACTATACAGCTCAGTGGCGACAGCAACTGAATTTTTGGCTGTAACACGGCAATTCACAGGCTGTCCAAGCGATTGAAGCATCTGATAGATTTGTTCCATCTCAGTGCCACGTGCAATTTGCCCTTTGATCAGACGTGTGAGCTTATTATCTGATTTTTGCGTGGTAGCTACTTCTGCTTGTTGTTGCGCATTTATCTGGCTAAGCTGATGCTCAAGCCGCTGTTTCTCTCGCCTTAATGTTTGAATTTGCTGATTATTTTCATAGATAGCTAGATTAGCATCAGCTTGCAGACGGCGCTGTTCAATAGACCCCCACTGCCAGCCGCCCCATAGACACAGCCCCATCACAGCCCCTTTAATGATCAGATTCATTACGGTCTGGATTTCTTTTTTTCGATATTTTTCTCTGGTTTGGAAAAAATCCATCTTATTCTCTTAACAGCGATTACCAGCGCACCTTCTATATCATTTTGGCACATAGTATAATAGCATTTTACGGTTGCTTGATGTGACTATATATGGTGATTATGCTAGTGACATGCCAAAATCAACCTCTTATTCTCATTCGCCCCCACCTCGTGCTTATCAGCGTATGCTGTCAGGCAGGCGGCTTGATATTCTTGCCCCTAGCCCGCTTGATATTGAAATAGAAGATATTGCACATGGGCTAGCACGGGTAAGCAGATGGAACGGCCAAACCAAAGGGCGTTATGGCTATTCGGTGGCGCAACATTCTTTGTTGGTGGAACGGCTATTTAGCCGAAACAGCCCCTCAATGGCGCAAAAATGGCGGCTTGCCTGTCTTCTGCATGATGCGGCTGAATATGTTATTGGCGATATGATCACCCCCTTCAAAGCCGCTGTTGGACAAGACTATAAGATAATTGAAAAGCGGCTGGAAGAAGCGGTGCATATTCGCTTTGGCTTGCCAGCAATCTTGCCACAGAAAATTACCCATGCGATCAAACGTGCAGACAGAATGTCAGCCTATTTAGAAGCAACCCAGATAGCTGGATTTTCAGCGCAAGAAGCACAAAAATTATTTACCCGTCCAAAAGGCACACCCGCAGATTTTGATATTTCCCCCCAACCGCCCCATATCGCCGCAAAAGAATTTCTGCGTCATTTCACCTTACTAACAGGTAGCTGATAATTTGCGTAATTTCCCCTTTACCGCACCTGCGTTTGCGTTGTAAAAGAAAACCCTGCCTAGTGCCGAATGGGGGCATGGTGAAATTGGTAAACACAACAGACTTAAAATCTGTCGGCTTAATAGGCCTTCCCGGTTCAAGTCCGGGTGTCCCCACCATTTGTTGAGACACTATTTAATAGCGTGATGCACGTGCAAATGGCTCTTTAGTATCTTCTGATTCAGAACTATGCGTTAGCGCGCCCTTTTGGCGTGGCTGAACCAATAAGCCCTGCCATTTTGCCAGCGCCAAATACAAAGAACAAAAGCCCAAATGGCGCAATCACAGCAACCAGATTACCTATCTGTAATGTCTGTTCAACAATATGAAAGATGTCATCCTGTTCAGACAGGGTGATATGAAAGGTTCTAATATCACCCGTTGAGGTGGCATTAAACTTCTGATTAACCTCATATGTCAGAGCCGTGATTTTGGCCTTTGCCTGCACTGAAAAAATTTCATTTAACACAACCATCACAGGGTTCCAACATTCCATCCATAACAAGATGAAAATAAAATTGCGTAATACCGCAATTCCAATAGGGGTAAGCATCAACAAGAATATGATAGGGGCAACCCCCAAAAATACCACATAGATGAAGGATTTTATGCTTAATGCCCATGATAAGGTCGATTGAGATGAAAAGACGCTTTTTTCTTCTGGACTGCTATCTGATGACCAGCCTGACACAGGCAATATCTTTTATCTGGTTGAATAGAAGCTGGTTTTCAATAAGCAGATTTGCCCTTTCCGTAGGATTTTCTATTCTTGCCCACAGCCTGTTAGCATCGAATTGTAGATTTCTGTCAAAGGCATTGGTGTAATAATAATATCCATCCAGCACTTGTTCTTCAACAAACAGGTCAATGCGTTGCTGTTCTATCTGGTTAAGTCGCCCAGGATCATTTACAAATTCATATCCAACTGACGCAAGCGCCTTTGCTGTTAACACATATTTGGCGATACCTACTTCATTTTCCAATAAACCCTTCAGATCATCCAAATGGTCTAAATTGCCGCAGATACGATCA
>CBFHYU010000008.1:0-73172 GCA_965660165.1 Puniceispirillaceae bacterium (SeqCode)
GACTAAATGCTATCTGCTGTAGCCCATCTGCTTTCGAATCTTTGTTGCAGATATGTCATGAATTTCTTGAGAGAATGTTTCCTGCTCAATGGTATAGCCTACATCTCTTCCGTAGGTGATGTTGGTAATATTAGGCACAAGCATCACAATATAGTCTTTTCCAAGAACATAATTATAAGAATCCAGTTTCTTTATTATGCCTTCTAGAACCTCTTCATAATTAAATGGGTTGGAATTATTCCAATTTTGACAGTCACGAACTTGAATGGCAACCTGTCCTGTTTTAGCTATTGCACGCTCAAATAGTTTCACATGGCCGTCGTGAAATGGTTGCCACCTGCCAAGCATTTGGACAGTAGGTTTGCGCCAGTCAAATGACATTAAATCTGCCGTAATTTTTGCAGCTTGGCTGTCTGAGTCAAATTCTTTGAAATGGTAGGTCACTGTTTCAGTGTGGTCTGGCTGTTCAAATGCTCTGTTAGTATCCTCGAACCTTCCTTCAGCAATTGTATCAAGGAAGATAGATATATCTGGCTGAATTAATTTGCGATAGTCTGATTTAGGACACACAAAATCCATTATGACATATTGACCAGATTCCTCTCTTGCCAATTCTATCATTCTATCTGCCTGCCGCTTTCTGCCTTCATCACTGAAGTCCCAGTCATTATATTGAGACCTAACTTTATCTGCATTAAGATGAGTGCAACCAAGTTTCTGTGCCAGTTTATTGGCAAGAGTGGATTTTCCTGATCCTGGAAGGCCGAATATCAATATTTTTTTCATTTTTCTATATATTCCAGATAATTATAGATAATTTAGATGTGCAGAAACAGTGCCAAAATCAGTCTTTGGTGCAAAGTTTCGGATCAATAGTTGATTTCGATTTCGATTCTGCGGTTTTTGGCTCTGCCTGTAGCAGATTCATTGCTATCAACTGGGCGGCTTTCACCATAGCTAATCGCCTCTAGCCTCTCAGGGTTGATAACATTATCTTTTGACAGGCTTTGCACCACGCTTGCAGAGCGTGCCGCCGCCAAATCCCAGTTATCACGATATTGAGAGCCAAAGATCAATGGCACATCATCTGTATGGCCTGATACGGTAATTTCAGATGAGCTTTCTTTATTTAGCCCGGCAATGCGTTCCATAATGCTGACCGCTTCTGGCGTTAGGGTGGCAGAGCCTGACGCAAAGGCGCCGCCTGCACCAACAGTGATAATCACCTTATCTTCATCACGTTCAATCGCAACCAGCCCTTGATCAACTTCCTGTTTTAGAGCGACTTTTAACTGGTCTTCTTTCAATTCAGCCTGTTTAATGGCCTCTGCTTTATTTTCTTGATCTTGCTGAGCCTGTTGCTGGGCTTCGGCAGCAGCTTCAGCTAGCTGGGCAAGCGTGCCTTCAAGCCCGCCAAACAGTACATCTTGATCAGATTTGCCAGCTGCCTTTTTCGCCTTTTCAATCGCATTTAGGGTTTTTTGCAGTAATTGAGGCAAATCTTTTTCTTCTGCCTCAGTCGGGGTAAAATTCACCACTACTTGCTCACCAAGTGTTTGAACCTCGATATCCCCTCTGGCAATCGCGTCTTCTAATGCTTTGACAATTTCTTCTGAGCTTTGCGCATCATCACCATCAGAATCCTTAGTCTTATTCTGCACTTCCAGATCAGGCTGATTCACATTAGTTGTCTGTTGGGTCATCTCATTAGTGACAGACTTGCTAGGGGAGGGGCTAAAATTTAGCGAAAGCACAGTCGTGCCTTTGGGTTGTTCAACAATAGGCACAATTTTTTGCACCCCAAACGCATTTCTAAGAGACCCTGAGATCTGTTTGAATTTTGGCACGTTAAATTCAGCAAATGACAAAATCAGAACAAAGAATGCCATCAGCAAGGTTGCCATATCAGCAAAAGTTGCCATCCATGCAGGCGCACCAACAGGCGGGCATTTAGGACATTCTTCTTCGTCCTCTTCCTCTACTTCTGGATTATCAACTGCTTCTGCCATTGAGCGTCATCCTGTCTTAGGGTTCACGATTATTCAGCTTAAGCTGCTTCAAGCTTTTCCTGCATTTTTGGTGCTAGGTTCGCAACCATCTGGTCCTGAATATTGCGTGGGGACTCTCCTCTTGCAATATTGCGCAGGCCTGTGACAACCATTTCACGATAGACAACTTCATATTCAGTATAGCCCTCAAGCTTGGATAAAATCGGCATAAACAGAATATTGGCAATAAACGCGCCATATAATGTAGTAAGCAACGCCACCGCCATCGCAGGGCCAATCGCTTTCGGGTCGGCCATATTGCCAAGCATCAGAACAAGCCCAATCAGGGTGCCGATCATGCCCATCGCAGGGGCGAGGTCAATCCATGCCTTAACGCAATTCTGATTTGTTTCATGGCGCTTCTGCATAGATTTAATCTCTTTATTCAACTGATACACCAGCTTTGCCTCATCAGCGCCATCTACCAGCATCTGCAAACCCTTTTGGAAGAATTTATCTGGAACTTCTTGGCCTTCAAGTGCCATCATGCCGTCTTTTCTGGCGATGCCTGATAGCTCGACCATTCTTTCAATAAGCTCATCCTGCTTTTTGATTGGCGGCATAAACGCTTTAGCCATTGCGCCAAAATGTCCCAAAAAGACGCTCATAGGTGCATTGTAAAGTACCGTGAAGGCAGTGCCCCCAAACACAATCAGAATTGACGGCACATCAATAAAGGGTGCAATACCCCCACCAGAGATCATGGCGCCGATAATCACGCCAACACTTCCAATCAGTCCAACAATTGAGGCAATATCCATGACTATTCGTCCCTATTTTGCTCACTCACGCATGAAAACCGCCCAAAAGCGGGTCATCTGTAATCTGTAGTTAGCAAGTATGATACCAAATCAGGCTTTTCAGCGTGTTTTTACATATTTTTGTTAAATGGCTCAGTTTTTGCCATCATATAACTCTAATTTATACTATACTAATATTAGTCAAGTTGAATGAGAACAGCTAGAGTGATTATTTTTTGAACCATAAAAGACAGATGATGCATATTCTCTTACCTTCAATACATTTGCATCTGCGCAGAATAGTGCGCTATCATATCGCCTTTTTATGGATATTCAGCGTTATCTGCACCATCATGCCAGTGCGCGCCGAAGAGGCTAGCCGATCAGCGAATTTTATCACCTCTGGCTTTTCAGCGATTGATTTGCGCTCAGGGGTGAAATGGATGCGCTGTTCAGTTGGGCAACAATTTGAGGATGGCGACTGCATAGGCGAGATAGTTAAGCTAAATCATGAAGAGATAAATCTTGCCATCGCTCAGGCAAACGCACAATTAGGCGGCATTTGGCGTCTGCCAACACGCAAAGAGCTTGAATTTCTGGTATGTGATACATGCTCACCTGTAAAAATTGACAAGGTGGTTTTCCCAAATACGGCTGCTGAGCCATATTGGACAGGAGAGGAAAACTGGATATCACCTAAAAATATCTGGACTGTAAATTTTATGACAGGCCATAGCTATGGTCGGTTTTTTGCCTATCAAAGACTGGCTGTAAGGCTTGTTCAGGACAGATAATCTGCTATTCAGATTTGCCTGTACGCCATAACATATAGCGCCATAGAAAATAAACCACCGCGACAATCCCGAAAATCCAGCCAAACAAATCAGGCGTGATCACAGCAAGATGAGATAGGCTAGAGCTGCCCAAAATCCCGACGGCAGCTACCCCGATAACCATCATCAGAAATAGTCTGATAATCATGCATCTGCGGCATGGTTCTCTTTTAACACGCACTCTTTGTCTAAAGATCATAATCTGCCTGTTGGGTTTCTATTTCACTGCGACACAGGGTCATATTTTCTGTCTAAATTATGACATAAAAATTAACTAAAAATTAACTAAAAATTATAACTTATTGAAAATATTATAAAAATATAGAAATTTTTTTGACATATCTTGCTGTCAAATGATTATTTTGCAATCATCGTGCCGTTTGCTCACTGTCTTATTCGAGGACAGGGAGACATTAACATGCAACTTTCACAATCACTTAAATTAAGACAAAAACAGTCACTTGTTATGACACCACAATTGCAGCAGGCGATTAAGCTGTTGCAAATGTCAAATCTGGAGTTATCACAGCATCTTCAGGAACAAATGTATGATAATCCGTTTTTAGATGTGAAACCAGCAGGTGAGGGCGAGGCGGTTAGCATGAGCGCTGCCCAGCAAAAAGCATCAGAGCAAACTGGCCAGACAGACAATGCTGAAACCCCGCAACATCTTGACACGATTAAATCAAGTGGCGCGCTAGCGGATGACCCTACCCAGCAGGCAGATGTAGATAACCGTTTTGATTCAGCAATTGTGGATATGCCTAGATCTGGCGGCGGTATGCCTCTTGGCGGCGGTGATGATGAGTTTAACCTAATCGAAAATGCAGCCTCAGAAGAAGGGTTCTACCAGCTTTTATTTAAGCAGGTTAATCTTAGCCTGACAGAGCCGTCTGAACGCCTAATTGCAAGCCATCTTATCAATGCCCTTGAGCCAAGCGGCTGGGTTGGCCGCCCGCTAGATGAAATTGCTGAAGAATGTGGCTGTTCCATTGGCATGGCAGAAGATGTACTTGGCGTTTTGCAAACATTTGAGCCAGCAGGGCTGTTTGCGAGAGATCTGGCCGAATGTCTTAAAATTCAGTTAATAGATCAGGATGAATTTACGCCTTTATTTGGATTGCTTCTTGAAAATCTTGAATTGTTAGGGCGTGGTGAAATTAAGCAGATTGCACGCCGTTTGAAGTGTGAGCAAAAAGACATTGTTGAGATGCTTGGGATTATCCGCTCGCTTAACCCAAAGCCTGGCGAGCATTTAGGTATTGCCTATCGCGAGGTTCCAAGCCCTGATGTGATTGTAACACGCAAGTCAAATGGCTGGTCAGTTGAGCTGAATAAATCCACCTTGCCAGCGGTGCTTGTGAATGAAGATTATGCTGAGATGATGTCAAAGCAGACAAAGGCAGCTGAGGCAATCCGCGACTATTCTTCAGAAACTTTGGCAAATGCCAGATGGCTAAAGCGTGCTGTTGACCAGCGTAACCAAACAACGCTGAAAATTAGTGCGGAAATTATTCGTCATCAAAAGGAATTTCTGGAAAAGGGTCTTGATTACCTTAAGCCTTTATCGCTGCGCGATGTTGCGAAGGCTACAGGCATGCATGAAAGTACAGTCAGCCGGGTTACGACTGGCCTGCTTATTTCAACGCCAAGAGGCGGTATGCCGTTAAAATCATTCTTCAGTGTGAATATTGCATCACGTGACTCAGATATGAATGCGTCAGCAGCATCTGTTCGGAATATGGTGAAAAAGATTATTTCAACAGAAACACCTGGCAAGCCTCTTAGTGACGAGGCGATTTCAAAAATTATTTCAAAACAGGGTATTGAGCTGGCAAGACGGACAGTCGCTAAATATCGCGAGATGTTGAATATCCCATCATCATCACAGCGTAGGATGCAGGCACGTCTTTCAGACTTTAGATAATCTCAGCGTTTCTCCCCCGATAAAAACCCTGCACTGGCATGTGCAGGGTTTTTTGGTAATGCTGTGATGTACCGCACTGCTATTCTGCTTATGGGCAGGTATTTTTGCCTTAACGGGTGGAAATTGCCACAAGCCTGCTGGTAATATCCAGCTCTTCTTTGGTGGCAGGCGCTTCGTGAAGATAGGCGCCAAGCGGTGTTAATGTTGAGCGCACTTGCTGGTCATCATCATCAAACTCGACCAGCTCAACTGCTAACTCTTCAATGGCTGGCTTATTATGTTTCATGATCTGCTCCTCAACATTCTGACAAAAAATTATCTAATGTTGATGTGCAACAACTATGCCAGCTATCCTGCAAGACAGGCTGAAACATAAAAAATCAATCAGATGCTAGAAATTTAGAGTAGCAGGAACATGGCCAAGCATATTTAGCTGATGGCTAATCTTAAATAGCAGGGAGGGGTCAATCGATTTACCATTGATACGCACTTCATAATGAAGATGCATACCATCTGACCTGCCAGTATTCCCTACCTTGCCAAGAATAGTATCTGTGGTGACATAATCACCTTCACGCACTGAAATCTCAGATAGATGGGCATGAAATGTTTCAACATTATTGGCATGCTGTACTCTGACAATTTTGCCAAAGCTGCCATCTGTGCCAGCAAAACTAACAATACCATCTGTTGAGGGGTGCAGTTTTGATCGCCATGTGCCTGCTAAATCCACACCGTGATGAAAGCGCCTTTGGCCAGTCTGCTTATTCTTCCGCCATCCATATGGGCTGGTGATATAGTAATAACGTAATGGTGACTTTAACGGCACTGCCGCCAGTAATTGCCGCCATCTATCACGATGCAAATATAGCTCTGTGAGGTCTGCCTTATTAGGTGTCAAACTGCCCGTAAAGGCAGGCGGCATCTGCTCAGGGATGATATTAAACCGTGCGAAGATTTCCTGAATAATCCTGACTTCCCCAAGAATAGTGTGATAGTTGCGGTAAAACCGTATCTGATCAGTGAAAAGCGGCGGATTATTAACCCCGTCAAAGGCGATAAATTCAGGATCAAGCGGTTCAGACATATCATCTATTGCCACATCTTCTAAACTGCCGATGCGGTCAACCATCGCCTTAACAGATGGTTCAGATACCACATCATCTATGCGAGAGACGCTGGCTGTAGTTTGAGCCGGCACTGCCTGTAATGACTGCGATAAGGACTGTAAGGGTGACATAATCGATGCAGATAGGCTGCTAGCCTGTGCGATTTGATTTTCTGGTGCTGGCATGCTGGCCTCTGGCTCGCTTGCCAACAGCGTTTCTGGCAGGATGGTCGGGCGTGCGGCCATAGAATTATCAGCCGTATCAACATCAATGATATTCGACCCAGAACGTTCTGTCCGCGCAAAGATATCAGGCTTTGAAAATAGCTCAGTTATGGAAATAAAGCTGGTCATATTGACAGACGGAACGGCCATCTTGATATGGCCGCCATAGGATAACATCATCCAGCTTGCTGTAATCGCTAGCACGATGAAGGCTGTTAGTGCCCGAAATATACGGAAAGGGCGCAAGGCTATTTCAACCGGCCCTGAAGATGTCAGGAATAAAAATCGGCGCTCGCGCATACCGCCAAATTCTTCGGTTGTAGCAAAGCGCATCTGCCTGTCATCACCAGCTAGAAATGGTGGCAGCATTTGGCTAATGATTTGTTTTACATGTGACATTTGCGTCAAATATCTATTTTGCGATAAGCACCGCGACCAGAATAAGATTAGTCATAAGCTGCATGATGATTAGCGCTATAAGTAATCGGCTTGAATGGCGATTTGTGATATTCAGATTGAATGACGGCATAGACGCCATTTCGGTAATCGCTCTATGTGCCTGTTTTGTTTGTTGCGGGATTGTATCTGCATGTTCGGTAAGGCCTAGTGGCAGGCTGCTTTGATATGCGTCTGTCTGTGCATCAGGCGATGGCACAAACTCCATATGCACGTCCTGATTTATCTGCTCAGACACACCTTCGGGTATCTGCCGTGACAGCACAGCGTTAGATACATCATTTCTGACTTTCTGAATGCGTTTGCGGATATCAATCACGTCAACAATCATTTGCAGTCTTTCCACGCTAGATTTGAAGATGCAGTTTAGTTACGTGTTATGTAACCACCCAATTTTCTGGTCAACTATTCGGAGTTATAACGACATAATTCAAAAATTTTGCATAGTGACTCAGGTCACAATGTCTGTATACAATCATAATCTAATTTAGTGTAGTATGTTGAGTCACACTAAGGTTTTTTTCACAATAAATTATCAAAAATGCAAAAAAACAGCAGATTGGTAGCGTTATCATGTTCAAAAATAAGCAATCAGATCATAGTTCACATGCTATTACAGGCCAGATTGGGGCGAATATCCGAATCACTGGCAAGGTTGAAGCTGATGATACCTTAGATTTTGGCGGCGAAATAGAGGGTGATATTTCAGCAGGGGATGTAAATATTTTGCACACCGCAAAAATCAACGGCCAGATAACAGCACAATCAGCGATTATTGCAGGCACGGTAATGGGTGATGTTTCAGCAGATAAGCTGGTTATTATGTCCTCAGCAACTGTAAAGGGCTCGCTGAATTATACTACCATCCAAATTGAAACAGGGGCTCAGGTGGAAGGCCAGTTTAATCAGAAAGGCTCAGTCAATCCTGCCGATACTATGGATTTAGCAGAAGATGAGTGACGCTAAACTTATTGGCGGGCAGAAATCTGTCATTGGGGCAGGCGCGCGCTTTTCAGGCTATATCAGCCCTGCCTCTAGCTTGGAGGTGCATGGGGTGGTCAAGGCTGATATTATTGCCGATACGCTGGAGATTGCACAAACAGGCCATATTACAGGTAATGCAGAGATAGGGCTATGTGTTGTGCATGGCGAATTTAAGGGCAGGGTTAATGCCAAAAGTATCTGGCTGATGAAAACAGCGCGCATCTCTGGCGAAATTGAATATAGCGCATTGCAGATGGACAGAGGCGCAGCGCTAAATTGTCATATCATGCATAATTGGGAAGGTGAGGCCTCTGACGATATGGTCGAATTACCGCTTCTGAATGTTGAAAATAGAGGTGGTGATGAGTGATTCAACCTTCATCGGCTCTGATCTGAAATTACGCGGCCTGCTAGATGCTCATTTCCAGCATGTAGTTATTGCAGGCCAGTTTGAGGGCGAGATAAAGGCGCATAAATTGCATATTTTGGCAGGTGCAAAATGTGAGGCTATCATCGAAGCCAAGCAAGCAATTATTGAGGGCGATTTTGCAGGCATTATCCATTGTGACGATCTGGTGATCTCGGAAAGCGCCTCTGTGGGCGGCGAGCTTACCACAGATGCCCTTACAATTGATAGCGGGGCAGATGTATCTGGTAAGATCATCCGCAAAGCGCCAAAGCCCGCCCAAAAAGCGTACTGAACATATCTGTGATGATAGCTATCTGCCTAGCGTGATGGGGCGTCAATCTCACGCAAAATATCCTCGCAGATTTCTGCTGTCTGGATACAATCTTCGAAAAAGGCAAGCGCTTCGGCACGGCCATGTTTCTGGAACAGGCTAAATGCAGCATATCTGCCAGCCGCCATCGCGACTGCTTGCGGGATTGGCTGGTCATCTGCCAGCTTGCTCAGCATCTTATCAATTTCTATTGTCAGCGCTTCAATATTATGGACTTCTGGCGCTAGATCAGGTGGTACCTCAAAATCAAAATTTTCAAGGTCTGTCTCGGCCTGATATTGTCTGATATTTACAAGCTTTCCCATGATGTCACGCTCCTGTTTCATCTGGTTTTACAGGGCATTTCACAACACGCCCTTTCATAAAGCTTAGCTTTTTATCTTCTGCTATCTGAGCCGATTTATCCTGATAAAAATCAAGCGGAACAATCGCTGATGCATCAAGCTTGACAGCTTCATTACGCATCAAAATCATCGCTTCATCTTCACTGCCATAATGATGCACTTCAACAATGCCCAAAGACCTGCAACCAGCCAAATAGGCATCTGCATTATTGGTGAACATAATTTGTTCTGAGCCAGCCATTGGCATGGGCGCATTTTGCATGGCAATAGTCTGTTCATGCAAGGCTGCCTTATGCGTTATCTGAGCCCATTCTTCGGCGGTAACGACCATCAATGTGTCAGACCTGTCATCAATAAAAAACTGACAGGCTGATAATAGCGAGCTCAATAAAATAAGCACACATACTGTAATTCGTTGTTTCATCTCACCCTCTATTATCTATGTGCCCAGAACCAGCTCTGTAATCCGAAACTGCCATATCAGTAATATCTAAAGTTATAATAATAGTGGCAGAAGTAATAATTCGATGACATAAAAAACGGCAATAATGCATAAATGTTTAATTCGTGTTTTGGTATCTTGGCGCTCTGTTTTGCATCAGGGTTTTGTGAATATATGGTTGCCTAAGGCGTTGGGGGAGTTCTGCAAAACTATAGATACTAGGCATATTGTCGTTTTAGATAGGTGTGTTTGCGCTGGCGTATGTATGATATAATGACAGCGTTACTATAGCTATGCGATGGCGCATTATCGGCAAGAGGGAAAGATGTTCAGAAAACAGATTTGGGTTATTATGCTGGTGATGTGCTGGTGCCAGAGTGCGCTGGCAGAGGGCCGGGTTTATGAGCATAACCCCGACAAAGCCCACTGTACCTTATGGGATAATCTGCGTCTGGTATGGCCTCAGACAATTATGGGCAGAGAGCCTGCAAAATGCAGACGCAAAGCTAGCCCGCCAACAAAGATTGCGGTGATTTGCAGGTTGCAGAACCAGTATATTGATGCAGATACCGGCTCACGAATGTGTGTCTACCGAAAGCAGGGGCGTGGTGATGAAGAAGAAGTGGTAAGCCTGTCTCCCTCATTAAGCTGTCAGCGCACCTATAGCTGTCAGGCAGATGATTAGACTGTCCTCAGAGCAAAAATAACGCTGATTATGTTGTGTCAGTTGGGTCTGGCAAGTCTGTTTCAACACAATCGCTTTTTGTACCGCATAAGGGGCAATGCCATTGCCTGCGGGCGGGGGTATTATTGACCTCCATCGTGGGGGCAGTCCAGTAATGCGAGCAGATGGTGCAGGTTAGATGCCAAATAATTTCTTTGCTGGCGGTAATCATGATATCTCAAGCGCAGTAAAAAAACAGCTTCTTCGGCCAGTATGACAGGCCGCACCATGCTGGTCTATTTGCAACAGAATAGTATCACCATCACAATCAAGCTGAACAGATTTAACTTGTTGAATGTGGCCTGAACTGTCACCTTTGCGCCAAAAGCTTTGTCGTGATCTAGAAAAATAACATGCTCTGCCGGTTGCTAGCGTTTCTGCCAGTGTTTCGGCATTCATCCATGCCATCATCAGCACTTCGCCTGTATCATGTTGCTGTGCAATCGCAGGCACTAGCCCATCTTTATTAAAGCTGATTTTGTTTTTGACCGTGTCTGGCAGCTCATATCGTGTCTGTTCTGTCATGATTGTCTTTTTCTTACAGATGCTTTGCGGTTGACGATAGCACAACGTTAAAGGAAATAGATAGGCGCGGTTCATCCACCAGATTTGGATGCACCAAATGATACAGAAAAGACGGCCACAAAAACAGCTCGCCAGCGCGAGGTGTGCGCCTAAATTCAGGGTCAAATTGCCCATCATTTCGGATGGCTGTCATATTGGCTGATCCGCGCGGATCAAAAAAGCTAATTGCCGCAGGGTTCAGATCAGACCGAAAGGTTTCCGCCTGAGACTGATCAGGTACATGCAGATAATATGTGCCAGATAGCCATGAATGAGGATGATTATGCAGATTGTGATAATCCCCTTTGAAATTTACATTTGGCCATCCTTGCAAGCTAAATTCGGGCACAGAATCCATGCCGCTTGCGCGCACATATTCGCCAACACCATGCTGGCAACATTGTGTCAGCCACCCAATCGCAGGATGGTCTGATGCAAAAATATTCTGCTCAAGATAATTTGTTGTCATCTGATCTTGCTCAGAATTATTTTGCATTACGATTGTGCTTAAAATACCATTTGCAGACTCATGGCCTGGCAAAATTACAGACATGAATAAGGTTGGCCATAAAGAAATAAAGTCGGCTTTGCCTTGTTCTTCTGTCACAATAATTTACTCCTTAGGCGGCTTTTTTGTGGCATTCGCAAAGAATAATTGCTGTCCATTTACGTTATAGCTGTTAATGGCCGCCTGTCCAGTCTCAGATAAAAGCCATCTTACAAATACCATTGCTTGTGCGGTTGCAGTTGATGGGCATGTATCAGGATTTACCATTGTCACGCCATATTGGTTAAACAACGCAGGGTCTCCTTGAAATAGAATCTTATGGGTCTGGCGATTGCCAAAGGCAAGCCAAGTTGCTCTGTCCGAAATGATATAACCGCCAAGCTGGACAGCCATATTCAAACTTGCGCCCATGCCCTGACCCGCTTCAAGATATTGCTGTCCCATCATCTGGGCAGGGTTGATATCTGCTGCTTTCCAAAACCGCAATTCTGCTTTATGCGTGCCGCTATCATCTCCGCGCGAGATAAAACGCGATGTTGTAGTGGCAATCTGCCTAAGGGCCTGTTTGATGTTAGTTGCGCGCGCTAGATCGGCAGGATCATTTTCAGGGCCGATGATCACGAAATCATTATACATCAGATCAAACCGCTTGACCCCATAGCCTTGCGCCACAAATGCTTGTTCATCTGCTTTGGAATGCACCAGCAACACATCGCCATCACAATTCCGTGCATTCTTGATAGCTTGGCCCGTACCAACGGCCACAACATACACTTGCTCGCCTGTCTGCTGCTGATAAATAGGCAGCAAATAATCATATAATCCTGAATTCTGGGTAGAGGTTGTAGACTGAACAATAATCGCCTCAGAGCTAAAGGCTGGCGCTATCATTGTCCCCAACAGCAGGGGCAGAGCCATAAGGGATGCTAAAAATGGTGAGATATAGGTTGTAAGATTGCCTTTAGAAATCACAGGCATAAGATAAATCCTTCACATCTAAAAAACTAGCCAGCGGATGCTAGCATAACGCCCTATTTTCCGTTATGGTGACGTCTGCATATTTGAGTCCATTTTCTCGATATGTAATCTTGATCATATTTGAGGTCAAATGAAATTTTGTGATCTCAATTAGATTTTTAAGGTGCAGAATAACAGATAAATTTTTAGGCTGAAAATGGGACAAGATGAACATATAGATGCAGTATCTGGCAATTCTGCTGGACAGAACCAGACACGCAGCCCCGGCATTAGGCTAAAATTATTCATTGCCGAAGAAACAGTTGGTATTGGCAAAATTGAATTACTGCAAGCGGTTGACACAACAGGGTCAATTAGCGCTGCGGCAGAGGCTATGGGGATGGATTACAGGCGCGCGTGGTTTTTGCTTAAATCCATGCAACAGGGTTTTAATGCGCCCCTCTTTATCACCAGAAGAGGCGGGACAGGCAGAGGCGGCGCTAGCCTTACAGCTCTGGGCAAAGAGGTGATAGAGCGATATTGGGATACAAAAGCAGTAATTGATAAACAAACAGAACCATTATTACAGTGGCTAGAAGCGCATCAGGCAGATTGAAAAATTATAAAATTGCACTAAGCTTAACACTCAATGACATAATCTAACCTGACGCTGAACTAAGGTGTGATAACAGATGACACAAAATGAGCAACCTAAATTCCCACTCTGGCACCAGCGAGCATCTGTAAATGCTGATGGGCGGATAGATGAAGATAGCTTTATCAAATTGGCAGATCAGTTTATTTCACTTGCCAATAGCCGCAATAAAAAAGTGCTGGCAACTGAATTGCAATTTGTCATGCTATATGCAAGCGCTAGATATGCTGCGCATGTCGGCAAAAATGTCATTGAAGTAGATGACCAAGAGAGCTTTATCGATCATATGACTGCCCAATATAAAGATATGTTAAGAGAACATCTGGCAGACCCGACGGTATGATGTGGCTCTATCTTCTGGCTTTATCGTCTGAGTTGGTGTGATCCGCCCTATCCTGTCAAGAAAGCCAGCGTTAGCAAGATAACAATATGATGTATAGAAAGAACCAAATTACTGCCATGAGCCGAATTATGTCTTCTACCATCATTGCGATGTTATGTGCTGTGGGGGTGTTGGTAAGCCCAGCCAGCATAAATAGGGTGATGGCAGGCGATATTGACGCGGGCAAGCAGATAGCCCGTGAGCATTGTACCAGATGCCATGTTGTTGGCGAGATGAATAAATATGGCGGGATTGGCTCAACTCCCTCATTTGGCGCAATAAAAACAATGGCTGATTGGTCACAGCGCTTTGAGATATTTTTTACCCTTCCGCCGCACCCTGCGGTTGTGGCAATACAGGGGGTAACAGAACAAAGACCAGAAAGCCTGCCTGCCTTTGTAACTCAAATCACCTTGAGCGTTGACCAGCTAGAAGATTTGCTGGCTTTTATTGACCAGTTGCCAGCGGCACAATATTAACTAATTTGAAGAATGATAAATCTGTTTTGAAAAGGGATGAATATGTCTGAACAGCAACACCCAAAAAAAGATATGGCCGATATGACTCAGGCTGAAATATCGATGCGGAAATTCCTCAAGGCATTGGGTGTGACAACCCATCAAAAATTGGAAGCAGCCATAGCTGATGCAGTAGCATCAGGCACGCTGTCACCAGATAGCCCGATTGATATTACGGCCAATATCGAAATAGCAGAACTTGGCTTTAGCCATTCTGTATCAGCCCAGCTTATCACGCCGAAATCCAATAGCTAGTCCGCACTATGTCACGCCCACCTAGCCACGCGCACATCACAGAATGCCTGTCCAGCCTGCAAGACCCTAGCCAGAATAAGGATATTGTCTCGCTTGGGCTAGTCGCCTCTATTGATATCAAAGATAGTAATGTGAATATTATTTTGGAAGTGCCTATACATCGGGTGGCTGCGCTTGAGCCTCTGCGTGATAAAGCAGAACAGATGGTGCGCGCACTTGAGGGGGTAACCAGTGCGGCGGTTATCCTCACAGCGCATGAATCGCGTGGCGCTCAGGCTGAAAATACTGCCGCTGAAGGGCTAGGAACCTCTGAAAAAGTCCTTGAATCAAAGGTGAAACGCTTTATTGCGGTAGGCTCAGGCAAGGGCGGGGTAGGAAAATCAACTACGGCAGTCAATCTGGCTATTGCGCTTAAGCTGGAAGGGCTAAGGGTTGGGTTGCTAGATGCAGATGTATATGGGCCATCACAGCCGCGAATGTTGGGGGTAAGTGGCAAGCCGCCTGCAATTGGCGGTGATATGGTAGCCCCGCTTGAAAATTACGGTATAAAGCTGATGAGCATGGGGCTGCTTGTGCCAGATGATACAGCGATGATCTGGCGTGGACCTATGGTGCAATCGGCGCTAACTCAGATGCTAAACGCAGTGGCGTGGGGCGAGCTAGATGTGATTGTAATTGATTTGCCACCTGGCACTGGTGATATTCAAATTTCGCTTGCTCAGCAGGTAAATCTGGCAGGGGCAGTGATTGTCTCAACCCCTCAGGATATTGCCTTACTTGATGTGATTAAGGCTGTAACTATGTTTGAGAAAGCTGGCGTGCCGCTTTTGGGGATGGTTCAGAATATGGCTATCTGGCAATGTCCAGATTGTGGCCGCACAGATCATATATTTGGTGAGGGCGGTGTTGCCAAAGAAGCGGCAAAAAGAGGGATTGAGTTGCTGGCAGAAATGCCGCTTTCCTTGTCTATTCGCAAAGGGGCTGATTCAGGCATGCCGATTGTAATTTCAGAACCTGATAGCCCGCAGGCCAAAACCTATCATGATATTGCAAAAAAGCTTATCTCAAAGGCAGGTCTGGATCAGGATATGATGGCAGAGGGGGGATAAATGAATCTCTATTATGAAGATGTGCCTGCAACTGATGATGAAGCGCCACAATTACCGCCATTATTACAGTCAGAAGGCATGGAAGCAGGCACAGATATTATGGCAAAGGCAGTCAGCAGGGCAGCCGCAGGCAAGGTCGGGCTTGTATGCTATTCAAAGGCGGTGAATGTACTAGATATGGCCATTACGCTTGCGCCTGAAGTGCCGTTTATTCGTGCGCAGCAAATGCATTACACCATGATGAATGCCTTAGGAGATGCGGTGGGCGCGCTTGCCCCGCCAGAAGTGGGGGTTAGGTATCGCTTTCCTGGCGATATTTTGTTTAATCGTGGCCATGCAGGGGTGGTACGGCTAAGCGCGGCGCCAACTGAACATCTAGCAGAAGATATTCCAGATTGGTTGGTTGTATCTGCTCAGATAAGACTAGATTTTATAGATACTAATCATGATGCTGACTATCGTATGGCAAATACCTCGCTTGCAGAAGAAGGGGGCGGCTTTATTTCGCGTACCAGATTGCTTGAATCAAGCTGTCGGCATTTTCTGGTTTGGTTGCATCAATGGGAAGAAGAAGGCTTTAAGCCAGTGCATCAAAAATGGCTTAACCGTATCGAAGATGATAGCATGCTCAATGCCCTTGATGGCACACAATTTGGCTTTGTTGGTATTGATGATACAGGCGCAGGGCTGTTGTCAGACGGTGATGCGGTGAGCTCGGTATCGCTAGCAGAGGCAGCGCGCCTGTTTGGCAAGGCTGGTCTTGCAGAATTAGAGCAATCATAATGGCATTAAAGCTAGCACGCACAATCCGATTTGATAGTTCTGATTTGAATATATTTGAGCGGGCGGCAGAAGAAGGGGAATGGGCTGTATCAGGCAGTTTTATGTTTTCAGGGATATCTGAAGATGCGCTTGTCGGTAAAACAAAACAGGCTTTTGCAAACGGATTTTTGGGGCTTTCCAGCTTTGGCTTTTCAACACTTGTTAGCATTGTGTCTGCTACACAAGATGATAGCGAACACCTGTCTGAGATGCTTGCCAATCGGTTTATGGACGAGTTTGGTGCGCCGTCTATTGAGCTTGCCAGACAAGCGGCGGCAGAAGAAATTGACTTTATGGCAGATATTTGTTCTGAGCATAAAACAGGCACCTTGCTCAGCATTTCACGTAGCCTTACAGAACAGGGCATAAAAGAGAGCTTTCGTTCAATTGCAAAGGCTGATTCATGCGCAGAACAACAAATCTGGACAATTATTGATGAAGATGAGGAGAGGCCAAGATGACGCTGGCAGCGCTTGATTTCTGGATTACGTCTGGATGGCACCTATGTGATAGGGACAAGGATGGGCGTCTTCTGGCTGGGGATGATTTTATGGCAGCCTATTTCCAGCGCCCTGAACTGGCGCTGGTTGAGGAATCCTGTCCTGCAGAACATGCCCTTCATGCCAAGCTAGTTGAACAGCCATTTGCCCCTATTTCAGATGATGAGCTGACGGCGATGGCAGACCCCGATATTATCGAGAATTATCGTGCAGTGCTTCGCTTTAGGGATTTCATCTCGCAATTTGAGACTGTCCAAGCGGCCTATATGGCGATTGCGAATGGGGCTGAAATTACGTTCCCGCCATTATTTGTGAACCAGCTTTGCCATATTATCATGCGTGAAATTCTGGCACATGAAACAGAGCCTATGCATCTAAGGGCGGCCGAGATTCTGTATCGAAGCCAGTCTGTTACAGCAGAAGATGGGCGTATTATGGTAGCAGATGAAACAATCGTCCAGATGGCTGCAGATTCTCAGCGGCTAGAAGGCCAACAAGACAGGCCTGAAGAGGTGCAAATCGAAATCCTGACCCGTGATACCCAAGATGCTTATTGGGAGCGTTCGGATAATTTCGATACCGCAATTGATATTGCCCATACTCAGCCTGGTAATGATGCGATTGCACGCGTGCTTGAAAAATGGGTATATCACTTTCTCAATATCTCAGTTGAGATTACCCCGATGCTGCGAATTGATGATGAAGAATGGGCATGGCATATCGGCCTTGATAGTGAATCAACCATAATTTTGAATGATCTATATCATGGCCGCGCTGTGTCTGATGATAGGCTGAAACAAATTTTATGCCTGTTTAAGCTAGAATCAAAAACAGGCTTTTCAGACGCGATGAAAAACAAGCCTGTCTATCTGGCGCTCAGTATGAATAAAGCGGGCATTATCAATGCAAAGCCACAAAACCTGCTGGCTAATCTGCCCCTTGCCAATGCGTGAATACTAGTTCAAATAATCATCTGTAGTGCGTGGTTTTTTGCGCTCAGCCACATCTGCAATCTTATCATCTTGGCTGAAAATCGCATCCACGCGACAATCTTCGCATAGTTTCAGCATATCTAGCTTGCCGCTTTGCTGGAACATGCTATGGCCTGACAGCCTGTCAATAATCGCTTCAATAGATTTTGTGGTACCAAAGGCCTTACCACATGCCTTGCAATGATATGGCTCATCTTCAATAACAAGCTCTGTTGCCATTGCGCTATCAGCCAAATTAAATTGAGGGATGAGGTCTATTACCTTTTCAGGGCAGGTTACGGCGCAAATGCCGCATTGCAGACAAGCATCTTCCCGAAATAGTAATTGCGGCGCATCTGGATTATCCTGAAGCGCACCAGCAGGACAGGCTCCAACACATGACAAACAAATAGTGCAGTTTTCTGTATTGATCTCAACCCGCCCATAGGGCGCACCTGATGGCAGGCTAATGACGCTATCTTTGGCATGGTTAGCTTGCGCTAGCGCCCGCATGGCAAGCCGTGTGATAGCCCGAGGCGCGCCAAGCGGAACAATGCGCGCTGGGGTAAATTTGGCAAGGCGAACAGAGCGATTTATCTGCTCTGAGATAGCTTGCGGATCAGCATTATCTAGCACTTCAAAACGGTTGTCACAATTGATGCCAACGCCGTCTAGCAACGCAGATGCAAGCGCAAATTGCGCTGTAATACTGCCTAGCTCGTCTGCTTTTTGCGGATTTATTATTACCATGACACGCTCAAAGCCAGATGCAATGCTTCCGACCAACATATCATGGCCTACACGCCCTACACTATGCAGTTTATACGGGATCAAATTGGCAGGCAGGCCATCCCCAAATCGTGCAATCAGGGAAATCATCTCATCGCCATAATCAGAATCATGTAATAACAAATAGGGGGCTGTGCCGCCTGCTGCCTGATAGGTGCGGCTGATCATGTCAAGCTGGGTAAGCTGGTCTGATAATGACAGAAACTCTGTCTGAGCTGCGCCTGATGGGCAGACAGCCCCGCACATCCCGCATCCGCCGCAAATCCCGCTATCAATCGCGACAGAATCTCCAGCGCTGGTAATGGCGCCAGCAGGGCAGACATCAATACATCTGGTACAGCCAGTAAGGCCATTGCGAGTATGCGCACATAGCGCATCATCAAAATTGACATAAAGCGGTTTTTCAAACCCGCCTATCATCTCTGCGGCTTGCGCTTCTATCTGTTTTAGCTTAAGCCCGTCATTACTATCTGCTCTGAAATAGCCATCACGTTTTTGCCAGCCCGTAAATAAAGGCGTATCGCCACTTAAATCAATAATGATATCACATTGGGTATCTACATTATCGGAACTAGCAGAAAATAACGCTGTATCACGACTATGCGGAAGCATGTCTGCAAACTGGTTAATTGTTAGTGAAAAGTTGGTGAATGAGCCTGATGCGCTGGCTATTTTTCCTTTGGTGACGGCAAAGCCAAAGCCATCAGGGGTGATATCATCTTGAGGGTCAAGCATCACCGTTACCCCTAATGTACTGCTTAATTTCTGGGCAAGCTCAATTCCAGCCTCGCCCCCGCGATAAATCAGACATCTACCATGCGAGGTAAGGGACAGTAATTTTACCTGAGGCGGGTCTGTTTGGGCATGAGCTATCAATGCTGCCATTTTTGCTGAGGCAGATCGTTTGTCCTCGCTCCAACCTGCCTGCTCACGAATATTGACAGTGATAGGCTCGGCAGCATGCTGTTCTTCTGCAAGCGCTGAAAATAATGTCTGAAATTGGGTACAGGCAATCACCGCAGGCTGTTTATGTTCGGCAAAATGCTGCGATAGAATATCTTGTTGATCTGTACACAGGCCGTGATGCACACCCAGTGGCTCATCATAGCCAAGTGCAGCTGAAATTGTGGCTGAATCGATTTTCATGCTGTTGCCACAGCTACATAAAAAATGGTTTGGTGCAGATTTGGTTTGGTGTGACATTAGTAAAACAAGCCTCTCATCTGTGGATGATTTAGAGCGTATTTATGAGAAAACCATATGCTGAATCTCTATAACCCCGCACTTAATGGTGCGCCTCTGACTATACATAAAAATGAAGATATAACCAGTAGTGACAGTTTGATTTTGCAGTAACCCATGATGATATGAAAATATCTCAGCGATATTTTTTACCTAGTGGGCAAGATTTTGCACGCGGACAGGAAAAAGACTGGATACGCACTCTATATCGGACTAGGCTTATCTTATCAGCAAAATGTTTAGGCGTGATAGAGTTTTAATGGATAGTCACATCCTTTATGGTGTCAGAGTAATTTGCGAAAAACAGCCAGTCGATAATCCGTGGATTGATCATAGATGGGCTGTGCATGATTTATTGCCGCAAAAATGGCAGGCAGGCGATGGCACGTTTCCAGTGGGATATGTGCCACTTACCCCCCTTCATGGTAGCGCTGAATCTGATGATGGATCTCAACTTTTTATGGCGGATATTCAAATAGATATGCATCATGCAGAAGCTGAAGCCTATGCCGAAAATCTGCAATCATCAGACCCGTCAATCTATATTGTGATGCGCCCCATCAGCGATGAGGATGAGGCAGAAACTGATGCTGAGATGATGCTGGTTGAGGTTAGCCTGTCACCTTATACAATTCAGGATTATGAAGATTGCGGCGAAGATCAGGTGGTGAAATTGCCTCTTGTAGGGCCTATGGCTGAGTTGGCGACCGAATTTGTTGCAACTTATTTCAAGCCTGAAAAATTCATTAAACGCAAACGTGACAAAGCCATGATTGACCAGCATGAAATAAGAGGCGGGGATAGCCGAATTAAAAAAACCTATCAATAGCGCAATCTGCCAGTTTTTAAGAAATCAAACCTATGAGCCAAAAAAAAGACACCAAAGCTGCCCCTCAGACTGACGCTGAAGAAACGCCATTTCTGAGCAGATGGTCACAGCGTAAACAGCAATCTCGTGCAGGTCTGTCACCAGAAACGCTGTCGGATGATTCTGCCCAAAACCAGCTAGAAGAGGCATCAGAAACCGCATTAGCAGATACGCAAGCAATCGAAGAAAGTGACAGTGAAAAATCGCTTTCAGATGAAGCGCTTTGCGAGAAATATGAACTTGTGCATCCAGATAAATGTGAGACACCAGAACAGCTAGACAGCTTTTTCACGCGCCCGTTGCCAGACCGAATAAGACAGCTTGCGATGCGTCGCATGTGGCGGATAAACCCGCTATTTAGATTCGCTGACGAGATGGTTGAGTATGGCGAAGATTTCACAGATGCAGCTACCGTTATTCCAGATATGGCAACTGCCTATAAGGTCGGAAAAGGCTATTTTGATAAATTATTTGTCGAGCATGATGAAGACGCATCTGAAATTGCTGAAACGGCTCCTGAAAATGGGGCTGAACCACGCGATGAGCCGATAGCTGAAACTGATTCTCAAAAAGACACAGAAATGGCACAATCAGAGGTAGAGGAAAAGGCAGAAATTGCGCAAAAAGATAATTCTGAACAGCGGCCAGAGTTAGTCTTAGATAAGGGGGAGGCTGATAGCGGTAGTGGCGTAGTGCCATCAGGCGCAGAAAACAGCCAAATTCAGCAGGATTTAGCGCACGCCATGCCCCGTTCAGATAGCCCCGACCACGCTAAGGATGAGGCTTTTGACGCCCCTAAACAGCCGCCACGCCGCATGGTGTTCACACGCAATAGCTAAAAACCAGCTGTTTTTCCGCATGATGGGGAGATTGACCTTTACTTGATAGGCGAATGCAAGGTATCGTTTATCATGGATCGAGGGAGTGTAGCCATTTCTGTTCAAACTGAACGTGTAGCGGATGAAGATGTTCTGCGAGCTAATATGTATGCTTTCTTGGCAGGGCTATTGCGCTCAGAGCCTTCGGCCGAATTGGTAAGGTCTGTATCTGAGCTGTCAGGTGATGAGACGACTCTCGGCAAGGCAAGTGCGACACTTGCGTATTTGGCGCAAGAAATGTCGGTTGAAAAAATCAGGTCAGAATATGTCGATGTGTTTATCGGGGTGGGACGTGGTGAATTATTGCCTTATTGCTCATTCTACCTAACCGGATTTCTTAATGAAAAACCACTTGCAAATTTGCGTCAGGATATGGCGCAAATCGGTATAGCGCGCGCTGATAACGCGAAAGACCCAGAAGATCATATTGCCAGCCTGTGCGAAATGATGGGCGGTCTAATTTTAGGCAGCTATGGGCGTAGCTTCAGCGTGTCAGAACAGGCGCGCTTTTTTAACAAACATCTAGCGCCGTGGGCAGGCTTGTTTTTTGCCGACCTTGAGGCCGCTAAAACAGCAGTATTTTATGCGCCTGTCGGCACGATGGGGCGGATATTCATGGATATTGAAAGCCAAGCTTTCAGTATGAGCGGGTCAGAGTAGCGAGACGCCTCTGGCCTAAGTCACGCCAAACCTGAGAGGGGGCGGCAAATTTGGAGGAAATGCAAATGGAAACCAAAAAAACAGAAGCAGGACAGGCAGGGCGCCGAGATTTCCTTAAGCTGTCAGCACTAGGTGTTGCGGCAGGGGCGGTAGCGGCAAGCTCAACTGCACAAGCTTCAGAAAAACGTGAGGTTTCTTCTGGTGATTATCAGGAAACCGAACATGTGAAAGCGTTCTATGAGCTTGCCCGTTTCTAGTTAGATTCGGGGTAGATTTTTAGAACATAATGTCAATTTCTCGAAGGAGGAAGATATGCTTAGAAAGAAAGCGTCAGGGGTAGCGAGAGGCCCCCAGTCAGCGTCTTTCGTTGGCAAGATTGCCGAAAAAGCTGTTGACCGTCGTGCATTCCTGAAAGGTTCAGGGCTTGCAATTGGTGGTGTAGCAGCGGCATCTGCGTTTGTGGGTTCGAGTATCAAGCCTGCACAAGCTGTGACTGCGGGTGCAGCACAGATCAAAAAGACTGTGTGTACGCATTGTTCGGTCGGCTGTACTGTTATGGCCGAAGTGAATAATGGTGTATGGACAGGTCAGGAACCAGGCTGGGATAGCCCGATTAATCTTGGCGCACATTGTGCCAAAGGGGCTTCAGTGCGTGAAACCGCTAGCGGTGAGCGTCGTCTGAAATATCCAATGAAGCTGGTTGGTGGCAAGTGGACACGCATGTCATGGGATGATGCGATTGAGGAAATCGGCGATAAAATGCTTGATATCCGCGAATCGTCAGGTCCTGATTCAGTGTACTGGCTGGGTTCTGCAAAGCATAATAATGAGCAGGCATATCTGTTCAGAAAGCTATATGCATATTGGGGGTCAAATAATGGTGACCACCAAGCGCGTATCTGTCACTCAACAACAGTTGCTGGTGTTGCCAATACATGGGGCTATGGCGCCATGACCAACTCATATAATGATATTCACAATTCTCGTGCAATTTTCATTATTGGCGGTAACCCTGCAGAAGCGCACCCTGTTTCACTGCTTCATGTGTTGAAAGCAAAAGAACAGAATAATGCGCCTTTGATTGTTTGTGATCCACGTTTCACAAGAACAGCTGCACATGCTGATGAATATGTCCGCTTCCGTCCAGGCTCAGACGTTGGTCTGATCTGGGGTATCATGTGGCATATTTTCGAAAATGGCTGGGAAGATAAGGAATTTATCCGCCAGCGCGTTTACGGCATGGAAGATGTGCTTGAAGAAGTAGCCAAATGGACTCCAGAAGAAACTGAGCGTGTAACAGGTGTACCTGGCTCACAGCTTCGCCGCGTTGCTCAGACTATGGCAAATAACCGCCCTGGTACGTTCATCTGGTGTATGGGTGGTACTCAGCATACCAATGGTAACAATAATACTCGTGCTTACTGTGCGCTTCAGCTTGCCTTAGGCAATATGGGCACAGAAGGTGGCGGTGCCAATATTTTCCGTGGCCATGATAATGTGCAGGGTGCAACAGATTTCTGTGTGCTGTCACATTCTCTGCCAGGCTATTATGGTCTGTCAGCGGGTGCATGGGGTCACTGGTCTCGTGTATGGGGCGAGGATTATGAATGGCTGAAAGCTCGTTTTGCCTCAATTAAGGGTAAAGACGGTAAATCTAAGAGCCTGATGAATATGTCTGGTATTCCGGTATCTCGCTGGATCGATGGTGTTCTTGAAAATAAGAACAATATGGATCAGCCTGATAATGTACGTGCGATGGTGTTCTGGGGTCATGCTCCGAACTCTCAGACACGTATGAAGGAAATGAAGACAGCTATGGAAAAGCTGGATTTGATGGTTGTTATTGATCCATATCCAACAGTTTCTGCTGTATTGTCTGACAGAACAGATGGTGTGTATCTTCTGCCTGCCACAACTCAGTTCGAAACCTATGGTTCTGTAACTGCGTCAAACCGTTCATTGCAGTGGCGTGAAAAGGTTATCGACCCGTCATTCGATTCATTGCCAGATCATACAATCATCTACAAATTTGCCAAGAAGCTTGGTTTTGCAGATCGTATGTTCCGCAATATCACTGTGAATAATGACGAGCCGCTTATCGAAGATGTTACCCGTGAATTTAATAAGGGTATGTGGACGATTGGCTATACTGGTCAGTCACCTGAGCGTCTGAAGCTGCATATGGAAAATCAGCACACCTTTGATAGAACAACATTGCAGGCCGTTGGTGGCCCTGCTGATGGTGACTATTATGGTCTGCCATGGCCATGTTGGGGAACTGCTGAGATGGGTCATCCAGGAACACCTATCCTGTATGATACATCAAAGCCAGTTGCTGAAGGTGGTCTATGCTTCCGTGCGCGTTTTGGTGTTGAACATGAAGGCAATAACCTGTTGGCAGAAGGCTCATATCCTGCGGGCTCTGAAATCAAGGATGGTTATCCTGAATTTTCAATGGCTATGCTTAAGAAGATGGGCTGGGATGGCGATCTAACGGCTGAAGAAAAATCAGCTATTGATGGCGTTGCTGGTGATAAGACAAACTGGAAAACTGACCTTTCAGGTGGTATCCAGCGCGTTGCTATCAAGCATGGCTGTGCGCCATTTGGTAATGCTAAGGCGCGTGTTAAGGTCTGGACATTCCCAGATCCAATTCCGCTTCACAGAGAGCCGCTATATACTAGCCGCCGTGATCTGGTTGAGGATTATCCAACCTATTCTGATAGAAAGCTATATCGTCTTCCGACTTTATATAAATCTATTCAGGATGTGGATCATTCTAAAAACTTCCCGATCATCCTTACATCTGGCCGTCTGGTCGAATATGAAGGTGGTGGTGATGAAACGCGGTCAAACCCATGGCTTGCAGAACTTCAGCAAGACATGTTTGTCGAAATGAACCCTCGTGATTCAAACACATTGGGGATCAAAGATGGCGACATGGTATGGGTAAAAACACCTGAAGGTGCGCAGATCAAGGTTATGGCCATGGTCACTGAACGTGTAGCTGCAGGGGTTGCCTTCTTGCCATTCCACTTCGGTGGACATATGGAAGGTAAGGACTTACGGGATAAATATCCTGCAGGTGCAGACCCGTATGTGTTAGGTGAAGCTGCGAACACAGCAATGACCTATGGATATGACTCAGTTACGCTCATGCAGGAAACAAAATGTTCCCTGTGTGCCATTGAGCGGGTATAGGGAGGAAAATCATGGCACGTATGAAGTTCCTTTGTGATGCTGAACGTTGCATTGAATGTAACGCCTGTGTCACAGCTTGTAAAAACGAGCACGAAGTTCCATGGGGTGTGAATCGCCGTCGTGTGGTAACCATTCAGGATGGTAAGCCAGGTGAGAGATCTATCTCTGTTGCCTGTATGCACTGTTCTGATGCGCCCTGCACAGCTGTTTGTCCGGTAGATTGTTTCTATCAGACAGATCAGGGGGTTGTTCTTCACTCTAAAGACCTATGTATCGGATGTGGCTATTGCTTCTATGCATGTCCATTTGGTGCGCCTCAATATCCGCAGGCCGGTAATTACGGCTCACGTGGTAAGATGGACAAATGTACATTCTGTGCAGGCGGCCCTGAGGAAAATATGTCTGAAGTGGAATTCCAGAAATATGGACGCAACAGACTAGCCGAAGGCAAATTGCCTATCTGTGCTGAAATGTGTTCAACCAAAGCGCTATTGGCAGGTGACGGAGACCAGGTCTCTAACATCTTCCGCGAGCGTGTGGTAGGACGCGGCTTTGGCTCAGGCGCTTGGGGATGGGGTACAGCCTACACCACCAAGAGCGGCTAAGGGTTCATGAACATATAGCGATAGAAGGGGAATGAGGGCTTAACATAGTTGTGTTAGCGCTATCTTTCCCCTTCTTTGCATTGCCTGTTACCGCATAATTTATGCAGGCTAATCTTCATGTCTAATGTGAGATATAAATGAAAAAACTGGTTATATTTACGCTATCAGCGTTGTTAGTCTTGGGTGCATCTGCATGCCGCAAGGAAGAACAAAACAGAATAACGATGTATCAGAAGGGAACCTATTTGGGGAAGGCTGATACACACCTTTCAGATGATGCTATTCGCAACCTAGCCAACCATACACGACAGCAGGCTGCGTGGTAACATAACCTAACGCTGTCCTGATAGCTTCAGGTGCAGATTATTTATGCCAATGTGGTAAAAGTGTTCCCACAAAACGGCAGATTAAACGGGAGTAACTAGAGATGAAAGCGCAACCATCAAAGATGCCAAACTGGGGTATTGTGATGCTGGTGTTGACTGTTTTAAGTCTCAATATTGCAGTTCTACAAAGCCCTGCGATTGCCCAAACCTCTGGCGAGGTGCCTGGTCAGTCACTTGGTCTCAATTCTGATGCCGATTTATGGCGATTTATCAGACAGGGAAATTCTGGAAATATTTCAATGAAGGACGAGCTTGCTGCCGTCATGATTCAGTCAGAAGGTGATAATTGGCGTGCCGTACGGAACGGCCCCATATCTATTTATGGCGCGGCCGCTGTGCTTGGCATGATATTTCTGCTTGCTATTTTTTATAGCTGGCGCGGACGGATTAAAATTGAAGCAGGCACGTCTGATAAGACGATTTTGCGGTTTGGCTCAATAGACAGATTTGCCCATTGGCTGATGGCAGGCTCGTTTGTAGTGCTGGCTATCACTGGATTAAATCTTCTATATGGCCGTTATATTATTTTGCCAATTCTTGGGCCTGAAATGTTCAGTATGATCACAACGGCTGGCAAATTTGCCCATAATTACCTGTCTTTCGCCTTTATGGCGGGACTGGCATTATCCTTTATTTTATGGGTGCGTCATAATATCCCCTCAAAGATTGATATTGCATGGCTGAAAGCAGGTGGCGGCATCTTTGTGAAAGGCGCTCATCCACCCGCACGTAAATTTAATGCTGGCCAGAAAATGATTTTCTGGATTGTGATGATTGGCGGCTTTTCAGTATCGCTTAGCGGTATTGCCCTGATGTTTCCGTTTCAGACTGAAATGTTTGCCAAAACCTTTGGCATTCTGAATGTGATTGGCTTTGATTTGCCAACATCGCTAACAGCGCTTCAGGAACAGCAATTAAATCAGCTATGGCATGGTATTGTGTCACTTGTATTGATGACTATCATTCTGGCGCATATCTATATTGGCTCTGTTGGGATGGAAGGTGCGCTTGATGCTATGAATTCAGGCAGAGTTGATAGAAATTGGGCGAAAGAGCATCATAATTTATGGGTTGAAGAGGTTGATGCAGAATCAAAATCTTCACGCAAAGCAGCGCCTGCTGAATAATAGATTAAGGGGCATGGCTAGGCTATGCCCCTTATTTGATTATATTGTCTTGATGCACTTTCACGCTCTCAGCAAATCTATATTTGATGCTATCATGTTAGCCAGCACTATAATATTATCCCCAAAAATTTGGCTTAAACCTATCTTGTGTGCGGCCTTATATGGGCTTGCCTTTACCAGCCTATCAGCGCCATTTTGGTCTAGTGCGCATGCCATTGAAGAATATACCGCACATGGCGGGCCTGTAAAACATCTTGATTTGTCGGCAGATGGTGCATTGATGGTCAGTGCCAGCTTTGATTATTCTGCGGTGCTATGGAGCCTGCCTGAATATGCTGAAGTGGCTAGCCTTATTGGGCATGATGCGGCAGTGAATATCGCGCGCTTTTCATCCGATGGAAACTGGCTGGTTACTGGCGGAGATGATAATCAGGTGTTGATATGGCCGCTAAATACACTGCTTGCCAGTCCAGATGAGGTTGAACCTATAAAGCTGACAGGTCATAAGGGCAAAATAGTTGGGCTGAATTTTTCGAAAGACAATAAATTCCTGATTTCATCTAGCTGGGATGGAACAGCAATTATCTGGGAGCTAGCGCTAGCGGCAGCTGGCGATGATGGGTTCGTGATGCGGCTTGATGGGCATGAAGGTCCAGTAAATTCTGCTAGCTTTTCTGATGATGGCAAATTTGTCTATACTGCGGGCTATGATGGCCATATTCGGTATTGGCGGCTTGCAGACAGAACATTTCTGCGCTCAATCATCAGAAATGGCTGGGGCGTGAATGTAATGCATGTTGATGAGGGGGCTAAGCTCATCGCTTATGGCACGACAGATGGCGCTATGGTTATCTATGATATGGAAACAGATTCTGAGCTGGTACGGATGGGGGATGAACGCGTGCCAGTCTTATCTGTTGCGATTTCGCAAGATAACGCGCAAATCGGGTTCGGTAACGCTAAGGGAATGGTGAAAATCATAAATCTAGCTGATATGAGCCTGTTACGTGATTTTAAGGCAGCTAATGGGCCTATCTGGTCATTATTGCTGATGCCGCAATCAGGCGATATGGTTGTGGCCAGCCTAGATGATTTTATCTCAAAATGGCAAATTCAGGATTTTCCCCCAGAAATTCTGAATAGTCCAGGACCTTCTAGGCGGTTTCATCCTACCGAAGACATTAGCAATGGTGAGCGTCAATTTGCCCGTAAATGTTCGGTATGTCATACCTTAGAAGCAGATGGCAGGCGGCGTGCAGGACCTACGTTATTCGGCCTGTTTGGGCGCAAAGCTGGCAGTTTGCCTGATTATCCCTATTCACAAGCTTTACTGGATTCAGATATCATATGGTCAGCAGATGAGGTAGCCAGATTATTTACAGATGGCCCTGATATTGTGACACCTGGCACGAAAATGCCAATTCAACGCATGAAAAATAAACAAGATAGAGATGATCTGATTGCATTTCTTGAACAAGTAACTCAAAAAGAGTGACATAAAGTCTTATTTAGGAGAATGACATGAAAATATTCCTAATCAGCTCAGCGGTAGCTATTTTAATTGGTGTCGGTGGATATTTTGTCCTTACTTCTCTTGGCACTGATTCCGCCTCAGTCCATTCAGGTGAATCTGTTAGGCTGTGATACACCGACGCGTGTGGGCAACCCATCATAATGTGACGGGGTGTGTTGTGCTATTGATGCTATGGCTGGTATCCGCCACTAGCTCACTTGCAGATCACGGCCCTCATAGCTATCAGGCTATTGCTGGCTCAGTGGTAAAAATCCTACCTAGTTGGCCAGGGTATGAGCGTCCTGGTTTTGGCGCACCCAAAGGCACAGCACCTGAAGGAAGCGGTTTCTATCTCGCCCCCTCATTTCAGGCAGGGGCGCAAACCCGTTTTATCATCACCTCTGCCCATGTAATCAATAAAGCCGAGCGGATTGAAATCGAAACAGCGTCATTTCGCGAGGATGCAAGATTGGTGGTGCTTGACAAGGCACGGGATATTGCAATTCTTGAAGGCAAAACATTAGGGTCATCAGTTGCGATAACCAGCATAAAACCACCCGCCATAGGCAGGCATATATGTGTATTGGGAAACCCGTTTGGGCTAGGCAATAGCTTTTCATGCGGCGTGGTATCTGCTGTCAATCGCAAGGCAGGGTTTCAGCAAATTGAAGATTTTATCCAAATAGATGCTGCTGTTAATCCAGGTATGTCTGGCGGCGCATTGATAAATGGAAAGGGTGAATTGCTAGGGATGGTAAATGCAATTTTCACGAAAGAAGCCGATATTGATGCAGGGGTAAATTTTGCCATTTCAAATGCATTATTGCTTGAAACGATTATGAATGGACGCTCTGGTTTTTGTCAGGCAGAAAATCGTTCTGAGCTTTTGACAAACTGTGCTGTTTCTCTAAACTAGACATCTGCTCTAGTAGCGCTATCTTGTAGGCACAGGCTATTGCGCTGTAACATGCTTGTGGCAACGAAAAAAAGGGTGTTATGACCGAAAACCAACTCATTGATCCGTTTGGACGCACTGTTGATTACATCCGCATGTCAGTAACAGACAGGTGCGATTTTAGATGCGTATATTGCATGGCAGAAGAAATGACCTTTCTGCCAAAATCAGAGCTGTTAACGATTGAAGAGCTTGAGGTAGTCGCGCGCCGCTTTATGGCTATGGGAACCAGAAAAATACGGCTGACAGGCGGTGAGCCGCTGGTCAGACGTAATATCATTCAGCTTATCCGTAATTTGGGGGCAGAGGTAAAATCTGGCAATCTGGATGAGCTTACCATTACAACAAATGGCTCACAGCTATCAAAAATGGCAGATGATCTGGCGGATGCTGGTGTAAGACGTATCAATGTGTCGATTGATACGCTTGATAAAGACAAGTTCAAGCTGATTACCCGTTGGGGCGATCTGGATAAGGTGCTTGAGGGGCTTCATGCCGCAACACGAGCAGGCTTGAAGATTAAGCTAAATGCTGTTGCATTAAAGGGTGTGAATGACGACGAGCTGGCAGATATGGTTAGCTGGTGCGGCGATATGGGCTATGACATGACCATCATTGAGGTGATGCCCATGGGCGATATTGGTAACGAAAATAGAATCGGCCAATATATGCCTGTATCGGTAGTAAGAAGCAGGCTGTCAAAGCAATTCACACTGATAGATTCTGCTCATAAATCTGCTGGGCCTGCTCGTTATGTTGATGTTCAGGAAACAGGCCAAAAACTAGGCTTTATTACGCCAATGACACATAATTTTTGTGAAAGTTGTAATCGAGTGCGTATTACCTGTACAGGCCAGCTATATATGTGTCTGGGTCAGGAAGATAACGCAGACTTATCGCATGCATTGCGCTCTGGCGGAGAGCCAGCATTGGATGCCAGCATTATTGAAGCAATTAGCCGCAAGCCAAAAGGACATGATTTTGTGATTAGCAGGCGCGTTGATAATGTGGCAGTGGGCAGACATATGAACGTCACTGGAGGCTGAGGCAATGACACAGCCTATCCTGTTTGGTTTGGCGGGGTGGTCAGGCTCTGGTAAGACCACGATTGCAGAACAGCTTATTTCATTATTCTCAGAACAGGGATTTTCTGTTGGCACAATCAAACATGCCCATCATGAATTTGACGCAGATGTGAGGGGCAAAGATAGCTGGCGCCACCGTCAGGCTGGGGCTGTTAATGTGATTGTGTCATCTGATATCCGCACGGCTCACTTTACCGAACATGCCAATATGCAACCACCATCACTGGATGAGTTGCTGGCACGATCTCAAAATCTGGATATTGTGCTGGTAGAAGGGTTCAAAAAGGAAGCTGTGCCTAAAATTGAAATTTGGCGCTCAGAAAATGAAAAACCCTATCTATTTCCAGATGATGCGCAAATAAAGGCATTTGCTTCGCCCTCGGCGGTGACTGATTGCGATTTGCCGCAGCTTGATTTGAATAATGCCTCTGATATTGCGCGCTTTATTCTGTCGTCTGATTTATTTTTGCGAGCATAGAGAATGGCGCACCCTGTATTAACAGCGCTTGATACAGCTCAGAATAAGCTATTTTCTGCGGCTAAACAGGTAGCAAATCCAGATATATGCACACGCACCATAGCTCAGGCTGATGGATATGTTATCGCTCAGGATGCGATTAGCCCGCATGATTTGCCGCCAAATCCAACAAGCGCTGTTGACGGGTTTGCTATCCATGCCGAGACACATGCGAATACTCCAGATAAACAATTCAAGATTATTGGCACTGCCCGCGCAGGCCATCCATTTTTAGGGGTGGTAAAGGCAGATGAAGCAGTGCGAATTTATACAGGGGCGGTTATGCCGCAAGGCCCTGATTGTGTGCTGATGCATGAAGATTGCCATGTTGCGGATGATATGGTCAGCTCTGACGTGCGGTTGTCAGCACAGACCAATATCAGGCCGCAAGGCGAGAATGTCGCGAAAGGTGAGGTGCTTGTCTCAAAAGGTCAGCGTCTTTTGCCCGCTGCGATTGGACAGCTAAGCGCTGGGGGGATTTCCAAAATATCCTGCTATCAGCCACTATCAGCCAGCATCCTTAGTATGGGGGACGAGATTGTTCCAGCTGAAACAGGGGCGCTTAATACAGGCCAAATTTTCGATAGCAACAGGCCAATGCTGGCTAGCCTTGTGCGCCAGAATGGGGTGAGGCTGATTGATGGGGGTATTGTCGAGGACAGTAAAGAGGCGCTTGTTGCGGCCTATTCAACGGCGCTTTCAGCTAGCGATATTGTGATTTCGTCTGCAGGTGCATCTGACGGGGCAGAAGATCATACCCAAGCCGCACTAGCAGAGATTGGCGCAGAGGTAATTTTCTGGCGAGTTGCGATTAAACCTGGCCGTCCTATATCAGTGGCACAAATTGGCCGTAAATTCATTTTCTGCTTACCTGGCAATCCCGTTGCTGTATTTGTATGTTTTATGCTGTTTGTGCGCCCTGTGATTGATATCCTGTCAGGTGCTGAGCCACGCCCATTGCTAAAATGGCCAGTAAAGGCTAGCTTTAGCTATAAAAAACGTAAAGGTCGGATTGAATTTTTGCGCTGTAAGCTTGTAAAAGGTCAGGATGGCCAGCTTGAGGCGCATATTCACGGGCGCAAAGGCGCTGGTGTTATCTCCTCATTATTAGGGGCAGACGGGCTTATCGAAATACCTCTTGATGCGGAATATATAGATGAGGGCACCATGTTAACTGTTATTCCATTTTCAGAAGGTGGGCTATGAAGATACGATATTTTGCATGGATGAGAGAACATACTGGCACTGCCTCTGAAGAGCTGTCTTTACCAGCAGAGATAACTACAGTTGGCCAGCTTGCAGATCATCTAAAAGCAACCTCAGATGGTCATAATATCGCCCTTCGGAACATGAAAACAGTTCGGGTTGCGGTAAATCAGCAATATGCTCAGCTTGATAGTCCGATTTCCGATACTGATGAGGTTGCCTTTTTCCCGCCCGTGACAGGGGGCTAGGCGGATATGGGAAAGATTCTTGTAACAGAAGATGATTTCGATATTGGGCATGAGATGGATTTGCTTAAGCAAAGCGGTGTAGGCGCGATTGCAAGCTTTGTTGGTATTGTGCGCGATCATGCAGAAGGCCCTACTTTGCTGTCTATGACGCTTGAGCATTATGACGGGATGACAGAACAGGAAATAGGCAAGATTATAGATATTGCCTATGATAGATGGCCACTTGCCGCTATTACGGTGATTCACAGAATTGGCAGATTATTGCCGCATGAAAATATTGTGTTTGTTGGCACAGCGTCAGCCCATCGTGAAGCTGCGTTTCAAAGCGCACATTTCATAATGGATTATCTGAAAACCAGTGCGCCCTTCTGGAAATGCGAAGAAACAGACGCTGGCGCATCATGGGTGGATGCACGTGACACAGATGATACAGCGCTGGAAAAATGGCGCTAAATTCTATCTAACAGGTGTCACATAGCGCTAAAATGGCGATTGACGCAGAATGTTTCTGGTTACCTCTGTGATATTGCGATAGCCGCATAGTGCCATTGTCATATCAAGCTCTTTATGCAAAATCTCAAATGCCTTATCAACACCCGCTCTGCCGCCAGCCCCAAGACCATATAAAAAGGCACGCCCAATCAATGTGTTTTTAGCGCCAAGCGCATAGGCTTTCAGCACATCTTGACCAGACCTGATGCCGCCATCCATCCAGACTTCAATATCCTTGCCAACTGCCTCTGCAATCTCTGGCAATAGCGCGATTGAGCTATCAGCTCCGTCAAGCTGGCGTCCGCCATGATTCGATACAATCAGCGCATCTGCCCCCGATTTTACCGCCATTCTAGCATCTTCAACATCCATAATACCTTTGATGATGAAGGTGCCGCCCCACCAATCTTTGATACGTGCGACATCATCCCAATCTAATTGCAAATCAAACTGCTCGCCGACCCACGCTGACAGCTTGCTCATGTCAGAGACACCGTCAACATGGCCTACAATATTGCCAAAGCTTCTGCGCGGCGTGCCAAGCATGCCCATACACCATTGCGGGCGTGTTGCCATATTCAGAATATTTTTCAAGGTAAGTTTTGGCGGGGCGGTTAGCCCGTTCTTAATATCCTTATGCCGTTGTCCCATAATTTGAAGATCAAGGGTAAGCATAAGGGCAGAACATCCAGCCGCCTTTGCGCGTTCGATAAGCCGTTTTGAATAATCATGATCTTTCATCACATAAAGCTGAAACCAGAAAGGGACGTTCGTTCTTTCAGCAACATCTTCGATTGAGCTAATTGACATGGTGGACAGGGTGAAGGGGATATTAAATGCTTCAGCTGCTTGTGCCGCAAGAATTTCCCCATCTGCATGTTGCATCCCTGTAAGACCCGTAGGGGCAATCGCAACAGGCATATGCTGGCGCGCGCCAAGAACCTCTACAGCCGTAGATCGGTTCGACATATCCACCGCAACACGTTGCCGAAACGAAATTTTGGCGAAATCATCACAATTTGCCCTAAAGGTGCTTTCTGTCCATGAACCTGATTCCATATAATCATAAAACATTGTAGGCACACGACGTTTGGCGCGTTGGCGCAATTCGTCAATTGTTGTTATGGATGAAAGCGATCCCATTATGACTCCCCAAGAAATAACTGCACATGATAAGCGCTATAAATTTACGTCTAATTGACAGATTTTACCAGTGCCAAAGCTAGCGTTTTTCTGCTAGGTATGAAAAGCAGTAAGGTGGTAATTATTAAGGCTGCTTGCATATGCTAGTCTGAGGCAGAGGAAAGATCCGATGGGTAAGCATGGAATTGTGATTGTCGGGGCCAGCCATGCAGGCATTTCATGCGCTGAAAAGCTGAGGCAATTTGGCTATGATGGCACTGTTACTATCATTGATAAAATTGCCGATACGCCCTATCAGCGTCCGCCATTATCGAAAAGCTATTTATCTGCGGACACAGCTTCTGAAGAGAGCTTTTATCTGCGCTCTGAGCAATGGTTTGATAGCCATGATATCACGCTTTTGACAGGTATTGAGGTCGTATCTATCGATTGTGATGCCCATCAGATAGACACAGATGATGGTCAACAGCACAACTATTCTAAGCTTATTCTTGCAACAGGAGCCTCGCCGCGAAGCCTGTCAGATGAGATGCACCAGCTAGACGGCGTGACGGTCTTGCGCGATGTTCAGGATGCTCGGCAGATTAAGCGCCTGCTCAAAGATGGCATTAACGGGCAGCAGATCAGCTCTGTTGCGATTATTGGTGGCGGCTATATCGGACTTGAAATTGCAGCAAGCTTGCGAAAGCAACAGATAGAAGTGCATCTGGTAGAGTTGGCAGACAGGGTGCTTGCACGTGTTGCTAGCCCGCTCTTATCGCAATATTGTGAGGATTTACATTCACAACATGGCGCTAAGCTAATCACAGGGGCAGGGTTAGATACCATCATATCAGACGCAGGCCAGATCAGCGCTATTACCCTGTCATCAGGTCAAAACATACCTGCTCAGCTTGTAATTGCGGGAATAGGGGTTATCCCTGAAACGTCACTGGCACGTAATGCGGGGCTGAAAATTGATAATGGGATTATTGTATCAGCAGATTATGCTAGCTCAGAGCCAGATATTTATGCGATCGGAGATGTTGCGCGCGCGCCTGAACATGCGCCTATCAGGGTGGAATCTGTGCATCATGCCCAATTTAGCGCAATGCGTGTGGCGGCTCATATCTGCGAGGTTCAGCCTGCACGTGCAGAATCATGGTGGTTCTGGTCAGATCAGTATGATGTAAAATTCCAGATGGCTGGATTGCTTCCTGCGTCTGATGATGGGCTAACACATAGTGTCCGAGCTGGCCGAAAAGAACATGCCCAATCTGTGTGGAGCTTCCATCATGGAACGCTTGTTTGTGTCGAAGCGGCGAATGACCCGCAAGCTTATATGATTGGTAAATTCTGTCTTGAGAATCATATATCGCCAGATAAAACCAGCCTTGAAGATGATGGGTTTGACCTGAAATCCCTAATGAAGCGGCAATAAAGGTCTAATTATAAGATAGATATTCCTTGCCAGCATCTGAATTTGGGGACGAGAAAAATTGTTCCTTTTCGGCATATTCTGCCACCCGTCCCCGTCGCATTAAAATAATATAATCAGCTAGCTTTTCTGCCTGATGCTTGCTGTGACAGCTCATAATGATGGTCATGCCTGCATCTCTGGCCGTTAGCAATTCAGATTCTACAAAGTCAATCGCTTCAAAATCCAGATTAGCGCAAGGCTCATCCAGAAATAGCAAATCAGGCTGGGTGGCTAATGCAGCTATTAAAGACAGCTTTTGCTGCTCGCCCCCAGATAACAGGCGTGCAGGTGTCGCTGTTCGCCCCATCAGCCCAGCCTTATGAAACCAGTTCTGCTTTCTGTCAGGCAGGCAGTTCGGGCAAACAAAATCAAAATACTGACTAGCGGTGCGCCTTAGCATGACAGGTTTTTGAAATACCATCTTCTGTCCTGTGCGCCCAATCGAGCGTATCTCGCCCCGTGAGGGCTGAAGCAAGCCGTGCAATACCTGCATTAACAGAGTTTTGCCAGCGCCATTATGGCCTAGCAACATGGTGATCATACCAGAGGGAATCGATAGATTTATATCTTTCAATAACGCCTGACCTGAACGCTCAAAGGTCACATTGCGAGTAGAAATAAGCTCTTGTTTTACGATGTTATTACTACCCATTTGTGGCTTCTTTCAGCACAGACTGGCTTAGCATATGGCTTACCAGATTTATCAGCAATGCGATTAGCATCAACACAATACCAAGTGCAAGCGCAAACGCAATATTGCCTTTGGATGTTTCAAGGGCGATAGATGATGTCATGACCCTAGTAAGATATTTGATATTGCCCCCTACAAGAATAACAGCGCCAATCTCAGAAATGGCGCGGCCAAAACAGACCATCGCTATCGTTACTAGCTCGTATCGTGCCTCATTCAGAAGGGTGAAAATACGCTTGAACGCCCCAAGCCCAAGCGACAGGAAAAATAAATTTAATTCAGAATGCAATGTTTCAAAAATCTGATGAGATAATGCAATGGATAATGGCAAAATCAGAATAAATTGCGCTAACATCATCGCTTGCGGGGTATATAGAATATCAAGAAAGCCAAGCGGGCCAGAGCGTGAAATCAATACATAGACCAGCAATCCTATAACAACAGGCGGCATGCCAAGCATAGTTTTTGATAGTACTAGCACTGCAGATCGGCCAAAAAATTGCTTCATCGCCAGCACAGCCCCTAGCGGAATACCTAGTAATAGGGCAGTGATAACAGCGGTACTACTGACCTGTAATGACAGGAAAATCACATCATATAATTCTGCATCAAAGCTAAATAGAAGCTGAAGGGCAATATTGAATGGCTCAAAAAAGCTCATTTTACTATTTTGCTCCTTCTAATTTAGGTCTAAAAGTGACAGCATAGGTGATAACAATCATGTTATTTCTTACCTGCGCAAAGCATATATTACAAATTAGATGAAATCAAAAGCTTAAGGATAATGCAACATGTCTGGTGCTGATGCAAAGATAGAGGATATGAGACAGATGTTTCATTGTGCGGTTGATGCTGCCCAGCCAGCCCAATTTATGCCTCAGGCACTAGGCTTGCTTGAGGGCGAATTTCGCAGGCTAGCCCAGACAGATAGCGCAAAGCTGGTGATTAGCGGGTTTGGCAAGGCATCTGCGGCGATGGCACATGCCTTTGAGGCGATTATTCCGCCCGCATTATTTAGTCGTGTGGAGGGGATGATTATTGTACCTGATGGGCATGAGGTTGAAACCAGCATGGTCAAGATTGTAAGTGCCTCTCATCCTGTGCCAGATAGTCGAGGCTATGATGCTGCCGCACACATGCTAGCGCGCGCTCACCAGCTTGGCTCAGATGATCTGCTGGTGATGCTGATTTCAGGTGGCGGCTCGTCCCTTTGCTGTCTGCCAGCAAGCGGTATTAGCCTTGCTGAAAAACAGCATTTGACCTCAGCTATGCTGAAGGCGGGGGCAAATATTTCTGAGATGAATATAGTGCGCAAACATCTTAGCCAGATAAAAGGAGGCAGGCTGGCAGCTGCCGCATATCCAGCAAAAACCATTTCTATCGGTATTTCAGATGTGCCGCATGACGATATTTCGGTGATCGCCTCTGGCCCTACTGTGGCAGATAATTCAAGCTGTGCAGATGCGCTTAGTCTAATCGATAAATACCAGCTGGAGGTGCCATCTGCTATCCGCACGGCGCTTGATGCAGGACAGCTTGAAAGTATTTTTGCGGATGATGAACGGCTGTCAAACTCAGACTATCATCTGCTTGCTACGCCGCAAAAATCACTTAAAGCTGCAGCAGAATATGCACGCGCACGCGGCTATGAGCCTGTCATTTTAGGTGATTCACTTGAAGGAGAAGCAAGGATATTAGCCGCTGAAATGGCAGAGCTGGTAAAAGGCGCTAGCGCTGGCAAGGCCTTTATTTCAGGCGGCGAGACAACCGTCACAGTAACAGGCACTGGTGTGGGCGGCCGCAATGTTGAATTTATACATGCGCTGGCAGGTCTGTTGCCATGTTATGCGCTGGCAGCAGACACAGATGGCATTGATGGCGGGGCAAAAATAGCAGGTGCTTATATTACCCCGATGACAGCGAAAAAAGCAGAAATGGCAGGTTTAGATATGGCGGCGATGCTTGCTAATAATGACAGCCATAGCCTGTTTGCTGCCCTTGATCAGCAAATCATTACAGGGCCTACCTTGACCAATGTGAATGATTTTAGGGTCATTCTAAGCTAATGGATGGCACGCTATCACAGCCAGATCATCATCACAGGATTGGCGTTATCTCAGCGATTGCATGTCCAATGATATGGGGTATTACCCCTATTTATTTTCATTTGCTGGTAGCGCTTGGGGTGGTGGAATCACTCGGACATAGAGCATTATGGGCGGCTGTCTGGCTAGCCTTATGTGTTATGCCCTTTGGCTTTAGCAGTTCAGTCGCTGCCATATTCAAGAACAAACGTACGGTGTTGCTGTTGTTTATGGCGTCTTTTCTGGTGGCTGTGAATTGGAGCACCTTTTTAGTAGCTGTGTCTCAGAATCAGCTTGTTGAATCCTCGTTTGGCTATTTCATCTATCCGCTTATGGCGATTGCGCTTGGGGTGGTGGTGCTAAAAGAAAGATTAAGCAGATGGAGCTGGCTTGCAGTGTTTCTGGCGACTATCGGGGTGGTATGGAAAGCAAGCCTGTTAGGCTCAGTGCCCTATATTGCGCTCATTCTAGGCACTAGCTTTGCGATTTATGCCTTATTGCGCAAGCAGATTAAGGTTGAGCCAATCGCAGGCATGATAACAGAAATGTTGCTGCTTGCCCCAATTGCGCTGATATATCTGCTATGGTCTAGCTATTCGCAAGGCGGCACTGGTCATTTCTTTTTTGATGGGTCTGGCTATGGGGTGTTGATGGCAATATCATCAGGATTTTTAACGGCATTGCCCTTATTGCTATTTCATATTGGCAATCGCTATCTCAGCCTCACTATGGCAGGATTTCTGTTTTTCATAAATCCAAGCTTGCAACTTCTGATCGGGCTTATTGTCTATGATGAGCCATTTTCATGGGCAGAGTTAGGCGGCTTTATGATGATATGGATGGGGCTGATTATCCATTTATTCCAGCCCCATCGGACAGCTTAGCTATTTTGCAAGACGTGCTGTCTTGATGCTATCTGGCTCGGCAGGGGGCTGGCCTTCATTCAAGCCATAGACAGCGTCCATGCCAGAAATAACCTGACCCCATACGGTATATTGTCCAGTAAGATGGCCACACCCATCAAAACAGATAAAGAACTGGCTATCTGCACTATTGGGATCGCTTGTTCTGGCCATGCCAACTGTACCTTCACGATATTCATAATCGGTAAATTCAGCGTCTAGCTTCTGGCCTGAGCCGCCCATACCTGTGCCTGTTGGATCGCCTGTTTGTGCCATAAAGCCAGCTATCACACGGTGAAAAATAATGCCGTCATAATAGCCTTCTTCTGCCAGCTCGGAAATGCGGGCTACATGATTAGGCGCTAAATCAGGCTTTAGCTCAATTTCAACCTGCCCTTTTGTGGTTTCAAGGATCAATCTAGCTTGGGTGGCTGATGCGGGGGTATCTGTCATAATGGTTATCAATGCTCCTAGAATAATCGCGATAGTCAAAATTGGTTTCATATTGTATCACCTTCATCTGAAAATAGGTCGTGCCCTATGCTTCACAAAAACTGCTCACATCTATCGCTTCTTTGTTTGATATAGCGTGATGTTAGCAAATGTCACTGGCTAGGGATTAAGGCGTCAATCTGCTCATCGCTCAGATTGCCAGGTATAATCATTACTGGCACACGGCATTCTGATATACCTTTTCCCACAAGATACGAGATAACTGGTCCTGCACTGTCTGATTTTGTATCTGCGCCTAGAACCAGCATTGAGATTTCGTCAGTTTCATTGATTAGCTGAAGCACTTGTTCTGCAACGCCGCCTTCTTTGATATACATAATTGGTGATTCATTGGTGATGTTCTGAACATATTCAGCATGAGCGCGCATTTTATCTTCAGCCATATCACGTGCTTCCTGACGCATAAGCTCACCCACACCTGCCCAATGGGCAAACTCTGCGGGTGCAATCACATATAGCAAGGCAACACGCAAATCAGAGCTTGCGGCGCGCTTTGATGCGTAATGAAGCGCTTGATGCAATTCCTCGCTATCATCTACAAGTACAAGCATAAAATTTGAAACAGTCTTAGACATGATAAATCCCTCTGGTCAATTACAGTGCTGTCTAAACATCAAATCTGAGTTCTTCTTGCCCTGACACTATACTGTATCAATAGAATAGTAATGTGCCTAGTTTCTTCTGAATGCAACTGAGGCAACCCAGCCTGCAGCAATTGCAAAGGCAACCGCAAAAATGCCATAAAAAACAGAATATTCATGGGCAAGCTGATAAATAAATGCGCCCAATCCTGCCTTTTGCACGGTAATTTCGCGGCTATCTTCGGCAATAAGCTGGCCATTCCTGACATCTAAAATACGCACTTCATAATCACCAGGCGTAATATTGGCAGGAAGTGACACTGGCGCTCTGAATAGTGCATTTCGAATGATGCTGACGGCGTTTTCATCTACTTGCCATAGATTTTGCGCTGTCATGTTTCGTGCAAGAGAGTCCTGCCAGATATCAAGATTTTCAATCTCGTCAGTCTGATTTTTTGATTTCAGATTAAGATTTTTATAGCCTATTTGTAACGCCTGTAACGTCTCATCAGATAATATCTGCGCTAACGGACGAGAAGATAGAATATGATAGAAGCTTGGTGCATTTTTCCATTGCACTGTCTGGGTGTTTATCCAAATGCCAGAAACTCGTTCTTTCATGCGGCTGGCAACAGGCAAGGTGGGGCCTGTTAAAATCACAATTATATCAGAGGATTTGTCAATATCGCTAGTGGCAGGTACATTCGATACCGCACCGAATAACAGCAGATTCTGTCCTGTAAAATCTGTTGTGATAGAAACTTGATCTGAGGATAGGTCAGCAACAAGCTGTCTTGCCATGCCTTCAGACGCATTCACAACCATCCCAATCATCATCATCAACACAAAGCGGATCATCTGATAAACTCCGTTGAGAAGATATCTTGCGGGGTGATCACAAGGTCAATGCCAAGCTTGATAGACAGGCCAAGCACCATCAATGCCAGCAATCCGCGCAACTGCTCGCCTTTCAGCATTACTCCAACCCGCGCTCCGAATTGTGCGCCTATCACAGCGCCAAACAGCAATAACCCTGCTAGTACAAAATCAACTGTTTGGGTTTGGACAGACTGTAAAATGGTAATATTGGCAGTCACAAAAATAATCTGGAATAAAGATGTGCCAATCACAACATAAGTGGGCATGCCCAGCAAATAAATCATCGCTGGCACTAAGATAAAGCCGCCGCCAACACCCATTATCGCAGATAATACGCCAACAAAGGCAGCAAGGAAAAACGGCAATAATGCGCTGATATATAATTTTGATTTTCTGAAACGTACTTTGAAGGGCAGGCCATGAAGCCAATTATGCTGGTGCAATTTGCCACGTTTGGCACCAGGCTGTCTGGTGCGCATAATAGCCCGAATACTCTCCATCAACATCAATGAGCCGATAATGCCCAAAAACACTACATAGGATAGCTTAATCACCAGATCAATCTGGCCTAAATCACGCAAAATTGAAAATAACAGCACCCCAAGTGATGAGCCAACAACGCCGCCTGATAGCAGAATAAATCCCATCAGAAAATCGACATTGCCTCGCCGCCAATGAGCTAGTACGCCAGATACAGATGAGGCCACAATCTGATTGGCTTCAGTGGCAACCGCAACAGGCGCTGGTACACCTAAAAAAATCAGCAACGGGGTCATCAAAAACCCGCCACCAACACCAAACATACCAGACAGAAACCCTACACCGCCGCCAAGACCGACAATAACGGCAATATGCAATGATACCTCAGCGATTGGTAAATAAATATACATGTCAACATTCACAATTATGATGTGGTATTTATGTCATCTTATCTAGATATATAAAAGCAGAGCCTACCTGTAAGTGTTGTGAGTGTTAGCAAAAACACTTACAAAGAAGGCTAGTATTTTCCAGATATTTTGGGCATGACATAAATATTATCTGAAATCAACAGATGATTTGCCGCATATCGCACAAATAGCCATATAAACGAGATGTTTGCCTGCCTTATGTAGGATAAGGGGCTAATGTGAGTTTCGGTTCTTCAATACAGGATCGTCACTATAGATATGCCGCAACAGCTTCAAAATTCGGATAACATCCTGATCTTTGAGTGAATAGAAAATGGTCTGGGATGCGCGCCGTGTTGAGACAATCTGCGCGCGCCGTAATTTGCCAAGATGCTGTGATAAGGCAGATTGGCTGAGGAAGGGGATAATTTCTTCAATTTGGGATACAGAACGTTCCTTGCCATCAACAAGTTCCCATAATATTCGCAATCGCCGTTTGTTGCCAATGGTCTTGAGAACGTCAGCAACTTTTGAATTTTCATCATAACTGCCTGATTGATATTGCATGGGGTGTTTCCTTGTTGTGTTGCTCCTGAAACCTCGTAATCTGAATGTCCTGTAATCTGGCCGTCTAATCATTGGCTATATTCACTATACCTAATTTTATGATAAATTACACCAAAAAACTTAAAATACATATTTAAATTATATAATAAGTTGTATTTTTGATCCAGTTAAGACTAGCTATCTAAGCTGATAAGCCTATGTAATATAGTTATAATCCCCATATTTGTTGTTGCGGGAAATAGGATAAGATCATTATCCGAAAATTCTGAGGTCTCTCTTGAAGTGAGGCAAAGGGGATGATTGCACGATAAAATTGTATCTCATCAGAGGCAGAATCCTGAATTGTTCCAAATTGCAGTAATGGTTGGCGAATAGACAGGCTTACGCGTGCAACAAGATCAATCCATCTGCCATAGGCTGATTGCATCAATTCGATATATTCTATCTTATCAATCTGTTCTGGATAGGCACAAATATCAGCAATATTCGTTGGCTTACACAGATGACGTGCATCCAGCATAAACAGGCTAGCATGCGCCATGATTTCAGGATTTATTTTTTTCAGGGCAAGGGCTGTTGGCTCATTACCGTGCGGAATCTGTCCTAGATTCAGGAATAAAAATGGCAAGCTATCTGACAAGGCCGCATTGGCAGGAAAGATTGACAGATGAGAGGCAAATTTGTTTTTCTCGGCATGTTCAAATGAAAATAAACATAATCTGCCAAGATATAAAAATAACTCTGCGCTGTCTTCATAATATTTAGGTGCTTTTGCTTGCTGAGTATCATCAAGATTTCTGTTGCTAGAATAGATGGTGGTAGGGCGATCAGTGATAGCACGCAAAAAATCGATCAGTCGCAGTAAGGCAACCCACCCTGCATTTTCTTCTAGATGCAAGGTGATCTGGTTTTGTTTCGTGATGCCATAAATAACCTTGCGCCTATCTGTGGGTGGTTGGGTTATTCCAGAACGATGTTCTAGAATTTCAAGTGTGCCATCACATTCAATATGAATTTGGATGTTCATTGGTTGCTAACCCTGTCCTGTCATTAGAAAATTACGCAAATTTCCACCTGACCAGAAATCTAACAAAATCTTCAAGATGGCTAGAATGACATTAAAAAGTTAGAAAAGCGTTTACGCGGCATGTTTTTTGATAAAAAATTATCGTAAATTGAATCAGAAACCGCCTAATTTGTGAAAATAATCTGATGACAGAACAGAAATCTCCCCAGCTAACTGAATTTCATATGCATATAGATGGAGATGGGCGCTGGTTTCATGAAGGTGGCGAGATCACTAGAAAACGCATGGTTGCGTTATTTGCCTCTATTTTATCATGTGACGAAACAGGTCAGCATTGGTTAAGAACGCCAGTAGAATATGGCCGTGTTGAGGTGGTGGATGCTGCGTTTATTATCACATCTATGCATATTGGCTCGTCTACAACTGGCCAGATAATCACCATGACAGATAATATTGATAGAATGTACGAGGTGAGTGCCCAATATCCGATCAAGATGACCGCCGATAAACAGGGCATCATCAAGCCCTATCTGCTGATTGAGCGGGGGGTGAGGGCGCGGCTATCTCATCCTGTATATTACGAGCTGGCAGCGATTGCACACACAGACCCCCATACAGGCGCAGTGGGGGTGACAAGCCATAACCAATTTTTCAGCTTAGATCAGGATGATCACCAGCATGATAGCGATTTTGGCAACGGCGCTAGCCCATGACAGCACGGCCATCAACTTTATTACTAGGCCAGATCACATCCTGTTTGTCACCAAGGCCGCCTCACTATGATGGTGAGATACCAAATCATGGAACGAAACAGGCAGCTGTTCTGATGTTGCTAGCTGAGGAGGCAGGCGAGCTGTCTATTTTGCTAACACAACGTGCGCATCATCTCAGAATTCATCCAGGTCAGGTCAGCTTACCTGGCGGCAAGCCAGAAATTATCGATAGCGATGGTTTTGCAACCGCGTTAAGAGAAGCAGAAGAAGAGATTGGATTGTCATCAGATATGGTTGAGCCACTAGGCTATAGCCTGCCAGTGCTAACCTCAACCGACTATCTGGTGGATGTAGCAGTAGGCCTGTCAGCCCTGCCTACCACGCCATTGATTGGCTCGCTTAGCCTATCTGAAGATGAGGTGGCAGATATATTATGCATCTCGGCAACACAATTATTGTCGCTTGACAATTTTATCCCAAAACGCAGACAAGGCGAAGATGGCAGCTGGCGAGATTATTATGTAATTGACGGCACAGACCCCCCTGTTTGGGGGGCTACTGCGAATATTCTGCACCGTTTGGCAGTGGCAATCCAACAAAGATAATGCCCCGCTACCTGCTGGTGAGGGGCATTACCTGCTAAGATGGACACTATTTGCGCTTTAATGCGGCTGTTTTGCCAGTGCCTTCAATAACTGATTCGCTATTGAAAATTTCGATTTTTCTGGGCTTCATAGCATCTGGCACTTCGCGTTCCAGGTCAATATGAAGCAAGCCGTCCTGAATCGTTGCACCCTTTATCTGGATGAAATCGGCTAGCTGGAAGCGGCGTTCAAACTGGCGAGAGGCAATGCCGCGATACAGATATTCTGTGTCTTTGCCGTCATCTGCTTGCTTTCCTGTGATTGTCAGCTTCTGCTCATGAAGCGTGATATCTAGGTCAGCCTGCGCAAAACCAGCGACTGCCATCGTGATACGATAGCTGTTCTCATCGCATTTTTCGATATTATAAGGTGGCCAGTTTGGCTGGCTTTGGTCTGGCGCCTGAAACAGGCTGTCTACCATATTTGCCATCCGGTCAAAACCGATAGCGCTACGATAAAATGGGGTTAAATCAAGATGTGTCATATCAGGTTCCTTCTTTCAAAAAGCAAGGTGGTTATCACGGCACCTTTCATAAGCATGCCGCTTTTTGAAGCATTATTGCCTCTATTTACATAGGTGGGAATTCGCTAGGGATATGTCAAGAGCCATAAAAAAAGCACGCCATAAACAAGCGTGCTATGAGAAGTATGAAGCGTTTTATAGCGTCCCATTTGCGGGCGCAAGACGCTTGGATTTAGGCTGAATTTATTTGACGCCCAAACCGCCAAACCGCTTATTAAAGCGTGCGACCTGACCTTCGGCGCCAAGCACGCGCTGTTGGCCTGTCCATGCAGGGTGGTTCAGCGTATCTATGCTAAGACGCATTTCATCGCCTGGCTTGCCCCATGTTGAGCGCGTTGTGCGCTTTGAGCCATCTGTCATAATCAGCGTAATTTCATGATATTCAGGATGGATATCTTTTTTCATGTTTCTTGCTCCTCAGCATCTTCCCTTTTATAAAGGCGACATGCTGATACGTAAATAATCTGTTTCAGAGGCGATGATATAGCGGTTTTCGGCATAGGATGCAAGTGATTTCATAGGATAAAGATAGAAAAACAGTGCGACAAAATGCAACCAGCTCATTTCAGCCTGCATCTTAACTTCCCAGCCGCTTCATGCTAAGCCTGCTTCTATAGTATAGCCAACAGATAGCAACCCAGACGATTGATATGAGCATGTCACCTTCAACAGCTAACGCATCTGCCTTTCGCGGGTTTCTGCCATACCTTACACGCTATCGTGGCAGGCTAGCAATTGCGATTGTGATTTTGATTGGGGTATCGCTTGCGTTACTGTCACTTGGGCGCGGGCTTGCCTTTATTGTGGATAAAGGGCTAGGGGATGGTGGTAACAGCCAGCTTCTGGATAATGCGGTGCTGGTGATGGTGGGGCTTGCCTTATTTTTGGGGATTGGCAGCTATTTGCGCATGGCGATTGTAAATGATGTGGCTGAAAAGGTGATGGCCGATATTCGCAATGCGATATTTTTGCACCTTACGCGCCTGCCAGTATCATGGTTTGAAACAGCGCGCACAGGCGATATTCTAGCGCGGATAAATGCAGATACAGCGATTTTGCAAACAGTTATGGCAACAACGTTGGTGATGGCAGTTCGCAACGTGATATTGCTATCTGGCGGTTTGGTGCTGGTGGTATTGTCATCTGTTAAAATGTCTGTTGTGGTGGCGGTTATTGTGCCGATAATTGTGGTGCCATTGCTGATATTGGCGCGCCGCTTGCGTGCTGCCTCTCGTCTGGCGCAAGAACGGCTTGGGGATGTGTCAGCAGAAGCAGAAGAACAGCTTAGCAATATTCGCACGGTATTTGCCTTTGCGCAGGAAGAGAACGCTATGAAGCGCTTTTCAGGGCGTGTTGAAGCAGCGTTGCAGGCAGGGCTATCACGTGTCAGGTTAAGGGCTGTTTTATCTGGCTTTATTATCTTTATGGTGATCACAGCGGTTACTATGATTTTATGGATTGGCGGGCGTGATTTATTGGCTGGAAAGATAAGTGCTGGTGATTTATCCGCCTTTATTTTCTATGCTTTTTTGGTAGCTACTTCTGTTGGCACCCTGTCTGAGCTTGGTGGCGAGTTGCAACGCGCATCAGGCGCGGCTGAACGTATTGCAGAATTACTGTCGCACATAAGCGACCAACGTCATACCAAATCACTGCCAGCCCTAAATACAGATCAAGATAAAGATGGGGCGTTATCTGTCAGTTTTAAGGGGGTAAGTTTTAGCTATCCAGCGCGGAAAGATGTTGCGGTTATTGATCAGCTAAGTTTTACTGCCCTGCCACATCAGAAAATTGCCATTGTTGGGCAAAGTGGCGCAGGTAAATCAACCTTATTTCATCTGTTGCTTGGGTTTTATGCGCCCACGGGGGGGCGTATATTGGTGGGCGGGCAGGATATTAGCACGCTAGATATTGGCACGGTGCGCAATCACATCGGGCTTGTGCCTCAAGATGCCACAATGTTTTCAACAACGATCAGAGAAAATATCGCCTTTGGCAGACCAGATGCCAGCCTATCACAGATTGAACAGGCAGCGCGCAAAGCCGCCGCACATGGCTTTATTTCAGAGCTTGAAAAGGGGTATGACACGCTTGTCGGCGAAAAAGGCGTGCGCCTGTCTGGGGGCCAGCGTCAGCGTATTGCAATTGCGCGTGCGCTTCTGGTTGACCCGCAAATTCTATTATTGGATGAAGCGACCTCTGCGCTTGATAGCCAGCATGAACAGGAAATTCAGGCGGCGCTTGATCTGGTAATGAAACACAGAACGTCGCTGGTAATTGCCCATCGATTGTCAACTGTTCAGGATGCAGATTTAATTGTGGTTATGGATAAGGGCAGGGTAATAGCAACAGGCACACATGATAGATTGCTGGCAGATAATCCAGTCTATCAAGCGCTTGCCCTTCGCCAATTCTCATAGCATCAGGCTATTAGGTATTATTGTGAGTTCTGCATCACCACCAGCAGAGCGTCAGTGTCTGATCTGCGTCTGGATGACCCTGCATAGACTGCATTGATGCAAGAGGCGCACTCTCTATCCTGCGTGAATGCGATAACAAAAATGCCCTCAAAATCGCTGATCTGGTTATGGTTGAGTAAATGCCCATTGCCATCAGAGATGATAATGGGAATCTGCCCGATAGGTCTTGGTCTAAGCGCCATATCCAAGCTCAATGGGATAGTGTTATCTACATGATTTAGCAAAACCTGAATTTCGGCTTCTGTTGATGGCCACGAAATATGCCCATCCATTGGTGCATGGTTAAACTCTGCCTCCAGACAGGAGCAGGTTATATTGGCAGAAATATTCATTGATAGGGGCGTTAGCCCGTTTGTGCCGAAAGGTATCTGTAATGCATCATGAGAGGCAAATTTTTGCAGGATAAATCCATCTGATATTGCGTTGCCAGCCTGTGCAAAACTGGCAATATCTATTAGAATTTGATGTTCTGAATAGTAGGCATCTACTGTGACAGTTTCAGATGTTACAACATCAAATACAGCATTTTTTCCTACGTCTGCTGAGGCGGAGAGTTGCGCTACCATTTGGTCTAGCAGCATGAAGGATTCTAGCGTCTGAGATGATGCATTAAGGAGATTATTGTTAGACAAGTCAAAGGATTGCAGGCTAAGAGAATTGGCATATGTATCAGATAGACCAATCTTTAGATTAAATTCAGCGCTAAGACTGGCGGTTGTAAGCAAGTAGGTAATGAGAATACTAGAAAGCAGTATGTTGATTTGTCTATGCGCTCTGCCCATCCCTATTCCGAGCCAAGCCGCTGTGTAAGCTTTAGCTCAATGCGCCTATTTTTCTGTCTGTCTGACGCTGTGTCCCCAATTGATACGGGTTGAAACTCGCCATAGCCTGCGGCTGATAGACGTTGTGGCGGCACCCCATTTGCGACCATCAGCCTGACAACTGATAGCGCACGTTCTGTTGATAAATCCCAATTATCCTGATATTGCCCTGCTATTGGAATATTGTCTGTGTGACCATCCACCTGTAACAGCCATGGGATATCTTCAGGAATTGTGGTGGTGATTTCAATCAGCGCAGTTGCTATCTGGCTAAGCTGTTTTTCACCTGCCTCGCCGATGCTGGCCTGTCCGGGTGCAAATAACACCTCTGACTGGAAAATAAAGCGGTCTCCGACTATCTGGACATCTGTTCTATCTTTCAGCACTTCGCGAACACGTCCAAAAAATTCGGATTTGAAATTTTGTAATTCCTGCACCTTATTTGCCAGCGCATTATTTAGCTCTTTGCCAAGATTAGCGATAGCTATTTTATCTTTCACCGCTTCACGCTTTTTATCATCAAGCAGGCCACGAAGCCGCGTAAGCTCAGCCTGTAAGCCTAGCATGGCAGTGGTAAGCTCATCTACTTCACGTTTGGCATTTGCGGTTAGATTTTTCTCTTCATCCAGTTTCTGGCTGGTATCTTTGATCAGCTGATTGGCATCTGTGATTTCGGTTTGTAATGCATCAATACGGGTTTGCTGGCTCGCAATATTCTGGACAGACTCAACAAGCCTAGCCTCAGACTGTGCCAGCTTTTCTGCCAAGGCCTGTCGTTCGACTTCTGATAATGTAAGTGTTTCTTCTAGTCTGGCGGCGGTACGATTTGCATCTGATAGCTGAGATTGTAAATCGGCGGATTGCTGGCGTGATAGGCCAAGCTGGGCAGTGGCCGCCGCAAGTTGCTCGCTAAGAGAAAGAGTGTTTTTAGTCGCTTCATCTAGGGCAGATTGTGTCTGTCCTAGCTCGGTTTGGGTTGATTGAAGCAAGGATTGGGTATTGGCAAGCTGGCTCTGGGTGCGCGCAAGATCAGCTGAAAGCGCAAGGCTGGCATCTCTTTCAAGCGATAACAGCTCGCCAAGCATGGATAATTCGCGCCGCAATTCTGATAGGCTGGCATCCTGACCAGATAGCCGATAGGCAAGATTTGCCTGAATCAGCACAAACACCATCAGCACAAATACAAATACCATTAACAAGCTTGCTAGTGCATCAACAAATCCGGGCCATGTATAATCACTAGGCCTGTTTCTGTTGCCTAAGCGTGAAAGTGCCATCTCGCTATCCCCTTACTTTTTGGCAACCAGCTTAACTATTGCAGATGATAATGCTTTCAATTCGGCGGTAATGGCTGCATTTTGCTGTTTAGACTGGGTTTCAAGGGATTGCTGTAACATCTCCAATCTGGTGGTGAGATGCGACAGATGCTCAGTTATTCTGGCATCTTGTGCCAGTGTTTCATTCATTACGGCAAGCTGACTATTAAGCTGGGCTAGCTGGCTATGATGGCTGGCACGTCCTGTTTCTGCCTGTTCAATGGCGCGTGATAAGGTGATCATGGCTCTTGCGCCTTCTTCACTTAACCCCTGTGCAAGCATGTGATTGCCAGCATTTCCCACAGCACCAGATGAATCTCCAAAACGGGCAAACGCAGACAGCCAGTCCTCAACCTCATTGAAAAACCGCCCCATCGCTTGGCCAAGTTGAAGATCAAGAAACCCTAGAACAAGGCTTGCGCCCAAACCAAATAGAGAGGATGAAAAGGCAGTAGCCATGCCTGAAAGCGGCGCATCAAGCCCTTCACGAAGCTGACTCATTAGCTGGTCAAAATCAAGGCTGGTCATATCTAGGCCGCCAACAACAGCGCTCACCGACCCGATGGTCTGTAACAGCCCCCAAAATGTGCCAAGCAACCCCAGAAAGACCAATAGCCCAATAAAATATCTTGAGATTTCACGTCCTTCATCTAGCCGTGCGGCGACGCCATCTAGCACAGAGCGCAAGGATAACGCAGATAAATGCTGTTCTTCATGCGAGGCAGATAGCATAGCATGCACTGTTGCTAGCAACACAGGGCGCGGTGCAGATCGGCTAAGCGTATGGGTGGTTTTTACTGTATTTAGCCAGCGCGCTTCTGGAACTAGTCGCAATGTCTGTCTGAAAATAAAGGCTACACCAATAAGTGCAGTTGCGATGATAACGCTATTGAGAACAGAATTCCCCTGAAAGGCAGCAGATAAAGGTTGATACAGCAATGCCAGAATACCAAAGGTTACCAGCAAAATAATAACCATTCGCAACAGATAGCGCTTTGGGTCTGTTATTTGTGTTTTCATTATCTGTCCCCCATATTTTTACCTATCACCGCAAGCACTAGCATTTGATCGGGATCAGCGTCTAACGAGTTTAATCCTCTCAATACACATACACCATATCCTCACCCCTATCACACCAGTATATCATCATCTGACGAGATAGCTGACAGCCATATATGATGCTAAGCCTAGCGCAAAACTATGGCAAGACTGTGAACATTTTTTTTGGATTGTTGGGGGGTAGGGCTATGGCTATGGCTAGGCTTTGGCGTCACGCAATAATTTTAGCAATGGCATATGTAGCCCTGCATTAGCCGCCACCACATCGCCAGAACGCAACATCGTATCACGCGAAGAAAAGTCAGAAACAAATCCGCCTGCTTCTTTTACAAGCAAAATGCCAGCAGCAATATCCCAGATTTTCAGGCCACGTTCCCAATAGCCATCAAAACGGCCTGCCGCCACAAAGGCCAGATCAAGCGAGGCTGCGCCAAAGCGTCTAACCCCTGATGATGCTTGCATCACTGCATTTAATTCTCTTAGGAACAGGGCGTCACTCTCTGCTGTGCCACGCTCTAGAAAGGGAATTCCTGTGGCAAATAGCCCGTCAGCCAACTTCCTGCGGCCAGAGCTTCTAATCCGCCTATTATTCAGAAATGCGCCTTGCCCTGCTTCCGCAAAGTAAAATTCATTACGGCAGGGGTCGTAAATTGAACTGGCTATCAGCCGATCTTCTTTCATCACCGCTATTGAAATTGCAAAATGCGGAATTCCATGCAAAAAATTAGTTGTGCCATCAATGGGATCAATAATCCATGTTGGCGCACCAGCATCACCCTCAATAGTGCCTGCTTCTTCCATAATAAAGCCCCAGCCAGGACGTGCTTTTTCCAGCTCTTCTCGCAGAATTTTCTCTGCTGTAATATCTGCCTGAGATACGAAATCAGCCGCACCTTTGCGGCTTACTTGTAGATTTTCCACCTCGCCGAAATCGCGCATCATCCGTCTAGATGCCGCAAGAGATGCTTTATTCATTACCGAGATAAGTGCTGAACGAGGGGCCATAATCTTATCTAATCCTTTGCGCGTTCAACATAGCTGGCATCTTCTGTTTTCACGACAATCCGTGTGCCAGCTTCAATATGCGGTGGTACCATAATACGTACCCCATTATCTGCCATAGCAGGCTTATAAGATGATGACGCTGTTTGGCCTTTTACAACTGCATCAGCCTCAACCACTGTAACCACCACCTGATCTGGCAGGCTAACCGAAATCGGCTCGCCTTCATGGCTTTGCAAGGTAACTGTCATGCCATCCTGCAGAAATGCAGCTTGCTCGCCAACCATCTCGGCATTTATGGCGATTTGCTCAAAGGTTTCAGAATGCATGAAAATCAGATTTGTACCCTCTTCATAAAGATAGGTGCACTCTGCTTCATCTAGAATTACGCGCTCAACTGATTCAGTTGCTCTGAAGCGTTCATTTAGCTTTGTGCCATCTCTGATATCACGCAGTTCAATCTGGGCAAATGCCCCCCCTTTGCCAGGTTTGACATGGCTTGTTTTCACAGCAACCCAAAGCCGTGATTTATGCTCAATCACATTGCCTGGACGAATAGCGTTTCCATTTAATTTCATCTGTCTATTGCTCCTTATGTGCTGCTAGCAAAAGATAAAGCTGTCTCTGCGAAGCCTTCATGCCGCAGATTATGCAAAAGGTCAATGATTTCAGCTATTTTTTGCGAGCTATAGCCTGTTCATATAGATAGCTGTATCAAGCATCCTGTTTGCAAAGCCCCATTCATTATCATACCACCCCATGATCCGAACAAATTTTTCTTCTTGAACTTGGGTTTGTGTCAAATCAGCGACACATGAATGGCTATCATGATTAAAATCAACAGATACAAGAGGCAATCTGTTACATCTCATCACGCCCTTCATCGCGCCATTCGCCGCTGCTTCAAGAGCCGCATTGACGCTATCAATAGAACAGCGATTGCGGGCATAGAAATGGAAATCAACCACTGACACATTTTCAGTTGGCACCCGCACAGCCGAACCATCAAGCCTGCCTGCAAGTTCAGGTAGCACCAACCCCACTGCGCGCGCTGCCCCTGTTGTGGTTGGCACAATCGAGCGCGCGCCAGACCTAGCGCGGCGTAAATCTTTGTGCGAATTATCCAAAATATTCTGGTCACCTGTATAGGCATGAATAGTCGTCATATTGCCAGAAATAATGCCAAAGGCTTCATTCATTATTTTTGCCATTGGCGCAAGACAATTTGTTGTGCAAGATGCGTTTGATACAATCAGATGATCTGCTGTCATCTTATCATGATTGACCCCATAAACCACTGTGTGATCTGCCCCAGAGGCAGGTGCAGATATCAGCACTTTTTTTGCGCCAGCATCAAGATGGGTGGCAGATTTATCACGGCTGTTAAATTTGCCTGAACATTCTAGCACAATATCAACACCAAGCTCGGCATGAGGCAGATTTTCGGGATTGCGCTCATGGGTGAGTTTGATAGGCGCGCCAATACCAATATCAAGCGTTTCATCGCTCAAAGTGATTGAATTTTTGAATTTGCCATGTGTTGAATCAAATTCAAGCAAATGTGCCATAACATCTGCAGAACCAGGTGAATTTATAGAGACGACCTCAATATCATCATGGTTATTTTCTGCCACTGCTCTCAGCACTAAGCGTCCGATACGACCAAACCCGTTAATTGCAATGCGTGTTGTCATATATCTCTCTCTTACCGTTTGATAATGCCAAAATTGAGGGGGCGCAACAGACTAGCGTGCCGCATCAATAATAGCGTCTGCTGTAATGCCAAAATGGGTGTAAAGGTCTGATGCTGGCGCTGAGGCACCAAAGCTGGACATGCCAATAAATGTGCCGCGTCCACCTGTTAGCTGATGCCAGCCCATTTCAATCCCAGCTTCGATGATGACAAGCTTGGTGTCTGTGCCAAGCAGGCTGTCAATATAGCTCTGGCTTTGGGTAAGCAGAATATCTAGCGCAGGCACAGATACTAGCCGTGTTGACTTGCCCATTGCCTCAAGCTGTTGTTGTGCGTCATGCGCAATCGCTACCTCTGAGCCTGTTGCTATAAGCGTAATTTCAGCATCACCACCTGACTCTGGCGTTAAAATATAGCCGCCCTTTGCAGAGTTTAACGGCGCGACATTTTCGCCTAGCCGCAATTGCGGAAGCCCCTGACGCGATAGTGCCAGAACAGATGGCCCTGTTTGATTATCAAGCGCTAATTGCCAGCATTCTGCTGTTTCTACCACATCACATGGGCGGAATACTGTAAGGTTCGGTATAGCCCGCAACGCAGCAAGATGTTCTACGGGTTGATGCGTAGGGCCATCTTCGCCTAGTCCGATTGAATCATGTGTCATCACATAAATAACCCGTTGTCCCATCAGCGCAGATAGTCTGATTGAGGGGCGGCAATAATCTGTAAATACCAAAAACGTGCCGCCATACGGAATAATGCCGCCATGAAGCGCAATCCCGTTCATCGCAGCCGCCATGCCATGCTCACGCACACCATAAAAAATATAGTTGCCTGAATAATTATCTGCAGAAAATCCGTTCTGGCTATCTGCCTTTGTGTTGTTTGAGCCTGTCAAATCAGCCGAACCACCCATCAAATTAGGCACGGTTTGAACGAGATGATTGATTGTCATTTGGCTCGCTACACGACTAGCTACTTTCACAGGCTCTGCGGCCAACGTCGCTTTCATTGTGCTAATTGCCTCAGCTACTTTGTCAGATATGTCAGCTGCCAGCATTTCGGTGAATTGGGCGGCAAGAGGGCTTGCCGTCAGACGTGCCTGCCATGCCTGATAATCAGCAGCGCCTCTATTGCCAGCAACGTGCCAATCATCTGTGATGTGCTGAGGGATTTCAAATGGGGGATATGGCCAGCCTAGCGCCTGTCTTGTGGCGGCTATTTCATCATCTCCTAAGGGTGCGCCATGAGCCTTTGATGTGCCAGCTTTGGCTGGAGAGCCTTTGCCAATAATCGTTTTGCACTTTACCAATGTTGGGCGAGCTAGATCAGATTTTGCTGTCTGGATAGCGCTATCTATGGCGTCCATATCATGCCCATCGCACTCAAGCACCTGCCAGCCTGCCGATTCAAACCGCAAGCGTGTATTTTCTGAGACAGACAGATCAGTAGGCCCATCAATCGAAATGCCATTATCATCAAATAGCACAATCAGATGCCCTAACCTTAAATGGCCTGCCAAAGAGATAGCTTCCTGAGAGATGCCTTCCATCAGACAGCCATCGCCTGCCATAACATAGGTGAAATGAGATACTAGCTCATCGCCAAAGCGTGCATTAAGATGACGTTCTGCGATGGCCATGCCAACTGCATTTGCAATGCCTTGACCCAATGGCCCTGTGGTTGTTTCAATCCCTGCCGCATGGCCAAATTCTGGATGGCCAGCGGTTTTTGCGCCAAGCTGTCTGAACTGGCGCAAATCATCAAGCGTCATATCCTGATAGCCTGTTAGATGCAATAATGCATAAATCAGCATCGAGCCATGACCAGCAGATAGAATAAATCTGTCTCTGTCAGGCCAGTTAGGGCGGCTCGGATCAAATTTAAGATGGCGGGCAAATAGCACTGTTGCGACATCTGCAAACCCCATTGGTGCGCCCGGATGTCCAGAATTTGCTGCCTGAACCGCATCCATTGAAAGCGCTCTGATGGCATTTGCCATATCAGGGGTGACAGGTGCAGGTGAAGCAAGCGGCGGCAAAGAAAAAGTCATCTTGGTATCCTAAAACTCTATTCTGATAAAGGCAGGTCGTATGTCTAAAAAACTCATACCATAAATCTGTCTGGGTTAATAACCCAATAACATGATTGAGCTTGTGTTACATTGGTATTAGATGCCGCGAACAATGCCAATCTTCTGCTGATTCGTCAATCTCATCATGGTCGAAATCAGGCGGATAGCAAAAAGCTGGTTGGTTATCCAAAAAAACATAACTGATGGGCTGAGATGGTGAAACTGTTGAATTAAAAGGAATGATAGCTTGTTGTTTAGATATAAGATTGCACAGCAAGCTGTTGTGCATCTTGTTTTTTTTTCTTAAATGACGCAGTCTTCGGATTAGAGATGGCTATGTTAATTGCCCTATTAGCATATGTCATATCACAGCCATGATCTGATAGTAAATTGCGCAGGCTTGCTGGACGCAGATCATGTCAAATAGCAGAGGATAAGGTGGGTTTTTCATGAGCCAGACCGCTAAGATGAACGAATCTATCGAACATGCCTTTCAGGCATTACAAACAGCATTGGTATCATTAGAAAAAACTGTCTCTGAGCGGGCTGAAACAATCAATGCTGGGTCATCTCAAGATGCGGCGCCTGCCGCAATTGCCCTGTCTGTTGAGGATAAGCAGGCTGTTCGGGATGAGCTTAACCGCTTGAAATCACTTGTAAGCGAGGCGAGCGGCCTTATTTTGTCATCGCAAAATGGCAGAGGCGAAGGCTAGGAAATCTAATCATGGCACAATCTGTTGTAACCGTAACATTAAATGGACAATCCTATCAGATGGGATGTGATGAAGGTAGCGAGTCTCATATTCTTACGCTCGCAGCAGAAATTGATTCTCGACTTCAGACGTTAAAAGAACAGGCAGGTCACGTGCCAGAAAGCTGGTTGCTGGCAGTGGTCTCAATAATGATGGCAGACGAGCTGGCAAGCGCCCAACCGCACTCTGACCAGCCAACCCCACCGCTTATTGACACTGATTCGATCGCACAGCAAATAGAACAGGCAGCAATGCGGATCAATACAATCACAGCAACACTTGCGAAATAACGCAGTTTCACTTAGAAGTCAGAGGTGATGATAGCTGGCGAGTGCGTCAGGTCTTTCAATCCCTGGGACCATAATCTTCTGTAGGGAGCTACCTCTGATAAAGCTGAGGTTTTATTATTGCGGCGCCCACCTGTTTAACAGGTCACAGAGGATGAAACATACCAACGGCTAGGCTGGCTATCATCGCTATGGGCATCACTAAGGGCATCGCATAAGGGCATTAGGTTTGCGATATTATAACGGGCATCCCCTAATCGCTTGAAAAATTCATAAGCAAAAAGCAAGTTAATATATGAGCGCTGACACCGCAGATATAATCACCAGAAAAGCTGATGCACGGCGCAAATTTGCGACCATAAGAGCAAATGCGCATAGCACGCAGATTGATGCAGCTGACAGGCTATCTGCCCAGCTAACCCCCCTTTTGACAGGCTTGCCAGAGGTGTTTTTCGCAGGACAAATCATTGCGGGCTTCTGGCCATATCGTTCTGAGATTGATTGTAGAGCGGTGTTGGCAAAATGCAGGGATTTCGGCATGATAACGGCGTTGCCAATAACAGGCGATGATGCGACCCCGCTTAGCTTTGGGGTATTTTCTGGAAATGAGCATGAGCTGATTGCAGGCAGGTTTGGTATTGCAGAACCACCTGCCCACGCTAGGCTAGTCACGCCAGATATTATTTTGTCGCCGCTTTTGGCATGTGACGTGCGGGGATATAGGCTTGGCTATGGCGGCGGATTTTATGACAGAACAATAGCTGGCCTGAAAGAAGCGCAACATAGCGTGTATGTTATCGGGGTCGGGTATGATGCACAATACGTCCAGTCTGTTCCGATAGATGAGTTCGACCAGCCGCTTGACGGGTTATTAACACCGTCTCAATTTATTCACTTCGACAAAGGATAACGGAATGACGCAACAGGCGATGATGCAGGCGATTGGCAAAAAAGCTGAGACAGATTATCGGATTTTGTTTCTAGGAGATATTGTAGGCCGTGCGGCACGAAATGCGGTTGGCGCGCAGCTAGCCGAAATTAAATCGCACTACACCATAGATGCAGCAATTGTGAATTGCGAGAATGCCGCAGGCGGATTTGGCGTTACCCCTGATATTTGCGACAGGCTGTTCGAGGCAGGATGTGATGTGCTGACCACTGGCAATCATGTGTTTGATAAGGGGGAAATCTCACCCTATATCGGGCGCGAGACACGTCTTATCAGACCGCTGAATATGGGCGCAGAATATCCTGGTGCAGGCTATGTCATTATACAGTGTGCGGGCGGAATGCGGCTAGCGGTTGTAAATGTGATGTGCAATCTGTTTATGGCAGAAAATGCAAATGCCTTTATGACGATGAAACAGCTCATGCAGAAGCTGGCGCTTGGCGAGAATGCAGATGTGATTGTAGTAGATGTGCATGGTGAGGCAACTTCTGAGAAAACAGCTATGGGGCATTTTCTGGATGGGCAGGTAAGTCTGGTTGTGGGTACCCATACTCATGTGCCAACAGCAGATCATAGAATTCTGCTGGCGGGTACAGCCTATCTTACAGATGCTGGCATGTGCGGAAATTATGACTCTGTGATTGGCATGGATAAGCTGGCTGCAACTTCGCGCTTTACAGGTGAGCGCAAAGGCAGCCTGTCTGTGGCCTCAGGCGAGCCTACTATCTGCGGGTTGGTGGTTGATGTTTCACAGCAAACAGGGCTGGCAAGCGCAATCTATCCTTTCCGCAAAGATGGTGCGCTTAGCCCTGCTGGCTAGCACTTACCAAGATAGATAAAGCGGGTATATTTTATGCTGGTATGCAGCGGTGCAAGCCGTTATGCTGGGGCATATTTTTTCAGGTGATATGGCGATAGCGCTATTATTATCTCTAACCCATAACGAGAACAGGCAAAATAGCAGGAGTTCGGCATGGCAGGCCATTCCAAATTCAAAAATATTCAGCATCGTAAGGGCGCTCAGGATAAAAAGCGTGCCAAGATTTTCACACGTCTTATCAAAGAGCTGGCAGTGGCCGCACGAGAGGGCACTGATGCAAATTCAAATCCGCGCTTGCGCACCGCATTGGCGGCGGCGCGCGCTGCAAATATGCCAAAAGACAATATTGAACGTGTCCTGAAAAAGGCAGAAGGCGGTGAGGGTGAGCTTTATGAAGAAATCCGCTATGAAGGCTATGGTACTGGTGGTACAGCTTTCATTGTTGAAGCCTTGACAGATAACCGAAATAGAACGGCCTCTGAAGTGCGGGCGGCCTTTTCAAAATTCGGCGGCTCACTTGGCGAAACAGGGTCGGTCAGCTTTATGTTTGACAAGGTCGGGCAGATAAGCTTGAGCGCAGAAGCAGGTGATGCTGATAGCGTGTTTGAATCAGCCCTTGAAGCAGGTGCAGATAATGTTGAATCAGATGAAACAGGCCATGTTATCACGACCGCACCTGAGGATTTTGCGGCCGCAAGAGAACAGATAGAAGATAGTTTTGGCGCGCCCGAAGATGCCCAAATTACATGGGTACCTCAAAATACCATTGAGGTGAATGAAGATCAGGCAAAAACATTGTTGAAATTCATTGATGTGCTTGAAGATTGTGATGATGTGCAGAATATCTCGTTTAATTTTGAAATTTCAGACGAAATTATGGCGAAAATTGATGAATAATACTGGCGCCGAGATAGAATTTAACAGCGTTAGGGGGTAGGTCTGTTGCGGATGCTTGGCATAGATCCTGGCTTGACAGCAACTGGTTGGGGCATTGTTTCGCTTGAACATCACAGGCTTATCTATCAGGCTCATGGGGTGATTAAAACATCGCCTAGCCAGTCTGATCCACACCGTCTAAAATTGCTTGGTGATGGGCTGTTGGAGGTGATCTCGCGCTTTTCGCCTGAAACCGCTGCCATTGAAGATATTTTCATGAATAATAATGCCCGTTCTGCCTTGCGGCTTGGGATGGCTCGTGGGGTGGCCATTTTTGCAACAGCACAGCATGACCTGCCTTTGATAGAAATTTCAGCCCGCGCGGTAAAGCAATCTGTTGTTGGCAGTGGTTCTGCTGATAAAGCACAGATTGCCTATATGGTATCGCAGATTCTGGCAATCGAAATAGCGGCAGGTGATGGCGCTGATGCGTTGGCCATAGCAATTTCTGGTCTGCATGGCTCAGGTATCCCTCTGACTGATAAAACATCGAGAATAGTTGCTGCAAAAAAGGACAAATTTTCGGCAAACCCAGCACTGGCAAGCGCAATAGAAGCGGCGTTGGCAAAACAAAAGGACTAAACCTTAGTATGATAGCATCTTTGACAGGCCGAATAATAAGCACAGATTTATCCTATGTTATTATTGATGTAGGCGGCGTTGGATATCTTGTGCATGGTACTGGCAGAATGATTGCTGCTCTGCCATCTGCCCCTGAAAGCTGCACCTTGTTGATTGAAATGGTAGTGCGTGAAGATGCCATTACCCTATATGGCTTTGTTCATGCTGAAGATAAGGATGCATTCAGGCTACTTCAGACTGTTCAAGGCGTTGGCGCAAAGGCTGCCTTGTCTATCCTGAACACCCTCAGCCCGCAAGAGCTGGTTCAGGCAATCTTGGCCGCAGATAAAGCTATGGTCAGCCGTGCAGATGGTATTGGCCCCAAAATAGCCTTGCGCATAGTCAATGAGCTTGCCCAGAAAGTCGGTAATATCACACATGCGGGCGGGACAAGCCTTGAGGGGGGTGTTCCATCAGGGACAGCCTTGCCAGATGCCCAAAACACAAGTTCGATAGTGGCTCAGGATGCGCTATCTGCCCTCGTTAATCTTGGTTATTCACGTTCAGAAGCCTTTGGGTCTGTTAGTAGCTGTCTTGCAGAATCGCCCGATATTGAATTGCCTGCCTTAATTCAGCTTGCGTTGAAAAAGATGGGCAGAGATTGAATTATTTGATGGGTCATGGTTTAACCTTTAAGATAGCTATATCTTGGCTGAAAAGGATGCCTGCTACGTGACACAAAATAATAGGGAAATGCCAGAAGACCGCCTCATTTCTGCGGAAAACCAGACAGGCAGAGACCCTGCATTACGGCCGCTTCATCTGGCTGATTTTATCGGGCAGGGGCAAGGGCGCAGCAATCTTGAAACCTTTATCCATGCCGCAAAGGGCAGGGAAGACGCAATGGATCATACATTGCTGCATGGCCCGCCAGGTCTTGGCAAAACCACTATGGCACAGATAATTGCAACAGAGCTGAAGGTTGGCTTTAAGGCAACATCAGGGCCTGTTATTGCCCGTGCGGGCGATCTGGCGGCATTGCTTACAAATTTAGCGCCACGGGATGTGCTGTTTATTGATGAAATTCATCGGCTAAACCCTGCTGTGGAAGAGGTGCTATATCCTGCATTAGAAGATTTTCAGCTAGATTTGATGATAGGTGAAGGACCATCTGCGCGATCTGTACGGATAGATTTACCGCCCTTCACGCTGGTGGGTGCAACTACACGTGCAGGCTTGCTTACCACCCCGCTTCGGGATCGGTTCGGAATTCAGATGCGGATGCATTATTATTCACATGATGAGCTTGCTAACATTGTTACAGCACAAGCCGAAAAGCTGGCAATGAATCTTGCCCATGAAGGGGCGATGGAAATTGCATCACGCTCGCGCGGTACGCCAAGAGTGGCAGGGCGCCTGCTAAGACGAGTTCGGGATTTTGCCTCAGTTGACGGGGTTGATCATATCACAGCAGAAGTAGCCGATAAGGCGCTTATATTGCTGGATGTTGACAAGATGGGATTAGATGGCATGGATAGGCGCTATCTGATGACACTTGCTGAGCATTATGGCGGCGGGCCTGTGGGGGTAGATACGCTGGCGGCAGTGCTTTCAGAACAGCGTGATATGTTAGAAGAGGTGATAGAGCCATATTTAATGCAGACTGGGCTGTTAATGCGTACCCCAAGGGGGCGATGCCTTGCACGTTCTGGCTGGTCATATATTGGCATGACACCTCCTGCGTCTGCACTATCGCAACTTGATTTTCTTACTGATATGCCAGAGGGCAAAGGTGAGGCAGAATGACAAGCGCCAATGAGCCCTTTGCCGCATGGCTGGCATCATGCAAGGTTGGACTTGATGGTGACATTGTCACGCGTGCCAACCATAGCGAGCATCATTACCCACTTGTGATCCAATATGAAGATACAGATGCAGGTAGCATTACCTATCATGCGAGCTATATCAATTTTGCCGAGCGTGCGCGCTCAGCTTGGCTTCGTGCGTCAGGCTTCTCGCTTGGCCACTGGTTGTCAGAATATCAGCAGGGGTTCGTTATCCGCAAACTAGAAGCAGAGTATAAAACCCCCTCTAAATTGCATGACCAGATGGTTGTCTGTACTTCAGTGGCCAGATGTGGTCGTGCATCTGTTGAATTGCATCAGAATATATTTCACGAAAATGGCCTTATTTCTGCCAGAGTTATCGTGCATGGTTGCTGGGTTGAGATAAATTCAGGTCCTAAGGCATTTCCAGCACCATTACGAGACATAATTTCTACATTACAGCATGGACAGTAATCAAAAGGCTTCATATCGGTGCTTATTCATTGCATAAAGCGCATAAGCATATTAAGAGCGCTATATACGGCGTGTGAACGTTAGGAAAATCAGGTAAAGTCAGAGGATGTTATGGCAGACACAGTAACCCTTCAACAGACAGCAATTCAGACCCAGCATGTTGATATGAGCATGTTTGGCCTGTTTCTAGCGGCAGACCCTATCGTCAAATTTGTGATGTTTATTCTGGTGGCAGCTTCTGTCTGGGGCTGGGCTATCATTTTTTCAAAGATAGCGCTGTTCAGAAAACAACGTAAAACAATGGCCGAATTTGATAATGATTTTTGGTCAGGTGGCTCACTAGAAGATTTATATAATCAAACTGGCGACCAGCCTGAATCAGCACAGGCACGGGTGTTTGTAGCGGCTATGTATGAATTGCGCCGCGCAAAAATGAATGGTCTTGCGATGGGGCGATCAGAAGGGTTGCGCGCAAATGTGATGATGCGGATAGATAGAAGCATGACATCGACCATCACCAAAGAGATGGAACGGCTGGAAGCGGGCATGAGCGTGCTTGCCTCTATTGGTTCTGTATCTCCATTTGTAGGATTATTTGGCACAGTCTGGGGAATTATGAACAGTTTTACCTCGATCGCAGAATCCAAAAATACCTCGCTTGCGGTGGTTGCGCCTGGTATTGCCGAAGCGCTTTTTGCGACTGCATTGGGGCTGGCCGCCGCTATTCCTGCGGTTGTGGCCTATAATAAATTTTCAGGTGATATGGATAAGATTGGCGGATTGCTAGATGTATTTGCTCAGGAATTCTCAACCTTGCTTGGTCGCCAGCTAGATGAAGGGCAGGCACCATAATGGGCATGTCGCTAAACAGACAAGGCAGTAGTCGGCGGCGTCATTCGCACCGGCCTATGGGCGAGATTAACGTAACGCCATTTGTAGATGTGATGCTGGTCTTGCTGATCGTATTTATGGTCACAGCTCCGTTATTGACAGTTGGCGTGCCTGTTGATTTGCCAAAAACCCAAGCTGGCCAGATCAATGCAGATCAGGCGCCTTTGGTGGTATCGTTGCAAAAGCAGGGTGATATTTTCCTGCAAGATACCCAAATTGACGCTGAAAATCTGGTGCCTCGCCTAAAAGCTATCTCGCAAGAAAATAATCAGGTGCGTATTTTTGTACGGGGCGATAAGTCTGTGGCCTATGGCGAGGTGCTTAGCCTGATGGGTCGCATCCAGTCAGCCGGATTTGAGCGTGTTGCTCTGGTTGCTGAGCTGCCTGAAAACTAGCTTCTGGCGCCATGAGATAACAGATGGGTTCTGAGCAGCAGATTAGCCGAAATACACTGATTATATCAGTCGCATTCCATCTTCTGGTTGCGTTCAGCTTTTCGATTGCCTGGCCGTTTATTGCCAGCCCGCCAACTACAGCCCAACCGCTGGTCATTGTGAATATGGTTAATCGTGTGCCTGAGACTAATCTTGAGGCCGCAAAAAGCAAATCCCCTAAGGCTTCTGAGACTGAACAGGAAGAAACTAAGAAGCGTCCGCCGCCTCCGCCTCCGCCGCCCCCTCCGCCTCCGCAAAAGCCAGTAGAGGCCGCCAAGCCGATTGAGGCGCCTAAAAACGCGCCTGCGCCTGAAGCAGAGATTCTACCAGATAAACAGGTTGAAGCGCCAAAGCCAAAGCCTGTAAGTGCGCCTGCCGCTAGGCCTACGCCGCCCAAAATTCAACAACCGCCAAAACAAAGGCCAGAACAGAAAAAAACAGTGGCCGTTGATGCGCCGCCATCTCGCCCCAATAAGCTGATCAAAAAGTCACAGCAAAAACAGAAGGTGCAAGCTCTTTCTGGTGTGCTTCAGAATCTGGCAGATGTATCAAAATCAAAAAAGGCAGAAAAGAACCAGAAGGCAAAACAAAAACAAGAAGCAAGGGATAGTTTGGCAAATACATTGGCACAAGCGGCGGCTGATAATACGCCAAATGAGGATGAGCAAAAACAGCTAACCCTTGGGCTGTCAGATCTTGATAGGTTGCGTGCCCATATTTCAAAATGCTGGTCTCCGCCATTGGGTGCGAAGGGCGATGGGGATTTGAAAGTTGATATTTATCTTGAGCTAGAGCGTGATGGCTCTGTCAAAAAAGCCGAGATACTTGATGCAGACAGATTTAACAGCGATAAAACCTATAAAGTGGCCGCTGAAGCGGCGTTACGGGCGGTTATTGACTGTGGTAAATTGCCGTTGCCGCCTGAAAAGTTCGAGCTATGGGAAAAGTTTATTTTCGGCTTTGATCCAAAATTTATCCGATAATTGCCATGTTTTTGACATGAAATTTGCCTAATCTGAAGCTATCAGAATGGGTTTGTTAATGGGTTGATTATTGCGGCGATAAACGTGCGCTGGGGTTTAGCCATAGGGCTGATCGTCAAACAGGGTTGTTGACATCATGGTGCAGAAGGTACAGTTAATGACATGTGCGACTGGCAGAGATTCTCGTAAGGCTGGTAAATGGGCGGTAATGTTGTAAGGCGCTTACCAGCAAAAAATTGGGGTAATACAGGTTTAAGCCATAATCTTGTAAGGGGCAGATAGATGGGGTTTCTGGATATAAAAGCGTTCAGGGCAAGAATGAACACTAACATAAAAGCTGGCTACAGGGGTGTGCTGGCGACTATTGCATGGGTGCTGGTTGCACCTATGCTAGCCTATGGCCAGACAGATATTCCGCGTCTTGATATCACGGAAGGCCAGATTGAGCCTATTCCAGTTGCAATAGCTGATTTTACAGGGCTTGATGGCAGGCCATCTGCTGTTGGCAAACAAATCAGCCAGATTATTTCAGATGATTTGGTCAGCTCTGGGCTGTTCAGAACCATCGATAGTGCTGCCTTTATTCAGCCGCCAGCCTCGCCAAAAATAAGACCTGATTTTGCAAATTGGTCACCTCTGGGCGCAAAGGGATTGCTGATCGGAAGCGCCTATGAAGATGCAGATGGCTTGTTGCAAATTGAATTTGTGCTGTGGGATGTTGTTACCCAGCGCAATATCACCGAAGGAAGTGGCACTGCTGACAAGCAGGGATTGCGCAGAATTGCCCACCAGATTGGTGATTTTGTCTATGAAGAATTTACTGGCGATATGCCCTATTTTGATACTCAGATTGTGTATATCTCAGAAGAAGGGCCTCAAAATAGGCGAATCAAACGTCTTGCCATTATGGATCAGGATGGTCACAACCACCGATTTCTTACCACAGGCGCAGATTTGGTGCTAACGCCGCGCTTTTCAAAAACAGCTATGGAAGTGGCCTATCTAAATTATTTTAATGATGAGCCAAATGTCTATCTTCTGGATGTTGCCTCTGGACGTACCGAACGGTTAGGGCGGTTTCCAGGCATGACCTTTGCGCCACGCTTTGCGCCAGATGGCAATATGCTGATTATGAGCCTTGCCCAAGACGGGCAGACAGATATTTATGAGATGGATTTGCGTACCCAGTCAAAAAGCAGGCTGACACGCTCGCCCTCTATTGATACATCGCCATCCTATTCGCCTGATGGCAAATTTATTGTGTTTAATTCAGATAGGGGTGGCAGTCAGCAATTATATATCATGAACAGGCAAGGCAAACAGGTGAACCGCATAAGCTATGGCGATGGGCGTTATGCAACCCCTGTTTGGTCGCCGCGTGGTGATATGATTGCCTTTACCAAAATGTATCGTGGCGAATTTTATATCGGCGTGATGAATATTGATGGTTCAGGCGAACGTCTGTTGGCGCGAGGGTTTTTGGTTGAAGCTCCGACATGGGCGCCAAATGGCAGAGTGCTTATGTATTTCAAAAAGCAACCTGTCACAGATAGTGGTGAAGGCGGTGAAACACATCTATATCGGATTGACATTACGGGCTTTAATGAGCGACGGATATTAACACCTGCAGATGCAAGTGATCCAGCGTGGTCGCCATTATTGCAATAAATTTTTCTAAAGAATGTCGCAACGATATAAAGGGAATATATTGGCACCATATATTGGCTCATCAGTAGGGCTGAGATGACAAAACCGATAAAAAGGTCTAGTTTAGGGTGGGAAAGCCTGTTTTGTGTTGATTTTTTGAGATAATTGTGGTTTTTGTATTTGACGTGACATTGGCTTGATTGCTAATAGTGCATTTGCTTGCATGACACCTTGAACGCCTTTTTAAGATCGGTTGGGGTAAGCGAACATCGTTTAAGAATGTTATGTTAAGTTTTTTGATAACAAAGCGGCCTGACAAACAACAAATGTTCAGGTTTAACCTGTTTGGGGGTTTCTTTAATGTTAAAACGTGTATTCATCCTGTTAATTGGTACGGCATTCCTTGCAGCTTGTGAAACTGCGTCAACAACAACAGCTGATACAGCTGGTGACGTATCATCAAGCGCGACTGCGTCTTCATCCTCTGGAACAGCAACCAGCTCTTCTTCCAGCGCAACAACAACTGCAGCAGAAGAAAGCCTGACGCCAGAAGAGATGCTGAAAAAAGAATTTGCAAAGGTCGGAAGCACTGTGCTGTTTGATTTTGATTCAGCTGCCCTATCTGATTACGCTCAGCGCACATTGGACAGACAGGCTGCGTTCCTGAAAGCCCGTCCTCAGGCTCGGGTGATTATGGGTGGTCATGCTGATGAACGCGGTACCCGTGAATATAACCTTGCTCTTGGTGAGCGTCGTGCGGCTGCGGCTCGTGATTATCTGGTCTCTAAGGGTATCAGCTCAGAGCGCATCAGGATCATTTCTTATGGTAAAGAACGCCCATCAAAGGTTGGCTCAAACGAAGCCGCATGGCGTCTGAACCGTCGTGCAGAAACAAAGCTGAACTAGCAATAGGCATTATTGCTGTGTTGTAAGGTATCGTGCCAAAGGTTTTTATGATTGGCACACGCTTCAAAAAAGGGTTTTGCGATTGGGCAAGACCCTTTTTTTGCAACAAGCTGAGCGGGAAAAAATTAGACGAGACGCAAAATGCCTTAATTAAGCCTCAAATTGTCGCTATGAAACACTGGGCGAGATTAGGCATAATTGGTAAAGACAGCTGATAGAATTGAGATTTTGGGAACGTGACGGGGGTGACATGAACGTGAAGCTAGAATGGCTTAAATATGTAGTAGCAGTAACAGCGATTTGGCTTGGCATCAGCATGTCTGCGATGGCGCAAAATAATTCGCAACGTTCAGCTGGGCTGACCTCCGCAGATAGAGATTTGCTAACACGCCAGCAATTACGTCTTGATACATTTGAAGAATCGCTTAAGGAATTGCGTGGCATTGTTGAAGAAGACGTTCGCAATACCAAGAATGAGCTTGAGAAAATTTCTGCCTCTGTGGTAGCAAAATCATCAGGGGCATCTGTGGATTCGCAAGCATTACAGTCAGAAATTGCCAAATTGAATGACAGTATCGCGATTATGAACCAGCGGCTATCACGTATTTTTGAGATGTCATCAGATATTGAATTTCGGGTATTGAGAGTCGAAAAACGGGTATCTACCTTGCTATCGCTTTCAGATGGCGAACTAGCCAATGAGCTTGTCCAGCAAGATACATTAGGCGCAGGTACGCCGCCACAAGTTAGCATGTCAAAGGATGAGTCAACTGGCCAGACAAGCTGGTCTATTGATAAAGCTGAGCTTGAGCCGTTCCTTGATTCTGACAACCAAACTGCTCAGTCTGAAGCAGATAACACAACACAAACACTGGCGGATAAACCAGTGGCAGATAATAGCGCTGTTTCTGCTGAGGCGCCTGCTGAGGCAAACGCAGATGAGCCTGTTCAGGTTGAACCTGAAACACCCAAAATTTTGCCAGATGATAGCCCTGAGAAGCAATATCGCTTTGCACTGAGCCGTGCGTTGCAGAATGATTTGCAAATGGCTGAAGCTGCTTTTTCAGAATTTAGAACATTTAATCCAGAACATGAACGCTCATCTGATGCGCTATTTTGGCTAGGCCGTGTTCAGTTCATGCTTGGGCAGTTTGAAGATTCTGCGATGACTTTTTCTGAATTCAACACTACTTATCAAAGTGATCCACGTCTCGTTGAAACCACCTTGTGGATAGCAGAATCAGTTGCACAATTTGCAAGCCCTGAGCAGGCATGTGAGGTGTATTATTCGCTTAATCAGTTACTTGATCAGCCTACCGAAACCTTTACAAAGCGGTTGAGCGAGCTGTCTAATGCAGCAAATTGCAAAGCCCCGCAAACATAACATGCCCCTGCCAGCAGATCAGCTATGTGATATGCTGGCAGATCTGTTTGATAGGGTGCGCCCGCAGATAGGTTCAGCGCCTGTGTTTTCGGCTGTTTCTGGCGGTGCTGATAGCCTGTCTCTTGCCCATAGTGCCCAACATTTCGCAGATAAAAATGGACTGGCTCATATTGCGCTGGTGGTAAATCATAATATCCGAAGTGAGGCTGAAGCTGAGGCTTTGTCTGTGATAGCCGAGTTGGCACGTCATCAGATCACAGCAGAACTTCTGACAATCAACGTGCCGCCACCACAAGGCGATATTCAGAATTGGGCACGCAATCAACGCTTTGCAAAACTTACTGAACGGGCGCGTGAATCAGGCGGCGTGTTATTGCTTGGCCATCACTGTGATGATCAGGCTGAAACTATATTGATGAGGCTCCATAAAGGCTCGTCCCTTTCGGGTCTAAAAGCCATGATGCCAGTAAGCTATCATGATGGTGTGGCCTGTCTGAGACCTTTTTTGGGCATTACCAAATCTGCCTTAATCCGCTATTGCGGCCAGCATGATATCAGATATGTAACAGATAGATCTAATTTCGATACCAAATTTGAGCGTGTGAGAATGAGGCAATTTCTTACAAAAGAGCCTCATCTTTGCGCTGAAGCTATTTCAATGGGCGCCCTTTGTGGCCAGATTGACGCTATGGTGCAAGCTCAGCTTCATGGCTGGCTGGCGCATCATATGCTAGCCTGCTCACCTGTTGAGATTCGCGTGGCACGTCACCCTTTTGAGGCGCTCCCGCCCCATGCCCAAATCTATTTGTTGAGATGTATGATGCAATTTGTGGGGGCAAGCCCCTATCCAGCCAGCTTTAGTGCGGTTGAGACAGCGCAGAAGCGGATTATGTCAGGTCATGCAACCACCCTGTCAGGCTGTTATGGCTACAGAACTGAAAAGGCGTTGATATTCCAGCCTGAATGGGGACGCAAATCAGCGGGTGAAAAGCTGGCGATAATGCCAGATGTAGCGGTAATTTTTGATGATAGATGGGTAATTTACAGCCCGTATGCTGGCCAGATAATGCGGTATGGAACGCTAAAACGAGCCTATCCTGAGGCTGTCTTGGCAATCGCACCACACCTCACTCACTATGGCTCACGCTCAAGAGATATGATTCCCTGCTTTCTTGGCCTTGACGGACAGATAAAGGCTCCCCATTTTAGTATGGATAGAGATCTTCTCTATTCAACAGAACATAGGCAAATATCGGCTATTACTGTGTGGCCGAAACATATTCCAGAGTTGTTAGATGGATTTTTTCGTTATGACCATCTCACGCAGCATCATCAAGATGTGTTATGCTCTTAACATAATAGCGATGAAAGAAGGAACAGGCGCGTGAATAATTTTGGACGCAACATAGCAATCTGGCTGGTAATTGGTGCGGCATTGTTGGCACTTTTCAATATGTTCCAGTCAAACTCGGAACCTCAAAACACCACCAAGATGGCCTATTCTGATTTTATTGCTCAGGCGCGTTCTGGCGGTATTACCGAAGTGCTAATTGAAGGGAATAACCTGAAGGGCCGCACGCGCGAGAATAGCATTGTAACAAGCTATCGCCCTGAAGGCGCTGATGTAATGTCTGTGTTAGAAGGCACAGATGTTCGAATTGATGCACGCCCAGATGAAAGCAATATGCCAGGTTTCTTTAGCGTGCTGATTTCATGGTTTCCTATGCTGTTATTCATCGGGGTATGGATTTTCTTTATGCGCCAGATGCAGGGCGGCGGCAAAGGTGGCGCGATGGGCTTTGGCAAATCGCGTGCAAAAATGCTGACTGAACATCATGGCAGAGTAACCTTTGAAGATGTGGCTGGTATTGATGAAGCCAAAACAGAATTAGAAGAGGTAGTTGAATTTCTGAAAGACCCTGGCAAGTTTCAACGTCTTGGTGGCAAAATTCCAAAAGGGGTGTTGCTGGTAGGTCCTCCTGGTACGGGTAAGACATTGCTTGCTCGCGCAATTGCAGGTGAAGCGAATGTCCCATTTTTCACAATCTCAGGCTCAGATTTTGTTGAAATGTTCGTAGGTGTTGGTGCAAGCCGTGTCCGTGATATGTTTGAACAAGGCAAGAAAAACGCCCCATGTATTATTTTCATTGATGAAATTGATGCCGTGGGTCGTCATAGAGGCGCAGGTCTTGGCGGCGGTAATGATGAACGTGAACAGACATTGAACCAGATGCTGGTTGAGATGGATGGCTTTGAAGCGAATGAAGGGGTCATCTTGATTGCGGCAACAAACCGCCCTGATGTGCTTGACCCAGCGTTATTGCGTCCGGGCCGGTTTGACCGTCAGGTAGTTGTGCCCAACCCAGATGTAACAGGTCGTGAGAAAATTCTGAAAGTGCATATGCGCAAAACCCCGCTTGCAAATGATGTTAAGCCACGCATTATCGCTAGAGGTACACCTGGTTTTTCAGGTGCTGATCTGGCCAATCTGGTCAATGAAGCTGCTTTGCTAGCCGCCCGCAAAGGCAAGCGGACTGTCTCAATGGCTGAATTTGAAGAAGCCAAAGACAAGGTGATGATGGGCGCAGAACGCCGTTCAATGGTGATGAGCGATGATGAAAAGCGGCTTACCGCGTATCACGAGGCTGGTCATGCGGTGGTGGCATTGCATTGTGCGGCATCAGACCCCATCCATAAAGCAACTATTATCCCCAGAGGCCGCGCCTTGGGTATGGTAATGCGCTTGCCAGAAGGCGACCGTGTATCTATGGCGGTTGACAAGCTGGAGGCTGATTTACGGGTGGCCTGTGGCGGCAGAATTGCCGAAGAACAGATTTTTGGGGCTGAAAAGGTAACAACAGGTGCATCATCTGATATTCGGATGGTCACAGATATGGCACGCCGTATGGTAACTGAATGGGGCATGTCAGAAAAGCTTGGCTTTCTTGCCTATTCAGGAGATGAGCAGGAAGTATTTTTAGGCAGGTCAGTTACGCAGCAAAAAAATGTGTCTGAAAAGACAGCTGATATTATTGATACAGAAGTACGCCGTATTGTAGATGAAGCCTATGATGATGCTGCTAAAATTCTGAAAGATTATAGTATTGAGCTGGAACGGCTAGCCCAAGGCTTGCTTGAATATGAAACGCTAAATGAGGAAGAGATCAAAATCATTGTCGAAGGTGGCACATTGTCACGTTCTGAAGATGATGATGATCAGCCAGCCTCACCACGCGCTAAAAAGCCGCGGTCAGGCTTGCCAACTGGTGGGCGGTCTCGAACCCGACCAAATCCTGATAGTCCAGGCTCAGAACCTGCATAAAACCACAAGCTAACAGACCCTTTGCATGATGATATGTAAAGGGTCTTTCACTATGGCCATGTTGAAGAGATATCGAAATGCAGAGCAAGCTTCGCTATATCGCCTCGTCAGATGAATTTGCCAGCCCGCCAGATTCCGCGCCTACATGGTTGCGCCCGATAGGGTTTATGAATGATAGCAGGTTGAAGCTGGCAGGCGGCTGGACAGGCTTTAGTCAGCTTGATGTAGTAATGCGAGCAGATTCAGGGTTTGCAGTCTGGCGCACAGATACTCGTAGCTATCTTAAGGCTAGCGATAATACAGCAGCGGCTGAGGCCGCACTAGACAGGCTTATCCGCCCGCGCGCCCGCTTTGC
>CBFHYU010000009.1:0-68636 GCA_965660165.1 Puniceispirillaceae bacterium (SeqCode)
AGACCCGCAGCTTCAAATTGTGCCCTTAGCCACTCGCGCGCCTTGCTGAATTCAGGGCTAAATACCAATCTTGTAAAAGGGCGGTCAGGCTCTGTGAAAGAGGAGAGCGTGGCAATAGCTGTTTCTATGCGTTCTGCGTTACTATAGTGCGTAAATGTCGGTGTCATCAGGCCTGTTTCAATTTATTGCTCAACGCTAGCCTTCCAATATTGCTATTGGTTAGACCGCTATGTTTCCATCAGTGTATCGTGGCATGAAGGTTTTGCAAGAAGCCGTGTTATCCTAAGCTAGCATGTATCTATATGAGCGGCTTCAGAACTGAAAATCTACTGTAATTTTTGCAGTATAGGCGGATAGCAAAAACGTGAAATTAAGCTGAAACCATGTTTATTCCGCTGTAAATGATGGCTCTTTTTAAGAGATGACGTTTGAGAACCGCCTCAAAACTCATACCGAAACTGTGACCTTAGGATCATTATAAAATCCTGCCTTTTAGCTGGCACTGTGGTTGTTAATCACTGCATAATCAAAGTGCAAGTAACGGCGGTTGCGCGCGTCCAGAACCAATTTTCATTACATAGTTTTTAACGCACTTAATTTTTGTGCCTGTAACACACTGATTTGAATAAGGAAAAGTTTAAGCAGTTTCATCATAATCGGCGTGCCCTCTCATGAGCAATTTGGGGTTCAAGCCCCTCACATGCAATGCTTCAAACCCACTTTTTAATTGTAGGATCTTGAACAAATCTAGCCCTTAACCAATAGTAAGAATGGCGCATAGTTTAATCGATTGCTATCTATGTGATATTCTCACTATTATATGACTTATATGATAATTTTAGGGCTAGAACATGGTGTTCATCATGTTGCATGGTTTATGGTTCAGCTAAGCTAGGCAATAGCCCTGTTTTGATGAGGCAGTGACATGAAGACCTCAATCGCTACGGTATCTCTGTCAGGTGATTTGCGCCAAAAGTTGGATGCGGTATCACAGGCTGGCTTTGATGGGATTGAAATTTTTGAACAGGATTTTATCAGCTTTGATCTGAAGCCTGCTGATGTGCGCAAAATGGTGTCAGATTACGGGCTAGAGATTACCTTGTTTCAGCCCTTTCGGGATTTTGAAGGCTTGCCCGAAGGGCCATTACGGCAGCGTGCATTTTCACGCGCTCAACATAAATTTGATCTGATGGGCGAGCTAGGCACGGATTTGATGCTTGTCTGCTCGTCTGTTCACCCTGCTGGATTGGGGGGCATAAATCGCTGTGCAGATGATTTTGCAGCGCTTGGCGAAATTGCACAGCAATTTGGTGTAAAGGTGGGATATGAAGCGCTTGCATGGGGCAAATTCATTTATGACCACCGTGATGCATGGGAAGTTGTGCGGCGGGCAGATCACAGCCATATTGGATTGATATTAGATAGCTTTCATACGCTGGGGCGCGCTATTAACCTTGATAGTATCCGCATGATACCAAGTGATAAGATTTTCCTTATCCAGCTTGCTGATGCGCCAGCGATTGATATGGATTTGCTATATTGGTCGCGTCATTTTCGGAATATGCCTGGTGAGGGCGATCTTGATCTAAATGGCTTTATGGATGCTGTATATGCCACAGGATATGATGGCCCACTTTCGCTTGAAATTTTCAATGATCAATTCAGGCGAGGTGATGCACAGATGGTTGCACGAGATGGGTATCGTTCGCTGATATATTTAATGGATGAGCTAAGACAGCGCGCTGACAGACCAGCCGATTGGCTTCCAGTTCTGCCTAATAGAGTGAACACAGATGCTGTGCATTATGTTGAATTTGCCTGTAACGCTGATGGCAGGCAAAGGCTAGATAGCCTGTTTTGTAAGATGGGCTTTATACATACTGGCCAGCATAAATCAAAACAGGTCTCACGCTATCAGGCTGGTAAGGTTAATATTTTGCTAAATAGCGATGATACAGGACGGCTATATAAAACAGCCTGTGACTATGGCGCGGTGGTGAGTGAAATTGCCTTTGAGGTTGATGATGCCAGCGCTGCCTATCAGCGTGCATGTGCGCTTGGCGCAGAGGCTGTTATTCTGTCCCCACAAGATAATGAGCGCGAGTTTCCTGCAATTCGGGGCGTTGCTGACAGTCTGATCAGATTTGTTGATGATAGCTTGGATCTGTGGGCTAAGAATTTTAATGACATTGCGCCTGCCAATACCAGCACGGTCACGATAACAGCTATTGATCATATCGCGCAAACTATGGGCTATGATGAAATGCTCAGCTGGACATTATTTTTCACGACCATTTTTGACATGCAGAAATCAGCAATGGTTGATGTTATTGACCCTGATGGCATTATCAAAAGCCAGATTGTATCCACTGATAATCATTCAGTACAACTTACCTTGAATGGCAGTGATGCAGCACGCACCAGCGCCCATCAATTTGCATCAGGCGGACATGGCAGTTCAGTCCAGCATTTGGCCTTTGCAACCGATGATGCCATTCAGCTTGCCCATCATCTCAGCAGTCTAGGATTTCAAATTCTCCCTCAGACCGAAAATTACTATGCAGATATTTCGGCTCGCTTTGATGTGCCAGACACTGAGCTAAGCCATCTTCGCGACTTAAATATCCTGTATGATGAGGATGATACAGGTAGCGCCTTGCATTTCTATAGTACAAATTTTGGCAATGGCTTATTCTTTGAATTTATTGAACGCCGAGGCGGGTATCAGGGCTTTGGTGCGGCTAATGCCCCCTTTAGGCTGGCCGCACAACGCCGAATGGCGCAATAGCACAACCCCGAATGGGACGATATATTCTGTTTGATATATGTAAAAATCAACATAGTTTGATGGGTAAGATTGACCCTTCTTTTATCCATGGTTACATTTATGATAAAATGGGGGGAGCGAAGATGCGCAGAATATTATTGTCATGCTTATCTGTCCTGTGGGCATTTCAAGCGCCTGCAATCGCAGAAGATGTGCTTGCCAAAGCAGATTTAGCCTATGGTGAATATTTGTCAGGTGAATGTGTCACATGTCATCGTGCTGATGGCGGTGATGACGGAATTCCCTCAATCACAGGGCTAGATGCAGAGGGGTTTATCTATATGATGCATGCCTATCGCACCAAAGAATTGGAAAATAAGGTCATGCAACTTGTGGCAGGCCGGCTTGATGATGAACAAATCGCCTCGCTCGCTGTCTATTTCGCCACCTTGCCCCCAGCCAAAGACTAGGCCTGATCTGGCAGATTTTATTCAATACATGTAATAAAATCTATATATACCCCTTTTTCATTTGCATATATCACAATGTTTTTTAGAATATTGAGGTTACTGTAAAAAATTCATTTCACGTTAAGGGGGGAACATGACAAAGTTTTCAAGAAGACGATTTGCAACTGGCCTTGCGGCTGGGTCTGCTGTCCTTGCTATGCCTGCTATCGCATTTGGCGCACGGCCTAAGGTAGTAGTTGTTGGCGGCGGTGCAGGGGGTGCAACAGCTGCACGTTATATCGCCAAAGACAGTAAGGGTGCGATTGATGTTACGCTTGTTGAGGCATCAAAGCGGTACTATACATGCTTTTTTTCAAATCTGTATCTAGGCGGATTTAGAAATTATGGCTCAATCGGCCATAATTATTATGGTTTGTCCGTGAATCATGGGGTGAATGTGGTTCATGAATGGGCGTCATCAGTGGATAATGCTGCTAATGTGTTGAAGTTGGCATCTGGTGGCTCAATTTCTTATGACAAGTTAATTCTATCACCAGGTATCTCGTTAAAATACGATACTGTGCCAAATTATTCGCCCGAATTGCAAAGCCGTATGCCGCATGCATGGACATCTGGCACACAGGTACAATTGCTACGTAACCAAGTTATGAATATGAAGCAGGGCGGCACATTTGTAATGGTGCCTCCACCTAATCCATATCGGTGTCCACCTGGCCCATATGAGCGCGTATCTATGATTGCTCATATGTTTAAGCAGAATAACCCAACGGCTAAAATTATTATTCTGGATCCAAAAGCTAAATTCTCTAAGCAGGGTCTGTTTATGGCAGGCTGGGAACAGCATTATCCTGGCATGATTGAATGGATTGACCCAGAAACACATGGCGGCATCAAATCTATTAACGCTGAAACGCTGGAATTTGAGACAGATCTCGACACATTCAAAGCTGATGCAGCGTGTGTGGTGCCAGGTCAGCGTGCAGGGGTCATCGCTCAGACTGCTGGTGTAACAGACGGTGATTGGGCGCCAATCGTGCCTGCTTCTATGCAGTCTAAGGCTGATGCTAATATCTATGTGTTGGGTGATGCGTCTGTTGCCTCATCTATGCCAAAATCTGGCTTCTCAGCAAACAGCCAAGCTAAGGTCGCTGCAATGGCTATTCGTGGTGAGTTGACGGGTAGCCGCGTATTTGAGCCTCGCTTTGCAAATACCTGTTGGTCGCTTATCGCCACTGATGATGGCGTGAAAGTGGGCGCAAACTACAAAGCTGGCGCTGAGAAAATCGAAGTTGTTGATAAATTTATCTCACAAGGTGGCGAGTCAGCTGAACTTCGCAAATCAACATATCTGGAATCAGAAGGCTGGTACACAGGCATCACCTCAGATATGTTCTCATAAGACCATCTTATTCAAACAAGAAAAGGGCAGCTATTATGCTGCCCTTTTTTTTGTCTGGCATAAGGCTATCAAAAAGGGGGAATCAAAACGGGATATTACATGCCTGTTATGCGAACAGCTGTATCTCCTGATGGTGTGATCAGCTGTTTGCGGGTGATGTAATTTTCCATCAGATCATAAATCGCAGGCCCGTCTACTTCTTGTGAAACAGAGGCCCAGCCGCCAACACTATAGCGCTTCGTTGGCTCAATGGGCGCGCCTGTGCTGCTCAATGTCATATTTTGGATGCGGCTTCCCATCTGTGCTTTAGGCGCGCAGCTATATGACATTCCCCCCACACGCACCATATCGCCCCCTTGCTGATAATAGGGGTCTGTATTAAACAGATTATCGCATACATCCTCAAGCATGATCTTAAGTTGCTCACCTGTCATTTCTGTCCGATAAACGGCCGGATAATTCATCGAAGTCTGGGTATAAAGGTCATCTATGGTAATAGGCGATCCAGGCAATAATGTGGTGCCCCATCTGAATCCTGGACTTAGGGCAATTTCAACATCTCGCTCTTCACGAATCGCATCACAAATCACATCATCCCACGTGCCATTAAAATTACCACGCCGATACAGCAAGCTACCTGCTTGCCCGATGATACGATTACATTCAGCCTCATAGGGTGCGCGTAACGTCTTTATCAGATTTGCCATCTCAGTATCAGCAGTGATCACATCTGAAAAAACTGGGATTAGCGTTGAATTGGCATCTACTACACGTCCATTTTCTACTTTCAAATCAACACGGCCAAGATATTTGCCATGAGAACCAGATGACAGAACAAGTGTTTGCCCTATTCGAATAGCTTTTGGCACAGCATCATGAGTATGACCTGTTAAGATAACATCAATGCCTGAAATTTCAGCCGCTAGCTTCTGGTCAACATCAAAGCCATTATGTGACAGCAATACCACAATTTCAGCGCCATTATCTCGTGCCTCATCAACATTATTCTGAATTTCTTCAGGACGTATGCCAAAGGACCAGCCTTCTACCATATAGCTAGGGTTAGCGATCGGAGTATAAGGGAAGTGCTGGCCGATAACAGCCACTGAAACGCCGCCTTTTTCAAAATAGGCTGTGCTGTCAAATACGCGCTCTTCCCATTCTGTATCGAAACAATTTGAGCCTAAGAACGGATAGCCCATTTCCTCGATTAGCGCGTTAACACGGTCTTTACCAAAGGTAAATTCCCAATGCCCTACCATGGCATCAGGCGCAAGCGCTTTCATTGCTTGCACCATATCGGCGCCTTGTGTTTTCAGTGAGGTATATGAGCCTTGCCACGTATCGCCCCCATCAAGCAGCAACACCTTATCATCCCCTCTTTCTGCGCGTATCGCTTTAATCAGCGTGGCAGTGCGGTCAAGCCCGCCAAGCTTGCCATAGGCGCGTGCCAAAGTGACATAGTCAACCATAGTATGCGCATAGGCATATTCAGAGCCTTCAGGAATGTTGAAATGGCGCAAAAAGGCCTTGCCAACTAGGTGAGGTGGGATGCCCTCAAACGCGCCAACCCCAAAATTTTCAGAAGGCGGCCTGAAATAAACAGGCTTTAGCTGGCCATGCATATCTGTGAGATGAAGCAAGGTTACCTGACCTTTGGCGTCAAATTTCAATAAATCATCTTGGGTAAGGCGTTGCTGAGCAGCAGCTCTGGCAAAAGATGTTGACGTGCCGAAATAAGCCGCGCTCACGCCAGCCATTTGCAGAAATTCGCGACGTGAACGCATATATAGTCTCCTAGCCTTTTAGGTTTTCAGGCGCTATCAATGCGCTATTGCAAAGAGTCAAAATAGGCGATGATATTCTGGCGATCCTGTTCTTTTTTAAGACCAGCAAAGGCCATCTTTGTGCCTTTCAGATATTTTTTGGGGTTTGTCAAATAGCCATCTAATGTCTCAGCATTCCAAATAATGCCGCTGTCTTTGATGGCCTTTGAATATTTCTTATAGCTTTCGACTGACCCTGCCTCACGTCCGATAAGGCCAACCAGATGTGGGCCTGTCTTATTTTTCTCTGCATCAACTACATGACAGGATTTACATTTTTTAAAGATTTTTTCGCCTTTGGCAGCGTCACCTGCATGCGCAGATACGCCAGTCATTAGCATGGAAGCCAGAATTAGCACAAACCGCATGATAAACTCCTCTTAATTCTCATCTTCTGGTGTTACATCAATATCGCGTGCCCGGCCAATGACGGTTAATGGCACCGTGCAGTTTTTCATGCATGGCTCGCCTGAGGCAAGTTGCGCATCAGGGCGTGGGTCAGGTAGCATAAATCCATCACGATTTGGCATTTCAATAGTGCCAATATTCTCGTGGCTAACCTCAAATTCATCATCAATTATGTCATTCATATATAACAGATAGGCCACAATTTGATATGTCTCATCTGTTGTCAGGCTTTGTGCCTCGCCAAACGGCATAGCGCGATAAATATAATCATACATGGTAGATGCATAAGGCCAATAACTGCCAGTCGTCTTCACAGGATCGTGGCTAACCAATGTTGCAGCGCCCCCTACTAACACAGGCCAATTATCCACACCTTCACCAAAATCACCATGACAGGCAGCACAGCGCTCAGCATATACTTCTTCTCCGTCAAACGCATTGCCTGAGCCAATCGGCGCACCTAGACCATCTGGTCTGACATCAATATCCCAGCCAGCCACCTCTTCAGCTGTTGCAATAGTGCCAAGATTAAAGGGACGCGCATCTGCCAATGCGTGTGTGATGCCAATGGCAGGTACCATCAAGGCGGCAGCAAAAACTGCGCCTGTTGCTGTTTTACCCAAGTCTAACATTATCAACACTCCCATCCTTATTGACCATCCAAGTGGCAATTGAATTATTGTGATAAATGGAATTTAAGCCCCGTTCAGCTTGAAGCTGTTGAATGGTTGGCTGCACATAGCCAGTGTCATCTATGGCACGCGACTGGATCAACATTTCTTCGCCCGTCCATTCAAATGGCAAGGTAAAGCGTGTCAGGCTTTTATCCAGAACAGGGCCATGCAATTCAGCCGTTTGCCAGTTCTGGCCGCCATCTAGTGAAACATCAACACGGGTAATTTTGCCGCGCCCAGACCAAGCAAGACCTTTTAATAGCTGTGTGCCTTTATGCATGATGGCTTTTTCAGGGCACGGAGAGGTAACAACAGATTTTGCATCCATCACCCACGTAAACATACGTGCTTTGCCATCTTCCATCAGGTCAGTATATTTAGATGTTTCTTCGCGTGCCATGTATGGCATATCACCAAATTCAAGGCGGCGTATCCATTTTACCCACATATTGCCTTCCCAGCCAGGCACCACAAGACGGGCGGGGTAGCCTTGTTCAGGACGCAATGCTTCACCATTCATAGCAAAGGCAATCATGCAATCATCTAGCATTTTATCAATCGGGATAGACCTGTTCATACCAGCAGAATCACTGCCTTCAGCAAGAACCCATTTGGCTGTTGGTTTGATGCCTGCTTCGCGGCAGATATCAGACAGGCGTACCCCTGTATATTGCACATTATGCACCATGCCAAAGGTGAACTGACAGCCATTTAGCTGAGCGCCACGCCATTCCATGCCGCCATTAGCCGCACATTCCAGAAAATAGAATTTATTGGTTTGCGGAAATCGCTTCAAATCATCAAGCGTAAAAATAAGCTCGCGGTCAACCAGACCATTGATCATCAGGCGATAATCAGCAGGGTTGATATCTGGCACGCCGCCATGATGACGCTCAAAACACAGCCCATTAGGTGTTACAAAGCCTTCTAGCTCGTGAAGTGGTGTGAAATTAACAGAAGATTCTGTGCTGGCTGTTAACCATTCTACATTACGGCGTACCACATGCGCTTCATATTCAGAGGGCATTCCATAGGGGTTAGCATCCACGCCTGTACCCAGATAGGGCGTCCATTCTGGCACATTAGGCGGCAAATTCTCAGGGTTTGCGGCGCCAGCAGTTGCGGTTTTCAGTGCTGTAGTAGCCCCAAGCGCTGCGGCACTGCCTAGCAATGCACGGCGTGAGATTGACAATTCATGCTTATTTTTATCGCTCATAGTTTCCTCCCCCCGAAACCACATATCTCAAACAACCAAAGGGCTGATAGCTGGTTTGGTATTAGCGTCTATGCAATGTTAATTTTTTTCGATGCGGTATATTGTTGTCCGCCATCTTCTGTCCACACAAAATCAAATTTTCCAGCTTCAGTAACCTTAAACGGGAAGATCAGAAACGGGTTTGATGACACAGACGGCTTTAGATCCATCGTAAAAAATGGTGTGCCGTTAAAGCTGGCCTGAAACTTATTGATGATGTTGCGTGGTACGATATTACCATCACCATCAATACCGCGTCCGCTATGCATTGGATGCGAGATCAATGTTTTGATTTCAATAACTTCATCAATAGCTGCTTGTTTAGGCACTTTTACGCGCGCTTTTACTTTTGACATTTTTTTCTCCTTAACCGCCGCAACCGCCAATGGTCACTTTGACAGTGGTTTCAGCTTTGGCAAATGACCCATCATTTAACGCGGCCAGCACCATAACATTTTGTGTTTTCGATAACCGCATACGGGTTGTTGCCGAACAAACCCCCATAGCAGGTGTAAAATCAAACCGCGCTACATCAGGTTCAGGGTTGCCATCTGCCAGAATATATACAGTTGTGATGTGGTCTTCTGGTGTCATTGGACTATCAATCTCAAACGCAACCTTGACCTGGTTTCCATTTTCGGCAATGTCAGGCATATCCAAATAAATATCGATATCCCGCATTTCTGCGCCTGATGTGATATCAGCGATGCGCCCTGATACTGTTTGCGCACTGGCAAACACAGATGATGGCATGGCGATGGTCACCGATGCGGCGCCTAACAGGCTCATAGCCTGACGGCGCGATATGGTTTTCATTTTTTGCAAAATCATTGATCTTATCCCAAATTTAGTGTGTGGAGATATATGTAGTTTTATACATATGAAAAGCAGTGTTTTTACAAATTTGGTAAAAAACCGATATATTTATCCCCTCATTAGACAAAATATGCCCAATGTGAAGCGGTAAGGCAATCCTAACCGTCAAAACATTAAAAATTTTGCATATGATGGGATTATTATTCTATGGGAAGATATTCAGATAATTGCCAATAAAACATCTCTGCATCTGAATAGCCTTGAATCCTGCCTATCTCTTGATTTGCTTCAAGAATGACAAAGGTAGGTGTCCCCACAATTTTGGGTTTCAAGAAGGGCATTTGTTGAGCTACATCGGCAAAATCAATCCGTCTCAATGGTGCTGCAACACCATAGGGCGTTTTATCATATAGATGTCCTACATCTCGCTCCCATGCTGCGCAAAAGGGGCAGTGGTCTGACGTGACAAACAGTAATGCTTTGGGCTGTTCTGCCTGTGCGCTATCTATAGACGGCGTAACGATAAGCAGTGACAGCATGGCGAACGCAATGCTGATAGTGAATGTTATATATCTTCGCTGGCAAAATAACGTCATCATCATTTACATGATTTTCGCAAAACCGCTTGCGCGTTTCTGACGTGGCAGTTCATCATCGAATAATAAATTTGTGTTGCGCATACTGACTCTCAAGATACGGCGCACCGCATCAGACCGAAGCGAATAAATGATATTTCTGGATTGGCGTTCAGTCTCTACAATATCTGAATTTCGCAGAACTGCTAGTTGCTGTGAGACGGCATATTGTCTTAATTCCAACAATTCATGTAACTCGCCAACGCTATGGGGGCGTTTTAATAAATGTTTGCAGATTGTCAATCTGACAGGATGTGACAATGCATGGTATATACAAATCAGACGGCTAGTGGGTCGGTCTAGCTCAATATCTTCATTTTTTACGGCTTCGATTACGTCATCCATGATGCTTGCGATGCTATTTGGCTGCCTTTTCTAAAATTCGCTTCAGCCATCCTGAAGGTTTTTCAAGTAATGGGTCAAGGGGTGTTTCTATCAGTTTTTCATCAGGCAACCAATTGGCAGGTGTTGCCACTTCATTTTCAAATGTTGCTAGCAAAGCCTTTTGCACGCGTAATAATTCAGGAATAGACCTGCCAATTTGCATCGGATAATGGATAACAGCTTGAACAATTTGATTCGGATCAATGAACAGGCAGGCACGGACAGTTGAGGTATTGTCACTTTGTGAATCTATCATGCCATATGCTTTTGATATCGCCATAGAGCTATCTTCAATCACTGGAAAGTCAATCTGTTGAGCAAAATGAGTCTCAATCCACTCTATCCAATTAAAATGGCTATAGACGCTATCCACAGATAAGCCGATCAATTCTGTGCCAAGCGCGTCAAATTCCTGTTTATGCTTTGCTAGACTAATAAATTCAGTTGTGCAGACAGGTGTGAAATCCGCAGGATGACAGAATAACAGCACCCAGCTACCCTCATAAGAGCTAAGATCCAACATACCTTTGGTCGAGTGCGCAACAAATTGCGGGGCTGGCCTGCCAACTAGCGAGCTAGAGACTGTTTCTGAGTGTGTATTTTGCATCTGTATGTCTAATGTTAATCTGCTCATTTTTCGAAAGGAAGCTGTTAGAATTTATAAACCAAAATTCAGCGAAAGACGAATCAGTTTCTATATCATCTCACTAAATGCTGATGCTGAGTTTTTGAGGTATTACTCCAAAACTAAAGACTGGTTCACCTGGTGAACTATACAGTTGGAAAAAATACTTAATCGCTGCACCCTCACTATATGACAATCATTCACTAGCTCTGTTAGGGCTAGCTAGTTGGGGGAACGATAAGATGGTGACGCTGTTTTTTTGCGCAGCTGCAGGGTTGATTCTTGCCGAATTGATAAAAGGGTTGAGCGCCAATGGCACGCCGCCGATATTGCAGTCTTTTTCATGGCAGATAGATTTGGCCTATTTCATGTGGTCACATATTGCCAAAATCCGAATTGGGTTGCTGATTATTATTGCGGCTATTGCTAGCCAGCTTGACATCGCAAATCCACCAGCCTTTATCGCAGGGCTGTTACTGTGCCTTGCGTTATGGGGCGGAATTTACTGGCTGTTTAATAAGTTCTGGATTGGCAAATATAAATTTCTGCCTATCACGCAAAAAACCTTTGCGACTGCCAAAGATAACGTGCTTGACCTGAATCTGCCTGTGATTGGTGTTGATATCAATGGTGAGCAAAAAGCCTATCCTGCAAATTTGTTATTTTATCATCATCAGCTAGGTGATGTGGTGGGCGGTAAGCCCATTTTGGCTACCTATTGCGGTATGTGCCGAAGTGGGCGGGTATATGATATTGACTGGGAAGAGGGTATTCCTGAATTTCAGCTTGTCGGCGCAATTTCCTATAATGCGGTGTTGCGTGATAGCCTGACCAATAGCTGGTGGCGACAAGAAACAGGTGAAGCGGCAAAAGGTGCGCGTCAAGGCAGTCAGCTTGAAGATATCTATTTTGAGCAAATGTCATTGAAAAACTGGCTGGCCAAACATCCTAAATCTTTGGTGTTGCAATATGACCCTATCTTCTCTCAGAAATATAATTTCTTTGCCAAATTGCTTCAATATGAAGCCTCTTTACCAGCCTGGCATCTGCAAAAAACGCCGCCTATGGTAGTTGGGGTTGAGCTTGATGGTCGTGCAAAAGCATATGATTTGCAAGAGCTTCAGAAACAAAAGCTTATTCAGGATAAGGTAGGCGGCAAGCCAATTATCGTTGTGAGTGATGATGATGGCCAGTCTGCCTTTGTCTATGATTGTGCGGTTGGCAAGACTGAGCTAAATTTCACCCTTAAAGGCGATAAGATCACAGATAGTGAGACTGGTTCAGTGTGGAATCATCTAGGCGAATGTATCAAAGGCACACATAAAGGCAAAACATTGCAACAGCTACAAAGCTATCAGCAATTTGTCAGAGCATGGATTATTTTTCATCCTGAAACAGAGTTTTATCACGGCAATGCGGTATGATCCTCTCAGTAAATAGGGGCAGATAGATAAGAGGGAAATGGATTCGTGAATATATTATTCATTATGTATGACCAGCTAAGGTTTGATTATTTGAGTTGCGCTGGTCATCCGCATCTTGAAACGCCCAATTTTGATCGGGTTGCCGCAAAAGGTGTCCGCTTCACAAATGCCTATGTGCAATCCCCTGTCTGTGGTGGCAGCCGTATGTGTTTTTATACTGGTCGGTATGCGTCCAGCCATGGGGCGCATTGGAACGGATTTCCGCTTCGTGTAGGCGAGCAGACTATGGGAGATCATTTGCGCGCAAATGGCATGTCTTGCTGGCTGATTGGCAAGACTCATATGAAAGCAGATGTTGAGGGGATGGAACGGCTAGGGTTGTCCCCTGATAGCGTGATTGGCGCACGGCAGGCCGAATGCGGCTTTGATGTATGGATACGTGATGATGGTCTGTGGGGGCAAGGTCCTGCAGGCCTGTATGATGAAAAACGCTCACCCTATAATGAATATCTAAATGCCAAAGGCTATAACTCTGAAAATCCGTGGGCGGATTTTGCCAATGCCTCTATTGATGGAGACGAGATTGCTACTGGCTGGATTTTCAGAAATGCAGATAAGCCTGCAAATATTCGAGAAGAAGATAGCGAAACCCCGTGGCTTACCGATAGAACATTAGAATTTCTCAGCGAACAGAAAGGCCCGTTTTGTGCGCATGTAAGCTATATCAAGCCACATTGGCCATATATTGTGCCTGCGCCCTATCATAATATGTTTAATCATAATCATGTCCCGCAAGCTAGTCGCCATGACATAGAACGCGAAAATGCTCATCCTATTCTTGATGCCTATCAAACCAACAAAATTGCACAGGCATTTCAGAAAGATGAGGTGCGTCACAAAGTCATTCCAGCCTATATGGGGCTGATTAAACAATGTGATGACCAGCTAGGCCGTATCTTAGATGCGCTTGAAACATCAGGGCAAATCAATGATACGATGATCGTTCTGACCTCTGATCATGGTGATTATCTTGGCGATCACTGGCTTGGCGAAAAAGATATGTTTCATGAACAATCTGTGAAAATTCCGATGATTATTTATGATCCACGCAGTCAGGCTGATGGTACTCGCGGTACAGAATGTGATGCGCTGGTTGAAAGTATTGATCTAGCAGCAACCTTCATTGAAGCGGCAGGCGGCACAGTGCCGAACCATATTGTTGAGGGGCGTTCGCTGCAGCCATTTCTGTTTGGACAGACGCCTCAATGGCGGGAATTTGTGATTAGTGAATATGATTATTCAGTAACGCCGCAAGCCGTCAAGCTGGGGGTTGCGCCAAATGATGCACGGCTATTTATGGTGTTTGATGGACGCTATAAACTGGTTCATGCCGAAGGCGGGTTCCGCCCAATCTTGTTTGATCTGGCAGAAGATCCTGAAGAATTTATTGATTTAGCGAAAACAGACTCCCATCAAGATGTCATTGATAGATTATATCGCCATCTTGCCAGTTGGGGGCGTCGGGTAAGCCAACGTGTCACCAAATCAGAAGATGATTTAAGGGCGATGCGGGGGCGGTCACTTCAGCGCGGTATTATTCCGTTTCTGGCAGATGGCACCGAAGTTGAGCCTGAATTGCTCAGCAACTATCAAGGCAAAGTAAAACAGAGGTTTATAGAATAATGAAGGCACATCCAGCGCTTGTTGCACAGGCTGAACAGACACAAAAGCAGATCATTTCCCTTGCGCCAAACATTGTCTCGGCAATAGGGTTTGCGGCTTCAAATGTCTATATGATCGAAGGCGCAAACAGCCTCACCATCATTGATACAACCGAAACAACTCAAGCCGCTGAACATATTTTGGCTGAATTCAGAACCCATAGTGATAAACCAGTCGGCAGAATTATTTATACTCATAGTCATCGTGATCATATCTCAGGCGCTACCATTTTTGCTGAGGGCAATGATATTCCTATCTATGCCTCATCCTTGTTCAAGTCTGATCTTGTTGATTTGGACGAGCATCAGATCGCTGCCAATAAGGCATTGATGCGCCGTACTAAGATGCAATTTGGCTTTGGTCTTAGCAATGAGCAGAGGATCAGTCTTGGGGTCGGGCCAGGTGACAGGCCAATGCAAGGCATGGGCGCTGGTTTTATACCACCAACTGAGCTGGTAGATGATGATATAGATATTGATCTGGACGGTGTGGCGGCACGCTTTATCCATGCGCCTGGCGAGACAGAGGATCATCTTATTGTTTGGCTGCCAGAACAGAAAATCCTGTTCAGCGCGGATAATTGGTATCATGCGTTCCCGAATCTATATGCTATTCGTGGCACGGTTTATCGTGATTTTCAGAAATGGGCAGATAGCTTGTTGATGATGTCTACGCTTGGCGCTGAGATACTTGCGCCTGGTCATACATTGCCTATCTTTGGCGCGGCTGAGGTGAAAGAGGCGCTGGTCTCAACTTGTGATGCTATTCTTCATGTGATGACACAGACTGCACGTGGCATGGATGAGGGGCAAAGCCTTGATGATATTTGTGCCTCTCTTACGCTGCCTGACAGGCTGGCTGATAAACCGTATCTGCAGGAATTTTACGGCAGGTTAGATTGGTCTGCACGGGCATTCGCTGCGGGTACGCTTGGGTGGTATGATGGCAACCCCACCAATCTAAGCTCTATATCGTCTAAAGAACGTGCGATGCGGATGGCAGCGCTTGCAGGGGGTGAAGATGCGCTGATGGCGGCGGCAGAACAGGCAGACCAGCCTCGCTGGCGGCTAGAGCTGTGCGATCATCTGATCGCTCTTGGTAAGCCAGCCCAGCTGATGAAAGCTGAAACCTATGAGCAGCTTGCTGAAACCGAAATTAACGCAACGGCACGCAATACATATATTTGGGCAGCACAAGAAATACGAAATCAAAGTGAGGGCGGATGAACACCCAGCCTGCTACATCACCCATCGGCAAAACGCTAGCAGATACAGCTAGCTTCATGCTTGCGCTTGTTGTGCTGATTTATGCGGCATCAGGCCCGTTGGGTGAATGTGTGCAATGGGTTATTGAGGCCACTACACCTGAATTTGACGCGCTATCCAGACGAGACAAGCGAGTATTATTCAAAACCCACTGGCTAGGGGCGGGGTATCGCGCATTTGAACAAGGCGTATTACTGCCAACAGGAATGATTTTGGGCTTGCCATTATTGTTTGGGTTTTTGGTGATGTCTCTTAATCTGCATAAAGCTACATGGCTTAATCTATTGCTATCATCTGTGACGGTTATTGTCTTTGCTATTTGGATTTCCAATTTATTTGCAATAGATGGCGGATTGCTTCCCTCAGCTCAGATGATTGACTATATTTTGTTTCCGATTATCACCGCTATCACGCTCTATTTAACATGGCGTCTATATGGCATATTCATTGTTGGATTTTGCCTATTCTGGGTGATTTATTTTTTCGTGCGCGGCTATATCCCTGATTGGGGTGGTATTTTCGCAGGATCGGAAAGCTCGGCACTTCAATCAATGAGATCAATGGTGTTGAATTTCTGGTCACAAACAGGCGGTATGTTTGGCCAGCCCCTGCAAGTTGTGTCTGGCAATGTGCTGATTTTCATCATCTTCGGCTCAGTTCTGACCTCATCTGGGGCAGGCGAATTATTGATGAAAATTGCCAACAGGCTAACAGGCGCACTAACAGGTGGTGCAGCGCATGCGGCCGTCGCATCCTCTGCGCTATTTGGCACTTTATCTGGTGCAGCTATCTCGAATGTGGTGTCAACAGGGGTGATGACAATTCCTGTGATTAAAAAGTCAGGCTTCAAACCGTCCTTTGCGGCAGGGGTAGAAGCGGCGGCATCAACAGGCGGCCAGATTATGCCGCCCGTGATGGGGGTTGTTGCCTTTTTTGTGGCAGGGCAGATTGGTCTTGAATATCGCTATATTGTTATCGCGGCGATTGTGCCAGCGGCATTTTACTATTTAGGCACATTTTTGACGGTATATTTTGAGGCAAGAAAGCAGAATATTGGGCCATTACCAGAAGAAAAACGCCCAAAGCTAACCAAAGCAGAATGGGTGCAATCCTTAGTATTTATCATCCCGATTTCAATCTTAAGCTATTTTTTATTTAGCCAGCCCTCTGTTCTGAAAGCTGGGTTTTATGGCTTTGTGGCAGCATTGATATCTGCGCTTATTCTATTTCCAGAATTTCGGGACAGCCGCAAAATCATAAACGCCTTTATCAATGGTGGCAGAATGTCAGCCATGATTATCATTATTGTTGCCGCTATTGGGCTTATCGTTGGGCTGATTCAGGTATCAGGGTTTTCAGGGCGGCTGGCATTGCTATTGGCACAGCTTGCAGATGGCCCGCTATTTCTCACCTTAGTCATTGTGGCACTGGGTTCAATCGTTTTGGGGATGGGGCTACCGCCAGGGGCGACCTATTTCATTATTGTGATCGCGCTGTCATCTGGTATTGAGGCAGTCGGGATAGCGCCGCTTACCTTGCATTTATTTGTGGTGTTTTTTGCGGTGATATCAACGGTAACCCCGCCTGTTGCGCTGGCGGCATTTGCGGCGGCGCCTATTGCTGGTGCCTCGCCCTTGCAAACTGGATTTCAGGCGGCACGGCTATCCTTGGCAGGCTTTATCATCCCGTTCGTATTTGTTTATCATCCTGCTGTGATTTACAAGCTTCAGACGGTGTTTGTGCTATTCGGAGAAGACATACCTGACAACCGCGCAATGATTGATATTACAACTGTAAGCTGGACAGATTTAGGCTGGATTATCATTGCCTTTACGATGTCAATGTGGCTATTGACCTCGGCGCTTACAGGTATGGAGAAATATCGGCTTTCTGGGGTTGAGCGGCTGTTACGCACAATCGCAGGGATATGTCTTCTTGTGCCTTCATTTTTGACTTCTGGTGCAGCGTTATTAGGCGGGCTTATCCTGATTATTCTGCACAGAATACCACGCCTAAGACAGGCAGATCACCCATGACTAAACCGAAAACTAAAACGCAAAAAATAGGGAGAATATTATGCGTAAATTATCATTGACCATAGCAGCAGCGATGCTGTGTTCAACAGCATCATTTGCTGCTGAAACCAAATTGAAAATGGCAACCATTGACCCCAGCCTAAGTGCTGCGGTGACAATGGCTACATTTGCCAATGTTGTATCTAATAATCTTGATGATGTTGACATTGAAGTGGCAGGCGGCGGTGCGGCTACGCTTCATATGATGGAGGTCGCGCGCGGCAATCTAGATATGTCAATGACTAATCAGGTGGTGCATATGCTGATGTCAAAAGGCATTGCTATGTATAAAAATGAACCAGACGCACCTGAGCTATCAAAGAATTTGCATCTGCTGATGCTATATCCATATGGTCAATACCATTTTGTTGTTCGTGCTGATAGTGATATTAAGCTACTTGATGATCTTGAAGGGGCTTCTGTATTTTTGGGCCCACAAGGTGGCGGCGCTTATAATGCAGCAAAGGGCTGGATCGAAGCCACTACAGGGCTTGTCGTTGGTGAAGATTATGAAGCAATCACCGCAAATTGGCAGACAGGCTATCAGGCCTTTCTTGACGGCAAAATTGATGTTTATGTAAATGGCTGTATTGATCCATGCGCACAATTTATCCAATTCACTGAAACAGAAGATATCCGCTTTATCGGCCCTGAAAACCATGAAGGGGAAGCTGTTGATAAAATGTTGGGCAAATTCCGCTATCGTGAGGAAATTCCAGCGGGTCTATATAAGGGGCAGAAAAATGATGGTCCTGTGATGTCGATGAATGTACCAGTAGGTATCGGAATTCGCGGTGATCTGGATGAAGATATTGTCTATAATATCACCAAAGCCTTTTGGGACAATCTAGACCAGATTACCTCAGATGCCCCATGGGCAAAATCGCTAAATGTTGCATATGCAGTCCAGAATATTGGTGGCATGACTGTCCATCCTGGTGCTGCACGTTATTATCGGGAAGTGGGTGTCCTGAAATAAGAACAACTATCAGGCGGCGCTGGCGTTATGTTTGGCGCCGCCATGGTTACAGACGATTAAGGAGATAGTGAAAAATGCGTGTTGCATTAACAGGTGGGGCAACGGGTATTGGCGCGGCTCTTGTGCAGAAATTACATAATGCGGGTCATCAGATAGTGGTGTTTGACTTTGCTGAACCTAGCCATGAAGCGCGCTGGATCAAGATAGATTTGAATGATCCTGCCTCTATTGAACAGGCAGTTGGGGCTGTTGATGGCACATTTGATGCGTTGATCAATAATGCAGGCTTGCCGCCGCGTGAAAATTTGAAAGAAAAAATCCTAAGGGTAAATTTTTGCGGCTTCAGACAGTTTCTTGAAGCAATGGAAGATAGGCTGTCAGAAGGGGCGTCAATTGTAAATACCGCCTCACGCGCTGGTGCGATGTGGCAGCAAAATATAGAGCAGGTCAAAGCGTTAATGGCCGCTGATTTTGCCGATATTCCTGCCTTAATCGAGCAGTTTGATATTGATGATACCCGCGCTTATAACCTATCGAAAGAAGCTGTGATTGCCTATGGCATTGCTCAGACAGAGCGGCTGATCCAAAAAGGCGTGCGCATCAATTCAGTCAGTCCAGCAGCAGTTAGCACAGGCATTTTAGATGATTTCACAAAGGCGTTTGGCCCAAAGGTAGCACAGAATATCGCACGTGTTGGCAGGCCAGGAAACCCAGAAGAAGTTGCAGACCTCATCCTGTTTCTGGCCTCACCTCAAAGTGGCTGGATCAAAGGTCAGGATATTACCATTGATGGCGGCATGAGCGCCTTGATGCTAACAGAAATGATGTCGTTACCATAAGCGTTACTATCGTGCCGCAGAAGCGCACTCTTTAGCCCATTATCATAACCCAAAATAGCCTAAACAGGGGGCAGGATGTTATTGTCGGCAAGTCTTTGTGCTATTTTCTGAGCCGCCTGTGTCAGAATCTGTACCATGCCAGCGTCTATCACCTGATCAAGCGAGGTGTTTTCTTCTAGCCAAAGCACACTTAACGAGCCGAAAATGCCTGATGTATTTTTGATACATACAGCAACAGCGCCAAAGGGCGGGGTATCATCAAAAGGTGGCTCCCAATAATTTGGTTCTCGAATGCCATATCCTCTGATTTTGGTTTTTTCAAGTTCAGGGATAATCAGCCCCTGCTTATGCAGTAATATGTCTTCTTTGCTTGCGCCGCTTAAAAAGGCGTCAATCTGGCGCGCGCGCATATCTGGCGGCATTTCAGCAAGGATAGCGCGCCCATGCGCTGATTTGAACAGGGATGGTCTGATGCCAAGACTAGTGCGAACAGGTGCCATAGGCCCTCGCAGGCGCGTGCTTTCAACTATTTCAAACAGCCCATCGCCTTTAATGGCGCATAAATCAGACGGCAGATTAAGAGGGTTTGATTTTAGGCCAAGCAAAATTGGGGTTGCAAGTTCAGTAATGGGGTGCGCCCATGTTGCAGCGCCAAAAATCGCACCAAAATTATGAGATAGCTCATATTTTTTCTCGACGATAAGCTGGCGTACCCAGCCACGCTCAATTAGGGTCGATAAAATACGAAGTAGAGTCGCATTATCAAGCTCAGTTTTCCGTTTTAGCTGAACCAGTGATAATGAGGGTGATTGAGACAAGGTTTCAATCACTGTCAAGGCACGTTCAATTGATCGTATTGTTTTTATGCTCATACCAGCTATCAATATCTCAGGCTAATGCCTAATTTATGTGTGGCCATTAAAAAAAAGTATCATGTTAATATTCGCAAGATCAAGCATTGCCTATGCTTGCCACAGAACCAGCCTTTTGCTAAGGACATAGCGATTAGACTTATGCAATATCAGCCTGATTAGAGAATGGATGAATGGATGTCTTCTGCTAAAATTGACTCTCCCAATTTTGAATCTCCAGAATTTTTAAGGGCGCATATTCGTTCAATTCTAGCGTTTTATGCCCCTCATGCTTTTGATTCTCAAGGCGGCTTTTTTCATCATTTTCTGGATGATGGCACAATATATGACAGCGATACACGTCACCTAGTTAGCTCAACTCGTTTTGTCTTTAATTATGTAAATGCCTATCTTCAGACAGCTGAGGCCACCCATAAACACTGGGCAGAACATGGATTTGCCTTTCTTCGGCAACACCAGCACGGAGCAGAGGGTCAGTATGTCTGGCAGCTTCAAGCAGGCAAGATAGAAGATGGGCGGGCAATGGCCTATGGCCATGCATTTGTGATACTAGCTGCTGCATATGCATTGCGGTTGAATATTTCTGGAGCGCGGCAGACTATCTATCAGGTGTTTGACTTTATGGATAGATATTTTTGGGAAGACGCACATTCAGCCTATGCAGATGAGCGTGACCAGACGCTTTCACACTGCTTAGAGTATCGGGGCCAGAATGCCAATATGCATAGTGTCGAAGCGCTTATTGCCGCCTATGAAGCAACAGATGATACGATGTTTCTGGCACGTGCAAAACAAATTGCCCATCAATTTTGCAATCTGCTTTCAGCTTCATCAGATGGCCAGATATGGGAGCATTATGATCGTAATTGGCAGCTAGACTGGCATTATAATATTGATAAGCCAGATGATTTGTTCAAACCATGGGGGTTTCAGCCAGGCCATCAGGTAGAATGGGCAAAATTGCTGTTACAACTTGACGCGCTTGCCCCTGAAGACTGGTATTTACCAGCCGCTATTCGGCTATTTGATACGGCTATTGAAAAGGGCTGGGATCACACATATGGCGGGCTGGTATATGGCTATGGGCCTGACGGAACATTTGCAGATGCTCATAAATATTTCTGGGTTCAGGCAGAAGCGATCGCAACTGCTTGGCGGCTATATCAGCGCACCCACAATGCATCCTATCAGGCAGCATATCACAGGCTATGGCAATGGTCTTGGGATCATCTGGTGGATCATAAAAATGGCGGCTGGTATCGCATTGTGGCGCAAGATGGTAGCTGGTTAGAGCCGTATAAATCACCTGCTGGCAAGGTTGATTATCATACAATGGGCGCTTGTTGGGATGTGCTGAGGGTGATGGGCGAATATAAAATATAGACTGTTCACGTTTAGGGCGGTGTTTGCATCAGCCTATCTAAGGGGTGGCTCTGGTGCCTGTTGTTTGTCTGATAATAAGCTCTGCTGTAATATCAAGCTGAACCTGCTGTTGTTCTGGATGATGGATTCTGTTGATCATCACACGTCCTAATTGCCTGCCAAGCTCTATTGGGGATACCGCCATTGTACTCAGCGGCGGGTTAGCAAGCGCAGCATCTGTAATATCATCAATGCCGATAACAGATATATCACGGCCAACTATTTTTTGCTGATGCGTAAGTGACAAGCATGCACCCAACGCTACACGGTCACCATTACACATAATAGCCGTAACATCTGGATGGGCTGTGCATAGCTCTGCCATCGCTTCTGAGGCAGCAAGCTTAGTATCTTCACAATCCCAGATCAGGGGCGCGCCGAGCCCATGCTCTGCCATAGCCTCACAATAACCACGCATCCTTTCTCTGCGGACATAGCTGTGCCCTTTACCGCCAAAATACGCAATGTTGCGATGGCCAAGTCCGATAGCATAACAGGTGCCGTCATAGGTCGCTTTGGCATTTCGGATGCCAACATGATCAAATGGGCTTTCGGCAAATGAATTAAGAAAGGTAATGGTTGGCACATTATTTGTGCGCAATAAATTCACTGTTTCAGCTAACACATTAGCGGTTGGCACCCAGATAATGCCACTGCGGCTTCCAGCGATAAACGCCCTTAGATTGCGAGCTTCTTTTTTGGTGTCATTCTGGCTATCCAGAACAGAAACAAGATAATCCTCTGCTTCCAGAAAATCGCTTAGCCCGCTAATCACTTCAGCATTAAACGGGTTTGCGATTTCATGGATAACAAGCCCAATTTCGCGGGTTTCACCTGACCGCATTGATGCCGCCCGACTATCGCGAACATAATGAAGCTGTTTTGCCGCCTGAAGTACCCGTTTGCGGGTTTCATCAGAGATACGACCCGTTTGCCGAAGCACCTGACTTGCCGTAGCTACAGAAACACCAGCTTTTTCAGCAACCGAATGAAGAGTGGGTTTTTTATGCATGACACTTGATATAACGATAAATCTGATTCTATTGTAAAATGATGTAAATTGAAAAGACAATAGAAAAATAAATTAAAATTGTCAATAAAATCAATTAACTATTTATATTGACAAATGGTATATCGTTATATCATTATTTAAGGTAGATCATCGAATTCTGCTTTAATCCTGAGATATTATTTTCAGGCTAAGGTGGTTGCGGTGGGTTGTTTTGAACATGCCCTTTTGGAGGAAAAGATGAATTTTTCAGGGAAAATTAAAGTGGCAGTTACAGGCTTGGCTTTATCAGCTATTGCAGGTGCTGCACAGGCAGATGTGCTGTTCTGGTCAACGCAGGCAAAACCTGCTCAGGAATCACAGGCGATGCGTGAACAGGTGCTAGCGGGTGCTGGCATGGCGGTTGATTATCAGGCAAATGATGGCGGGCCATGGCTTACCAGATTGCAGGCTGAACTTCAGGCAGGTTCAGGTGAAATTGGTGTGCTTGGCGCATTGCATGGTGATTTTGCGGCAATGGATCCAGCTAATTTGGCTGATCTTGACAGTCTTGGTGTTAGCTCTGCAAGCAACACCTTTAACAATCTGGCAAAGCTTGGCACAAATAACATGCAATATATCCCATGGATGCAGGCAAGCTATATTATGGCGGCAAATAAAAAGGCGCTAGAATATCTGCCAAGTGGTGCAAATATTGATGCGTTGACATATGACCAGCTGATCGCATGGGCAGGCAATGTGAAAAATGCAACTGGAGATGCCAAATTCGGCTTTCCAGCAGGGCCTAAAGGGCTGAAGCACCGCTTCTTCCAAGGCTATTTATATCCATCATATACAGATGGTGTTGTGCGTACCTTTGCGTCTGACAAGGCGGTAAAAGCGTGGGAGAAAATGCGTGAATTATGGGCTGTTACAAATCCTGCTTCAACAAATTACTCATTCTTGCAGGAACAGCTATTGAGCGAAGAAGTGTGGATTGCATTTGACCATACATCACGTCTGGCGAATGCGTTTAATGAGCGTCCAAATGATTTCGTGGCCTTCCCAGCACCTGCTGGCCCTGAAGGTCGTGGTTTTATGCCAGTGATTGCAGGTATTGCGATTCCAAAGACTGCCCCTGATATGGCGGCCTCTAAGAAGCTGGTTGGCTATATGCTGTCACCACAGACTCAGATAGCGACATTGCGCGCTACCAATTTCTTTCCGGTTGTAGATGTAACCTTACCGAATGATCTTCCTCCTGCTGTTCAGGCCGCTGGTGGTGCTGTTGCCAAGATGAGCGCATCTGCTGATGCTAATCCTGGTCTGCTCCCAGCAGGTCTGGGTAGCAAAGGCGGTGATTTCAACCGTGTATTTGTGGATAGCTTTGAGCGTATCGTGCTAGCAGGTCAGGATATCAGAACTGTGCTGAATGATCAGAAAAAAGCATTGCAGGCCATTATGAACGAGACAGGCGCTCCGTGCTGGGCACCAGATGCTCCGTCTAAAGGTGCTTGCCCTGTTGAATAAATAGGCGATACACTAACCATTAGTGACGGCTTGTAACTATTTGGTTTCAGGCCGTCCTTTCCCCACTTTTTATGATGAAAGCCTAACTATGGATAAGCGTTATTTGCCCTATATCCTTATTGCCCCTGCTGGGCTTTTTTTGGGCTTGTTTTTTTTATATCCTTTTTTTCTGGTTGCTAGTCAGGCCTTCATCTCAGAAGGGCGTTTATCCTTTGAGCATTTTCAGCAGGTAACGAGTTACTGGAAATTTCCAATCTCTCTTAAAAATACGCTTTATCTAACAGCGGCTGTTGTGCCAATCCAGCTTGCCTTTGCTTTGTTGATGGCAACGATGGTGACCCGAATGCAAAAGGGTCGTGATCTGGTATTATATATCTGGACGATTCCGCTAGGTATTTCAGATTTGGCGGCAGGGATTGTGTGGCTAGCTATTTTTGAGCAGTCAGGGTTTCTCAATTCTATGATGGTTGGTCTTGGCGTGATAGAAAAGCCAACAACCTTTTTATCCTATCAAAGTCCGTTCATGGTATTTATTGCGATTGCGCTGGCTGAAATCTGGCGTGCAACAGCTATTATGCTGGTGATTATTGTTGCTGGTATTGGGCTTATCCCAAAAGAATATTATGAAGCAGGTGATGTGTTTGGTGCATCACGCTGGCAGCAATTTTTGCGTATCACCCTGCCATTGCTCAGACCATCATTGCAAACAGCCCTGATTTTACGGGTTATCCTTGCCTTTGAAGTATTTGCTGTTGTAGCGGCACTTGGCGGCACCTTATTCCCTGTATTGATGGGTGAGACATTTGCCTATCAGTTTGACCTGCTGAACAGCAATGCCGCCGCCGCGATGGCTATGATCATACTAGGCTTATCTATCGGCTTTACCTTAGTCATTCTATATGTCTTGCGTGTGCCAAAAGGAGCGCGAATATGAGCGCCTCTCTAGCACGTAAAGCCAGTTTCAAAGAAGGCCGATTTTTGTTTGGTGCCTCGGTATTTTTGCTATGTGCATGGGTGCTTGGCCCGTTATATTTATTGCTGGTAAATACCCTGTCATCTCCTGAAGTAGTTAATGGGTTTCCTAAATCCATCCTGCCTGAATTTGATTTTGAGAGTCTGTATTTCTTCGCTCGGTTTCAAGGCATGATAGATGCGTTGATAAATTCGGTATTGGTGGCAGGCTTGACAATGATTTTGGCAATTTTGATTGGCGCGCCTGCTGGATATGCGCTGTCACGTTTTGAATTTGCTGGCAAAGAGCTGTTCAGAATTATGATTTTACTGACACGTGCGTTCCCCTTGCCCCTTCTGGCCTTGCCGCTAGCTGTATTATTTATTCGAACAGGCCTTGATGATAGCATATTTGGGTTATCGCTTATTCATACCACCTTAGCGCTTCCCTTTGCGGTGCTGATTACCTTTTCGTTATTTTCTGGAATTCCAATGGAATTAGAAGAAGCCGCATGGACATTGGGCTGTACCCGCTATCAAGCGTTTGTGTATGTTATTCTGCCTTTGATCATTCCAGGTATCACGGCATCAGCTATTTTTGCCTTTGTGATTTCATGGAATGAGGTATTTGCAGCGGCTGTGCTGACAATCGAGAATAGAACATTAACAGCCTTTTTATTGCAAAATCTAGATACATCTCCGTTGCATCTGAAATTTGCAGGCGGCTTTATTCTGGTGGTGCCCGCATTGATCTTTATCTTTGCGGTGCGCAAATATCTGTTTGCCATGTGGGGCATTGCCAACAGGTAAATTTAGGAAACACAATATCATGGCAGAGATTAGACTTAAACATATCGCAAAGAGGTTTGGCAGTTTTCAGGCGCTTAACTCAATTGATCTAACAATATCAGACCAAGAATTTATGGTGCTTCTTGGGGCATCTGGTTGTGGGAAAACAACCTTGCTGAGAATAATTGCTGGTCTTGAAACTATGGATGTTGGCGAGGTTTGGATAGGCAATCGGCGCGTAGATAATCTGCCGCCGCGTGAGCGTGGTATTGCTATGGTGTTTCAGAATTATGCCATTTTCCCGCATCTGACAGTGTTTAATAATATTGGCTTTGGCCTGAAAATGCATAAAATGCCTGCGGCTGAAATAAAGCAGCGGGTGGAAAAAAATGCAGAGCTTATGCATATTGAGCATTTGCTTGGGCGATATTCTGGTGAGCTATCTGGTGGCCAGCGCCAGCGTGTTGCGGTTGCGCGCGCTTTGGCGATGGAACCTGAAGTGATTTTGATGGATGAGCCGTTATCTAATCTGGATGCATTGCTTAGGCTTGAAATGAGAGCTGAGCTAAAAGGGGTTCTAGCGGCCAGTAACACAACCGCTATCTATGTAACCCATGATCAGGTTGAAGCCATGAGCCTAGCAGACAGGATTTCTGTTATGCAGGGCGGCCATATTGTACAGGCGGCTAGCCCGACTGAGATTTATCGTAATCCAGCTAGCCAGTTTGTTGCTGGCTTTATTGGCAGTCCGCCAATGAATTTTCTGCCAGCACAGCAGACATCAACAGGAAATTGGCAGGTAGCAGGCACCAGCTTTACAGGCCCTAAATCGTCTGAAAAAGAGCTTATGTTTGCTATTCGCCCTGAAGATATCAAGCCTGCATCACAAGGGCTGTCTGCGCGGGTAAAGATCATTGAGCCTCTTGGCCCACATCTGCTGGTTACATGCGATATTGACGGGCATTTGTTCCGCGCGATTTTGGATTCAGATAGCATTATTAGCGCAGGCGACACCCTAATTTTAGCGCCAGCCGAAGATAGGATTCGCTGGTTTAATCCACATACTCAAACTCTTATTATGGCGTGAAACATGGGACAGCAGTTATTAGAGAATGCAACTGATATTCTGAAAAAAAATGATTTAGGTAGATATACTGTGCCCACGCATGGGCTTTATCCATTTCAATGGAACTGGGATAGTTGCCTGACCGCATTAGGGCTTGCCTATATGGATGAAAGCCGAGCATGGACAGAAATAGAAACCTTGTTTGACCATCAATGGGATGACGGAATGGTGCCACATATCATCTTTCATAAGCAGGATGATGGCTATTTTCCTGGCCCTGATGTCTGGTCTACTGGCCATGACGTGCCAACGTCTGGTATCACTCAGCCAGCGGTAGCAGGCTTTGCGGTAAATCGCCTGTTTGAAAGAGCAAAAGATAGGCAGATGGCCGAAATGCGAGCGCGCGCATTATTGCCAAAAATTGCCGCATGGCATGATTGGTTTTATAAAAATCGTGACCCTGAAGGCACAGGGCTGGTTGCGATTATTCACCCATGGGAATCTGGACGTGATAATTCGGTCGATTGGGATATTGCGTTTGAGCGTGTGCCAACGGAAGGGGTAATGCCCTTTGTGCGCCGTGATACCCAGCATGCGAATCCTGACCACCGGCCAACACAAGCTCAATATGAACGCTATATCTGGCTGGTTCAGCTATTTAGGTCTTTGAATTGGGATAATGCAAAATTGCATGATGCCTCACCATTCCAGATTGTTGATCCTGGCTTTAATGCCATATTGATCCGTTCATGTTCAGATTTATCACAGCTGGCAAGGACGTTAGGTGAGGCTGAGCTTGCCGATGCTGCACATGCGCAGGCAGATAAAGGCTTGGCGGCGCTTGAGAGCCTATGGAGTGATGACAATAACCAATATCTCTGTCTGGATAGGGTAGCAGGTGAGCTGGTTGACAGCCTGTCAGTGGGCGGGTTACTTCCTGCGTTTGCACCACTGCCAGCCTCTCGGATGGTAGCCCTTGCTGAACGGCTTGAAGCAATCGGAAAACAGGCAAAATATCTGGTGCCTAGCCATGATCTGAATGATGTGAGATTTGACCAGCTACGCTATTGGCGTGGGCCTGCATGGCTGATTGTCAATTATATGATAGCAGATGGAATGAAGCGGGCTGGTCAGAATGATATTGTTGATCGCATTATCCAAGATAGTCTGCAACTGATTGAGACCAGCGGCTTTGCTGAATATTACGGTCCGTTGGATGGCACAGCATGTGGCGGTAACAGCTTTTCATGGACAGCCGCAATGGTGATGGAATTTTTGCAGAATAAAGGCGATTAGCCTGCTAATGTGGCGCTATCAAGCTAGCTTATGCAGGCTGGCAATATCTAGCAAAAATTGTTCTTGCAAGGCATCAAAGGCTGGGTCTGGTTGCTGGCCTGAAATTCTGGCATGAAGCGGGTCGTGCGCATGAATCTCTGAGCTGCTTAATGCTTCAAGAACAGCGTGCCCACAAAATGGCACATGTGCTTCTGAATAGCCGCCTTCATGTGCCATCACCAGCTTGCCATCTGTAAGTGCCATCAGCCGTTGCGTCATTTCTTTGAAATCATAGGCATCAAGCAGCATACGTGATAGCGGGTCAACACCAGAGGCATCAAATCCGCATGCTACGATTACAATATCAGGATTAAAGGCTTCAAGCTTTGGCATTACACAGATATCAAACGCCTTTCGATAGACAGCACTTCCGCCGCCAGGCATTAGCGGAATATTCATATTAGATAGGGGGGCAGAGGCTGCACCTGTATCTTTGGCATCACCAGTATCAAGCGGATAGTTGCGTTCTTGATGAAGCGATATGGTCAGCACATTTTTATCTTCGTAAAAAATATGTTCTGTGCCATTGCCATGATGCACATCCCAATCGACTATCGCAATACGCTCAGCCTGTTGCGCTGTTTGGGCGGCACGCACCGCAACCCCAATATTATTTAGAAGACAAAATCCATTCGGATAGTCAGGCAAGCAATGATGACCTGGCGGACGTGACAGCGCATATGCATTTTTATGTGTGCCATCTAGCACCGAAAACAGGGCTGAGACCACTAGACCAGCAGACAGGCTGGCAATCTCAAACCCGCCAGGTCCAAACGGTGTCCGCAAGCCAAGCATGCCGCCCTGTTCTGAAGAAAGCTGCTTAAAGCTATCAATATACTCTTTGGGGTGAACTGCTAGCAAAGCCTCTTCTGGTGCAGCTGGCGCGGTGACAATCTCGTCAAGCTGGCGCATAAGCCCTGTAACATCAATCAGATTTTTCATCCGCCTTTTGGTTTCAGGGGCTTCTGGCAAAAAACCTGTGCTCATCGGCTCAACCAGCCCGCCTACAGGCAGTAAAAAGCTGAAATTACCAGCCCCATGCCAGAAACATCTCTCATTCCAGTAAAAACCTGTCTGTTTTTGAGCCATGATTATCCTCTTATCTATTGCCCGAATAGGGGGGTGCGCGCCTAATCAAACAGTGTCATTTTGCTAGCCAGCCTTGCAAGCAAAAATCTGTTACACGCCAAAAAGCATGTTAGGGGAAAAGCCTAGTGATATAGTCCATATCGTCTGGCGTATCTGCATCAATCAGAAGGTGAGGGGTTTGACAGTCAATGATATTGAGGGCTGATGGATAGCTATCAAATAGTGGTCGTGCGCCTGTATCGCCTGTCAGCTTGGAGATTTCGTCAAAAAAAGCCTGCCCCCAAATTACAGGATTACCACGTTGCCCCTCAATCGCAGGTAGGCTTATCCGAGACCATCTATCGGCCAATGCCAGATGGCTCTGGACAAGCTGGTTAATTATATCCGCATCAATAAAGGGCATATCCCCTAAAAACACCATCATATCAGTTGCATCTTGGGGCAGATTCTGAGTTGCACAGCGCACTGAACTTGCCTGTCCTGTGCTGAATTCTGGATTGAAAAGAAATCGCGCATCAATGCCCTCAAGGGCAGAAACAACCTCTTCTGCCTGATACCCCAAAATCACCGTTAAGCTGTCAATATCGCTTTGCATAATCACATCTGCCACCCGCCTGATAAGCGGAATACCGTGAATAGGCGCAGTAAGCTTATTGATATCCCCCATGCGGCGAGACATGCCAGCGGCCAGAAGAACCCCCTCAATATGAGGGGTTGTTGCCTTTCGCATTGCAAGTGCACGTGGCAGGGGGCGTGAGGCAATTTCCATCAATAGCCCGCCTGCCGACATCTCTGCTAGCTCGCTATCATCAATCTCAATGCCAGCCATCACTAGGTGAAGCACCCAGTCAAAGCCGTTTAATTTTGGCGATCTCGCACAGCCAGGCATGCCAATAATCATACATCTTTCAATATGCCCTATCATCAACAGATTGCCAGGATCAACGGCTAGCCCGAAATGGTCAATTTGTCCGCCCCTATCTGTAATCGCCAATGGGATCAAATCATGCCGATCTGCAATTGCAGAGGCACCTGAAATCAGCACCAAATCAGCATCACTGCTCAGCGCTTCTTGCAAAGCCTCAGCTAATGCATCAGCGCTATGGGCGATAACAGACTGGCCAATCATGGTACTATTAAGGCTAGCTATCCTGTTTTGTGTTACAGATGCGGTTGCCTCAAACATGGCCTGCGGCTGATGGGGAAAGCTAGTCTGGATAAGCCAAACATTCTTGTGTGTGAGCGGATGAACGCTAAATAGGGGCTGAGGTTTCAGCAAATTTGCTACTGCCTCCACTAGGTCTTTTTGGATGAAAAATGGAATAATTTTTAAGGTCGCCAGCATATCGCCCGCTGCCAGCAGCTGGTTATGCTGAACCAGCGCAAGGGTGATGCCTTCATCAACCATATTTACCTGTTTGAGCAAGCCAGCATCATATCGTACCAGCCCTAATGCGGTGCAGGTGAAATTGACTCGCCCTGTTCTAGCTGATTTGGTGCGGATATGTGGTGCAGATATAAGGCGTGCCAGATAATTGGCCGCCTCATCTTCATGCATATCTCCTGCTTGTTTGATGGCGCAGGTAATGGCGTTATGGCCTGCCCTGTCCAACATATCTGCCTGCTCAGCAGTGATAATATCGCCTTTGTGGATACGGCCATATTTGGTGCTGATAGCGTGAACAGACAGATGGCCAACCGCCTGTTGAGGGGATAGCAATTCAATCTTCATGTCATCCGTGCCCGATAATGCGCGATCATCTCTGCAAGCACAGATACTGCGATTTCAGCAGGCGTTCTAGCGCCAATATCCAGCCCTGCTGGCGCGTTAATTTGGGCTATCTGCGTATCTGTGAAACCAGCTTCGGTAAGCCGTATTTTACGCGCCTGATGGGTCGTGCGGCTTCCCAAAGATGCGATATAGAAACTCTTTGACTGAAGCGCTATGTTCAAAGCCTCATCATCTATTTTTGGATCATGCGTCAAGGTTACTATGGCGGTATGACTATCCAGCGTGCTAGCTTTAAGTACATCTTGAGGCCAGTCAGCAATTACCTCAATCTGCGGAAAGCGAGCAGGGCTAGCAAAACGCTCGCGCGGGTCAATTACCAGCACATCAAACCCTGCTGAATCTGCCATTGGCGCTAAATGCTGGCTGATATGGACAGCTCCGATAATGACCAGCCTAGGGCGCGGCAACACCGCCAAATGAAAGCAGTTAGCTTGCGCATCAAACTGGCTAGCGTCTATGTCGTTACCTAATGTCATATGCTGGCTATCTAGCAGACAGTCACAATAGACAGGCTGTCTTAAGGATATAGCCTTTGCGGCATGTACTAGTAATTCTTGCTGAATCGCTGCTTTTGAGCAGACCCAAACACTTATCTTGCCGCCGCAAGATAGCCCGACCTCCCACGCTGTTTCGTCTGCCACGCCAAAATCAAGCCGTTCTGCGCCTTCTGAGACCATAAGCTGGCTGGCAGTCTCAATCACAGCGGCTTCAACGCATCCGCCCGACACCGAACCTTCGATTAACCCGTCATCCCGAATAGCCATCAAACTACCTTGCTGGCGCGGTGATGATCCCCATGTCGCTATCACAATGGCAAGGGCAAAATTATGGTGTTCTGCCGCCCATTGCGCCAGCAGTAACATGATGCTGTCCTGATCAGATTTCATTGTTGATAGCCTGTCTGATTGCTACTTATGCCTGCCCATCAGGGGCAGTACCAAAATTGTGAGGTGTTTTGACAGACTAATCAAGTGTTATGGCCAGATGATGAACAGCAAGATGATTAACAGCTAGTCTTTTACAGCAATTTGTGATGAGATATTTGGATAGGGAAAAAATACGTCAGAATTGAGGAATAGGGATGATTAAGAACTGGGAAGAAGAGCTGTTTAGGCTGCTGAAAACACATAATATTTCCTATCTGCCCTTTGTGCCTGATGCAGGCCATGCAACTGTGCTGTCATTGGCAGAAGATGATAACCAAATTACGCCAGTGGTGCTCACTACCGAAGAAGAAGGGGTAGCATTTTGCTGTGGGGCATGGCTTGGTGGGGCGCGATCGGTGTTGTTGATGCAAAGCAGTGGGGCTGGCAATTGTATCAATATGATGTCTTTGATCGCAAATTGTAATTTTCCGTTTGTGACGCTGGTAACAATGCGAGGCGATTTTGGTGAATTTAACTCATGGCAAGTGCCAATGGGGCAGGCTACACAAAGCTGTCTTGAGGCTATCGGGCTGAAGACTCACATTGTGGAAGAGGCAGACCAGCTGGTCAGAACGGTTGATGCGGCACTTTATTCTGCCTATTCCAGTGACCAGCGTATCGCTGTGCTGATGTCGCAAAAGCTGATTGGCAGGAAGGAGTGGTAGCACCATGCTAAATAGACGGGATTTTGTATCTATAATCAGTAATCACTGTTCGGACAGCCTGTTTATCACAGGGCTAGGAAGTGCATCTTATGATTTGCATGCCGCAGGGGATAACGCCCGAAATTTCTATCTATGGGGCGCAATGGGCGGCGCTGCTATGACAGGGCTTGGGCTGGCAATGGCGCAGCCTGATAGGCGCGTGATTGTGCTAACAGGTGATGGCGAGCAACTTATGGGGATGGGGGCGCTAGCCACCATCGGCGCATGCAAGCCACATAATCTGGCGATCATCATGCTGGATAATGGCCAGTTTGGCGAAACTGGACAACAGCAAAGCCATACCTCAAAAGGTATTGATTTGGTGGCAGTCGCATCAGCCTGCGGCATTAGTAACACGCTTGGCGTATCTGATGATGCAGGGGTGTCTCGTCTGCTGGCTGAGCTTGATAATCAGACTGGCTGTCTGTTTGCCGCGATTTCTATCAACACAGATGCGGTTGAAAGAAGCCTGCCAATTCTGGACGGGGTAGAGCTGAAAAACAGATTTCGGCGTGAGTTAAATCTCAGCCCGCTATAACAAGCTGTGGAGAAAGAATATGTCAAAACGGATATTTTTTACAGGCGCTAGCGGTAAGGCAGGCAGGCATGTTGCCGCCTATCTGGCGGCGCAAGGGCATCGGGTGCTAAATGCAGATATGTCAGAATATGCCCAGCCTGGTGTGGATTATCTAAAGGTTGATGTCACAGATGCAGGTCAAGTATTTTCGGCTATGTCAGCCCATAGTAACCGAGATGAGCTTCGGGGCGGGCAATGGCCTGCTGGATATGATGCGATTGTGCATTTTGCGGCTATTCCGCGAATCTTGCAAAGCTCGGATATTGAGACCTATCGTGTGAATGTGATGGGGACATATCATGTGCTAGAAGCAGCAGTGAAGCTAAATATCAAAAAGATAATCTTTGCGTCATCAGAAACAGTCTATGGGTTATGTTTTTCGCATGGCAAGCCAGCGCCGCTTAGCCTGCCTGTCTCAGAAGAAGATGCAACACGGCCTATGGATAGCTATGCCATGTCAAAAGTTGTCAATGAAGAAACAGCCAAAGCATTTCAGCGCCGCACCGGATTTGATATTTATGGGCTTCGGATTGGTAATGTGATCGAGCCTGATGAATATCATCTATTTAAGGGGTTTTGCGAAAACCCTGAGGTCAGGCTGTATAATGCATTTAACTATATTGATGCACGAGATTTGGGGCAGGCGGTCGATTTATGCCTACATAAAGACGGGCTTGGCTATGATGTATTTAATGTATCAAATGATGGCAATTCTGTTGATCTGTCATCTGACCAGATCATCTCGCAATTTTATCGTGATGTGCCGCTTAAAACGCAAATAGCGCCAGATGAATGTCTGTTTTCAAATAAAAAGCTGAAAGATATGCTAGGCTTTGCGCCCCAATTCAACTGGAAGCCCTAAGGCTGTTGAAACAGCCAATGGGGAAATAATCTGTTAATGCTATCAGGCTGATGGGCGATCATGCCAATATATCTGTCTGGACGTACCCATATCGCAAATGCGTTATGCTGATCCAGAAATTGCGCTATCGTCTTGTCGTCCTGAGGGGTGATGCACATAGCAAGAGGCGCAAGATTATCAAGCGGTTCTACACAGAGTATGAGATGTTTTAGTGCTACAATATCATCCATTGGGTAGGCGTTCTGGCCTATCATTAGCTGTGGGCATGGCCTGCCAATTGCACGACATTCCTGAAGCTGATTTTTGGCAAATAAAGCGCTATTGCCAAGTTTCGGGGCAAGCGGTTTAAGCTGTTTATGTCCATCTGATTGTGGGTCTGCCATCTTCAGGGCAGTATGTCTGTCCATCGAATTGATCAGCCCACCAAGATGTTTGGCTGTCTCAATATAGGCTCTGGCGTGTGGTTTCCGCTCTTGCTCATAGCTATCTAATATTGTCTTGTCTGTGGCGCCAGACAGAACTGCATCTAGCTTCCATGCTAGATTGGCAGCATCACGAATGCCCATACACATGCCTTGCCCCATAAAAGGCGGGGTCAAATGGGCAGCATCGCCGACTAAAAAGAAATTCCCTTGCCGCCAGTTATCTGCAATTTGCGAGCGAAAGGTATAGACTTGCCTACGTTCTAGCTCTGCGTCTTGCGGGTCAATCCATTTCGATAATAGCGCCCATATGTTGGCGGGCTGGCATATTATCTTGTGATCTTCATCTGGTTTTAGGGCAAATTCCCATCTGCGTCTTAATCCAGGATTTCGGCAATAGGTCATCGGGCGATCTGGATAGCAGAATTGAATCGTGTGATCGCCTAATTCAGGGCGCGGCTGTCTCAGCAATAAATCAATTACCAGCCAGTCTTCTGCAAATCCCAAATCCTCCATCTTTACTCCCATATGCTGGCGGACAAAGGAATTTGCGCCATCACATCCAATAACAAATGTTGATCTAAAGCGGTGAGAGGTTCCATCTTTACGGCATATGCCAGATATCACATTATGGTCTGGCTGCTGTTCTATTGAGGTTGCTATTAGGTTGGTAACAATGCGTGCGCTCTGCTGGCGGCCTAGCATATTGCGCAATAATGCTTCCAAATCTGGCTGGTGAAGCCGATAGCTTGCATGCCAGCCATGATCTGTAATGTGCTGTGGTCTTGGCCAGTCAAGCAATAGCCTGTCATGCTCATCAATAAACCGCATGCCAGGATTGATATGAATTTTCTCAGATAGCGCATCTGCAATGCCAATGCTCTGGAATATGCGCATCACCTCATCATCAAAATGAACCGCACGTGGCAATGGATATAGCTCTTTTTCCTTATCAATCACCAGAACAGAATGACCCTGTAGTGCCAGTAAATTCGCCAACACAGCCCCGCTTGGGCCATATCCAATAATAGCAACATCAAACTGCATGGATCAGCTATCCGAAAGCTGATGATAGAGCCATGGGCAATTGGCAACATGCGGGGCGCGATGGCCTTTAGCAGCAGTTTCCATCCGCATTGTTCTGAAATCCTGTCTTTGTTCGGGCGGCATATGAAGCCGCTCGTGCCCCCAGAAGCTTGGCCCCAGCACTGTTTCATGTGGCTGCCAGCTATCAGGATTGATGATCCGCCCACCCCAGCCACTTTCAACAAAAAAGCCAGATGGGGTATGCGCATAATAGCTGGTCATATAATCATTGGTATGGCGGCCTAATGTATAGGCAATTTCTGCCATGCCTGAAAGCGATAGATCATACCCCTGACCAACATCATCTAGATTGTCATATTCCACCATGAAATGATGAAATCCTTGCTTGCCAGATCCAACAATCGCAAAGCTATGGTGCCTGCCATTCACATGAAAAAAATATAAAGGTATCGGGCTTAGCCCGAAATCACTTAGCTGAAAGCCTAGAATATCTGAATAAAAGCTCAGCATAGCCTGTGGTTCTGTAACATGAAGCACAGCATGACCCATCCCAAAAGGCCCTGTTTTGAAACCGCTAATTGGCCTGCCAGGAATAAAAGGGTCTGTGACTTTTACAGGGTTCCAGACGATCTCAACGCGGTATCCAGCAGGGTCAGTACAGCAAATCATTTCAGACACAAATCGCCTTGCACATAGCTCTTTGCTACCTGCCTTCACAGCATATCCCGCCGCTTCAAGCTTGCCAGCTAAGATGTCTAAATCGGATTTATCAGAAACTTCCCAGCCAATATAGGCTAGGGTATCACCCGCCTCATCTGTGATCATAAGGCGCTGTGCCTGCTCATCCATTCGGAACGCCATATTTCTGCCGCCCCTATCTAGCAGTTGCATGCCCAAAATGGTTTGTCCGAACTGGCGCCAGTCTTCGGTTTTATCAGAGCTGATACCAATATAGCTTAATGCACTGATCATCTATGACGTCCTTACCGTTCGGCTAGCCTACTAATTTTTCCTGCATCAAGCAATGCAAATGAACTATCGGCTAGCTTAGGTACGGCTAAGGCGTTAACAGAAATAACAGCTCATTACGATTTGATGTAATATCTTCGATTGTCAGCGCGTCCATCTCTGCCATGAAATTATTCATCGCACCCATCAATGCCTTGTTCAGCTTGCAGTCATGGATAAGTGGGCATGTATTAGTTTCGCTGTTGAAACATTCAACTAGATTAAGCGTATCTTCTGTATGTCTGATAACAGCCCCAACGCTAATGTCACTAGCAGGTCTGGCTAGCCTAAAGCCGCCATTGCGACCACGAACATTTTGGATAAAGCCCCATTGCCCTAGCTGGTGAATACATTTTACCAGATGGGCTTTTGAAATATTAAACGCATCTGCTACTTCTTGACACTGGCAAAGCCTGTCAGAATGAAGATTGGCAAACATCAACGTCCTAAGTGCATAATTTGAATATTGTGTTAATTTCATTATCTGCTTTCATGTAAACCTATATTTTTTATATAAGTATATTCTTGACCTGTAAAGGTGGGTAATTTATAAAAATGCTAGGGTAGAAGTAGCGATAAAATGAATAGGTGTGTTATGAGCGTTGTTCAAAAGGCGGATGTCAGACATTATTATGACCAAGACACAAATACCATCAGCTATCTTGTGAGTGACCCGCAAACACATCACTGCGCGGTGATTGATTCTGTATTGAATTTTGACTATGCAGCTGGAAAAATTTCTTATCAGCAGGCAGACCAGATTATCGCTGATATCAATGCATCTGGCCTGACAGTGCAATGGCTGATTGAAACGCATGTTCATGCAGATCATCTCTCAGCTGCGCCGTATATCCAGCAAAAAGTTGGTGGTGAAATTATGATTTCAAAAGAAATCACGGCTGTTCAGGATATTTTTGGCAAAGTATTTAACGCAGGCACAGAATTTGAGCGTGATGGTAGCCAGTTTGACAGGCTACTAAGCGATGGCGATGACTATATGATTGGCAATATCCCTGCCAAAGCTATTCATACACCAGGTCATACGCCTGCATGTATGGCGCATGTAATTGGCGATGCTATTTTTGTGGGAGACACCTTGTTCATGCCAGATGGCGGCACAGCAAGAGCAGATTTTCCAGGGGGTGATGCGCGCACGCTATATCGTTCTATCCACAAAATTCTTGCTCTTCCTGAGACCTATCGGATGTTTATCTGCCATGATTACCAGCCTGGTGGCCGTGAATTTGCCTTCCAGACAAGTGTGAAAGAACAGCGTGAATCAAATATCCATATTGCCGATAATGTAAGCGAAGATGCATTTGTTGCTATGCGTGAAGCCAGAGATGCAACGCTGAATATGCCGAAACTTATCATGCCGTCAATTCAGGTAAATATGCGCGCTGGCCATATGCCAAAGGCTGAAGAAAATGGCGACACCTACCTTAAAGTGCCTCTAACGGGCATTCGTGACTAGCCATATCTGGCTGACATATCCATTCGCACTATCTCGGCTTTATGTACAGGCGCGGTTGTGATGTGATTCAGTAATGGCGTATCATCATATCATAGCAGGGCATGGCTGTTTGTAATCATATTAATATGCGCAGGAATAAATGGCACAAACAGCAACAATAAACGCGATAATATTGATGATAGCCAGCATGTTTGCCTTCACGCTGGTTGATAGCATGGTCAAGCTATTATCGTTTCATATGCCAGTTGGGCAGGTGCTATTGATATTTGGGGCAGGCACGGCAATCTGTTTTGCTATTCTGGCGATCCGCCAGCGCCAGCGCTTCTTCTCACCATTATATCTTCATCATGGGCTTGTGATTAGATGTGTTGGCGAGATAGTGGGGGGAAGCTGTCTTGTGATTGCACTTGCCAATACCAGCCTGTCAGCTGTCACTGCCCTTATCCAGTTTGTGCCGCTATTGCTAACGGCTATGGCGATGATATTTTTGGGCGAGCGGCGCAATCTGCCTAGAATACTGGCTGTCTTAACAGGCTTTGTCGGTACGCTGATTATTATCAGACCGACCGCTGATACAGTTGATATCTATTTGCTGGCTGGATTTTTTGCGGCTGTTGGGCTGTCTTTGCGCGATCTATCTGTGCGTCTTGTCCCGCCAGACATGCCCATAGCTGTACTATCTTTTTATGGCTCTGTTGCTGTGGCTTTTTGTGGTCTGGTGATGATGTGGATAGGCGGCGGCGGTGTAGCGTTTGGCGGGGTGGCGTTGGTCTATGCAAGTGTGATGGTATTGTTTGCAGCTGCAGGGCTATGGGGCATAGCGCTATCTATCCGTCTTGCCGATATATCAGCAATTAGCCCGTTCAGATATTCACGTATTATCTTTGGTATTGTGATAGGTGCAACGATATTCTCAGAACAGATAGATAGCGCTATCCTTGCAGGCTCAGCCCTGATTTTGGGGGCTGGATTATATAGCTGGTATTCAGAACGAACATCAGGCAAGCCAAGCTAGCGAGAATAGCGACAAAATAGAGGTATAGATAATCACAGGCGCGATATTGTCTGTTCGGACGCCATGTAACACGGCAAGCGAAAAGGCCATTGCCCCCGAAGGGCCTGCCGCATTTAACAGCAATAGCTGGCTCCAATTATCTGGCTGGCTACCAAAACCAAGCACCAACAACACAATCACAGGCAATGCGCATAATTTAATTGCAGATACGATCCCAATCACACCTGACGGTATCAGGCTATGAGATGACAATATCACCCCCAATGCAAGCAAGGTCACTGGCGCAGCCGCCCTACCAGCAAAATCTAGGGCTGTCAGCACGGCAGAGGGGGCCCGCATCTCTAGAATGCTTGACGCTACCCCAAGCAAAATCACTATCAGCACAGGGTTTTTTGCCAGTCGCCGTAAGGTGTGCGAGATAGAGGCTGAATTATCTTTCAGCAAATCTGTTGTAATGATGAAAAAGGCAAAGATGATGGTGGCATCCCAAATTACGATAGCGGTGATAGGGATATTGGCTTCTGTGCCATAAATCAGCTGTGATATTGGCATCACATAGAGCAATGCATTGACAAAAATAGTTGCCATTGCCAGCAACCATGCCTCAATTTTCTCGCATTTCAATATCCAAAAGCAGATGAAAAAGGTAACTGAGAAAACGATCAATTCGCTCAGCCCATAGAGCAAAATAGCATCAAAATGGAACTGTTTGAAATCAGCCCTGTTAACCAGCGCAAAAATCAAGGCAGGTTGCATTACCACAAAGGCAATACGGTTTAGAGTAGAGGCTTCTGAGATGCTAACAAGCTGGCCTCTGCCAAGAAAAAATCCAAGCGCAAGCACTGAGAATACAGGCAGAATATCCTGAAATAACACATCTAGCATTGGCTATGTCTCGCGCTTGGGGGTTGCTCGCTACAGCGTTTCGCCTGCGGTGCCGTGAATTTTGGTGCCTGTATTCACAGCCCCAAAGCCAGGCGCAATCTCAGGGCCTATGCCTGCCTCACGTTTTGCTTTAGTCCAATTATCCAGCTTTGCCCTTGCGCCATTTATAGATGGGTCAACAGCGTCATCATGGCCTTCTTCTTTTGTGGTTAGCTCAACAACATAGCCATTTGGATCTCGCAAATAGATTGAATGTATGAAGCCATGATCACTTACCCCACGACATTCCCGATTTTCAGCTTCGGCTTTCTGTTTCATTGCCAGCATATGCTGATGCGGCACTTCAAGGGCGATATGCAAATCAAAATCATGTTGCTCCTTAAATTCAAACGGCATTGATGGGGCTTCAAAAAATGCGATAAAACTGCCATCATCCATCTGGTAGAAGGTATGAAGATATTGTGACTGATTGCCTGTTTTGGTAAGCCCTATCTCCAATGTTTCAGCAAGAGGTAGCCCCAGAAAATCCTCATAAAAGGCTCTTGTTTCTTCTGAATCTCGGCATCTGAAGGCGGTATGATGCAATCCTTTAATATGTGATGGCATAATAAAACACTCCTTAGTAAAAAATCATTACATCGCTTAATGTTCATATAGTGCAGGCTGTTAGAATATCCAAACAGACAAGCGATAAAAATAGTGTTGTCTTAGGTAAGTGACAGTTTAGCGGCATAATAAAGTCTGCCCATCAGCTCTCTTATAGCCTGTGATGAATTTGTGAGCGCATCAGCCTCTGGAAGAAAATCCTGAAAGGTAATGCTTTGTGACGTTGTTCGGTGGTCTGTTGGGAATGAGATCACCTCAAAACCATAATGTGAGAAAATGGCGCGCGCACGTGGCATATGAAAGGCTGAGGTCACTAAAATTATCGTTTCACCTGAAGCCCCTAACATATCTGACAGGCCTTTGGCTTCTTGTTCTGTATTTTGGGCGATAGGGCTAAGTAAAATACGCTCTGTTGCAATACCAAATTCAGTTGCTTTACGGGCTAATATCTCGCCCTCTGGCCTACCAGTTGACCAAGGCAGTAACCCACGGGTGAAGACCAGCAGTGGCGCTTTGTCAGCATTGGCAAGCGCAATGCCCCCAAATAGCCTGTCTGTTGCGTTTCCAAAATCATAATTGGATTTACCGTTGATAACGCTATGGCGTAGCATGCCGCTTAATATTATAATAGCATCAGCCTCTGGCATTGCCTCAATCGCAATAGGCGGGTCATCTTTTTCGATATATCTGGTCAGTAATGAGGCGGTGAGGGGAGAGGAAAATATAAGCAGTGTGAGTATCCCTGCCATGCCTGCTTTTCGGCTACGAAAAATTAGCGCTATGATACTTGCAAGCAAAGCAATAGATAGTGGGCTGATAAGAAGCGGCAGAATTTTATGCAGATAAATCATCGTGATCCGTCCTGATTTAGGTGATGCCTATCCACGCGACACAAATCTCGGCCCATCAAAGATGGTGATATCTGGCAAGGGGTCTGTCCAGCGCGATATCCGCACTAGCGCTGTATGGGCAGGGTTGCCTTGTGATAATTCGGTAGTGCCTTTATCTGGGGTCAAGACATTGGGGTTGCCATGAATTTCAAGCGCGCCATCTTTATGTGCTATTGTCTCCATCCATGCGCCTGTTGGTAGCGCAATTGTGTCAGGGCGAATATGCTCGGTAAGCATAACCCCTGCCAATGTTCGCCCACGATGATTTTCAATAAGCGCAATATCACCATTTGACAGCCCATATGTTGTAGCGGTTTCAGGATGAATATAACATGGCTCCCTGCCGTTTATTTTGGCTTTTTTTGATAATCCAGCAGAGTCATTTTGCGCGTGCAGGCGTAATTGAGGCTGAGGCGATATTAAATAGAGCATATCGTCTGCCTGATGCGCCCATTCGGATGGCGGCGTCCAGCTTGGCGTGCCGCCTAGATCGGCTAGCGCCATATCCTCAATCACCTTGCTTGCCAGTTCAATTTTCCCTGACGGGGTAGCAAGCGGATGTGCAACAGGATCAGCAATAAATTTTTCCAGAAAATCCTGATTATGTTCGCTATTGTCAAGATGAAGAAGGCCATCTTGCTGAAAGCTCTGAAAATCAGGCAGTTCAGGATATCTCTGGCGTGCCTCGTCCCATAGGATGGCTAGCCATTCAGATTCGCTTCTATTTTGGGTAAATGCCTCACCTACGCCCATTTTTTCTGCGATTGCTGAGAAAATCTGATAATCATCTTTTGAATCCTGAAATCTAGGTAGCACAGGGCTCATATAAACAATATCACATTCTCTATATTGCATCATGATATCAGAACGCTCTAAGGCAGAAGAAGATGGCAGGACAATATCTGCGCGTCTGGCCGTCGCTGTCCATGAATGATCTGTCACAATCACTGTTTCAGGCTTTTGCCATGCTGCTTCGAGCCTGAATAAATCCTGATGATGATGAAACGGATTTCCGCCTGACCAGAAAATAAGCTGAATCTCAGGATAGCTATAATGCTGTCCATCATAAGGGAATTGCGTATGCGGCGATTCCAGCATTTCGGTAATGCGCGCTACAGGAATAAAGCTATGGATAGGGTTTTTGCCAGTTGGTAGGCTTGGCCATTTTCTGGTTTTAACAGGCCTGCTAGATGAATTCATGCTACCTGCCCCAAAGGTAAAGCCTGTGCCTGGCTTGCCTATCTGGCCAAGCGTTGCCGCAAGATTGATACATGCCCATAATGTTTCTTCGCCCCGTTCAGCGCGTTGTAGCCCATAGGCAATATTTATCAGCGTACGGTGCTGTGCCATATCTTGAGCAAGCGAGATAATAGTATCTTCAGAAATGCCGCAAATCCCAGATGCCCATTGTGGGGTTTTGGGCTGACCATCAAGCTCGCCCATCACCATTGCCTGCCATTTATCTGCGCCAGAAGTGTAGCGTTGCAGAAATTCAAGATCAGCAAGCTGTTGGTCAAAAAGCACATACGCAAGGGCAAGCATCAACGCTCTATCTGCGCCTGGCACAATACTTAGCCATTCACCTGCTTCAAGATCAGTTTTCAGAGGCGAGATATTGACCATTCTCACGCCTTTTTGTGACAGCATGTCAAGATGGCCCGCGACATGGTGTCGTGCGACCCCGCCAGAGGCGACTTGCGAGGTACGTGCTGTCATCCCGCCAAAAGCAACAATCATCTCACAATGGCTGGTAATATGGTTCCAGCTAGTTGCCTGTGCCATGACATTCATGAAATGATCGCCAAATATATGAGGAAATATTACTTCAGCGCCCGCATGTGAATAGGTGTTTTTCTTAAAACTAGCACCACCTATTAGATTCAAAAACCGCTGTAATTGAGATTGCGCATGATGAAAGCGGCCAGCACTTGCCCACCCGTATGAGCCGCCAAAAATGGCCTCATTGCCATAGGTTGATATAGTATGTTTCAGGGCATGTGCGGTAATATCTATTGCCTCATCCCATGGCAGTTCAACAAATTCGGCATCACCAGAACGCTGTCTGTCTTTATGGTCAAGCCAGCCTTTGCGAATGGCAGGGCGTGCAATTCTGACAGATGCATCTTGCGCCCCTTCAAGCCATGATTTGCCAACATCAGAGGGAAAGGGATCACTATCAACCGGATGGAGTTGGTTATTCTCAAACCGATAGCTTCCCCAATGTGACGATGTATATTTTGGTGATGTCATAATTTTTTTCCGCTTCCCGTATTATCGCTATCGTAATATTCCGCTAGTTTCAGCAATCTGATTTGGGCTTTTGTGAATGCCAATAATCTGGTTAGATAATTTTATCATGCACAGGCTGTAAAAAGATAGCGCAATTGCACTTGCTAGCACAGCAAATCATTATCGGGTGCGAATATAAGAAGAGGGATTATGTCAGCTATTATTTTATTAAAATTCTTTCATTATTTGGGGTTATTTCTAGCTGGTGGGCTTGGGGTTGCTGGCGGATTTATCCAGTCAGCACATCGGAAAGCGGCCATGCCACCTGCGCCGCCAGTCCAGCGTGCTATGCGTAAGATGGCATGGCTATCGCTTGTGGCGATTATTATGTTGTGGATTACGGGCATAGGGCTTGGTCATATGATATATGGCACGCTTGCGCTTGGGTGGGCATTTTCACTGAAAATCGCAGGGGCAACCATCCTTTTAGGCGCAATTTGCGCGATAAATCTGGCATTATCCATCTCAGGCAGAACAGGCCAGCCACCATCTGCAATGGTGATGAGATTCGCGCCGATGATAAGTCGGGGCGGGCTGGTACTTGTGCTAGCAGGGATTGCGATCACGACCACCAGCTAAAACCTAGCAGGTTATGAAAATGGTATGTGCCAGCTTGCGCCATGTCTCAGCACCTTAAATTGTTCAGCTGGAATGTTGGCTTGATGCAATGCGGCGGCTAGCCTTTTAGGCGGCTCATCCAAAGGCTCTAGCGTCAGTTTGAACGTACCCCAATGAATAGCTACTGCATATCTGGCGCCTAGATCAGTAAAAATCTGAACAGCCTCCTCAGGGGTGACATGCGCAGATTGCATAAATTCGCGCGGCTCATAAGCGCCAATCGGAATGGCGGCAAGATCAGGTGCGCCTAGCCGTCTAGCAGTCTCTGCAAAATCAGAACAATATCCTGAATCACCAGCAAAATAGAACGAAAAATCAGGCCATGTTACCATCCAGCCTGCCCAAAGGCTTTTATTCCTATCAAAAAAGGTACGTTTTGACCAATGCCGCACAGGGGTTGGCTGAAGCGTAATCCCCTTAATCTGGGTTGGTTGCCACCAATCAAGTTCAGTAATTTGGCGTGCGCCCCATTTTCGAAGCTGGCTGGCTAGACCTAATGGTACCAGAAACTGAATATCTGGCTGAAGCATGGCCAATCTGATGATGCTATCTCTGTCAAGATGGTCATAATGATTATGACTTATCAGCACGATATCAATTTTTGGCAACTCCTCTATCATACAGGGCGGCTCAGCAACCCGCTTTGGGCCTGAAAACCGCATAGGTGAGGCACGTTCTGAGAAATGAGGGTCAGTCAGAATCCGAATGCCCGCATGGGCAATCAGCAGGCTGGCATGCCCAAACCAGATAAGATTCTCCTGAAACGTTGCCAATGCTGTTTTGCTATGCTTGATCACAGGAAAGCCTGCCAGCTCAAAGCTATCTGTATCTCTGCGGATAAATGCCTTTGCCAGCCCTATCATATCTGACAAGGATTTATCATGCGCTCTGGGATGGGTATGGAAAAACCGCCCAGTTTTTGAGTCAAAATGTGGTGAGAATGAATAATCCATGCACGAAGTAGCCCTTTTTTCCGTGATTATGGGATAAAAAAATTAAATTTAAGTTAATAATTTTGACACTTCGAGCTGGTTATGCGTCTCGATCAGGCAGAAATGCTGTGCGATATAACAGCTGGCTCATCCAACAATGCATGTTTGGCTTTATAGTTCTGCGAATGCCAGTCAATCACAAAAATTGCGACGGCTATCAACAGCCCCACCATCAAATAAGTCAGCATTCTTTTTGTTCTGTCTGTTACAGAAGAATTTGAAATTTTCTGTAATATCAGCCAGATAACCCCACCAGCAATCAGAAATCCAGCACCGCCTACAAGTACGGTATCTTGAAACATATCAGTCTCCTTGACCTGTTATCAGATTGTGGGTTGTCTCCCAACTGATAGCATAAAATAACCTGTCTTCCATGATCTGGAAAGTGTAATCCTGCGTAAACATGAAAATCAGATGAGCATGTGCATTTTGCTTTTGGTGACAAAACCTTGCCAATTATGTAAAATGTGCTACATTTGGTCGCACGGGGAGAGGTCTGTCATCATAGGTGTGGTGGCAGGGATAAAAAGTAGGACGTTCTAGAACGAGACGTTTGGGGAGTGTCCTATGTCGATTAGAAAAACTATTAAGTTTGCTGCACCTGCAGCTTTTCTTTCAATGATGCCTGCAATTGCTCAGGCTGAAAATCTGAAGTCAGATGACTTTGTTGGTATCAGCTTCTGGCTGATTTCCATGGCGCTTGTTGCATCAACAGCGTTCTTCTTCCTTGAAACTCAGCGTGTTGCTGCCAAGTGGAAGACTTCTCTTGTTGTATCAGGCCTTGTAACATTAGTGGCAGCTGTTCACTATTTCTATATGCGTGATGTGTGGGTGGCCACAGGTGATACGCCAACAGTATATCGTTATATTGATTGGCTGATTACAGTGCCATTGCTGATGATCGAATTCTATTTGATCTTGCGCGCAATTACCAATGTATCTGGCGGCGTATTCTGGCGTTTGACCATTGGTACTTTGGTTATGCTGGTCGGCGGTTATTTAGGTGAAGCAGGTTACATGAATGTAACGCTTGGCTTTGTAATCGGTATGATTGGTTGGGCGTATATCCTGTATGAAATCTTTGCAGGTGAAGCTGGTAAAGTGGCAGCAAATGATGCCCCTGAATCAGTGAAATCAGCCTATTCAACAATGCGTTGGATTGTAACTATCGGGTGGGCAATCTATCCGCTAGGCTATTTCTTCGGATATATGGCTGGCGGTGCAGATATGGCATCACTGAACATCATCTACAACCTAGCTGACGTGCTGAACAAAATTGCGTTCGGTGTGATCATCTGGAACGTAGCTGTGGTTGAATCTGAAGCTAAGTAACGTGGCTTATTAGGGCAGGTATCCCATCTTGATAGGGTACCTGCCTTTTTTCTTTAAAGACTTTTTTTCACGTTTTTGATGAGATTGGGGAGGGGAACCATGTCAGACAGCCTATCTGTTTCACTACATCAGCCGCCTGCTACCAAACAAGAATATACTAGCCTGCCTGATTTATCCCAGACAATAAGTGAATTTATTGCCTCAAGACTTCCAGAAAAAAACCATCCTCTGGCAAAACCTGCAGCACATCATTTCAAAGAAACAGGCAAGCAGATTCGCGCTCGCCTCGCCCTAAGTGCGGGGGATTGTATGGGCATTGCTAGATCAACCTCTCTGCCATGGGCAGTTGCGGTTGAGATGTTGCATAATGCCTCTTTGGTGCATGATGATATTTGTGATGGTGATGCGATACGGCGCGGCAGACCGTCGGTCTGGTCACAATTTGGCAGAGATGCCGCATTAGCGCTTGGTGACTGGCTTATTGGGCTGTCATTTGAATTAGCGGCAGAGGCAGCTGCAAAATCTCAGACACCACAGCTTGTCTCAGTGCTTAGCCGTCATATGCAACAGACAATTTCAGGTCAGGCGCTTGAGCTTACAGTAAAAAGCTATCCTGACTGGGAACGTTACCGTGATATCAGCATTGGCAAAACAGCCCCACTTTTCATCGCCCCTGTTGAAGGTGTTGCTGAGCTAGCAGGGCGTTATGATGTAATTATGCCAATCACAAAATTCTTTACTGCTGCAGGCGGATGCTATCAAATCGCAAATGACATGCTGAATGTGACTGGAACAGATGGTGCGGCAAGTCCAGCATCTGATATGTTGCGGCGGGCGCCAAATGCGGTGATTGTGCTATTCAGAAATTCTTTGTCTGGCAGTCAGGCAGAGGCATTTGACAGTTGGCTTGCATCTGGTACAACAATAGATGCAGGATATTGGCAAGATCAGCTTACACAATCTCGTGCCCTTGAATTGACAGCGAAAAAGCTAAGAGAGCTGGTAGCAGAAGCAGAGGCATGTGCAAGCACATTAGCCGCAGATTGCCAGTCAGTGATAACACCGCTTAACGCTCAGTTGCGCCGATTATGTCTTGATCTTGCAAACAATCATGGATGATACAGCCCGCTTTATGCCCCCAGAAGATGCAACACATACGCTTGTAATTGGTTCAGGTTTTGGGGGGATTGCAGCTGCATTGCGGATGCGGGCGCTAGGTCACAAGGTAACACTTGTTGAACGGCTAGATGCAATTGGCGGCCGTGCGCAACGCTTTGAGCATGAAGGCTTCCGCCATGATGCAGGACCTACGGTTATCACAGCCCCTTTTTTATTTGATGAATTATTCGCGCTATTTGGCGAGCAAAGAGAAGATTATCTTGATTTCAGGCCGCTTGATCCATGGTATCGGTTTCAGTTTCATGATGGGGCATCATTTGATTATCGCCCTGATCTAGAAGATACTCATGCCGAGATTGCAAAATTTTCGCCTGAAGATGTTAAAAATTATGACAGGCTGGTTGAGACCTCCAGACAGATTTTTGAAATTGGTTTTTCCAAATTAGCAGAAAAGCCATTTACCAAATTTACCTCGATGATAGCGCAAATTCCTCATTTATTGAGGCTGAAAAGCTATAAAACAGTAGCGCAACTTGTAAATAGCCATATCCAGCATCCTTTATTACAGCAGGCATTGTCAATTCATCCGCTTTTGGTAGGAGGCAATCCGTTCAGTACAACTTCTATCTATGCGCTGATTCATTATCTTGAGCGAAAATGGGGTGTATTTTTCTGTATGGGCGGCACAGGAAAGCTAGTGCATGAGCTAGAACAGCTTATGCGTAGACAGAACATCACCATAAAGCTAAATACAGATGTTGAAGAAATTATGGTGGCAGACAATAGGGTAAGCGGCATCCGCACCGCAACAGGCGAGATTATTTCAGCAGATAGGGTGATATGTAATGGCGATCCGCCAACAATCTATCGTGAAATGCTACCATCTCAGCGCAATAAGCGCAAAAAAGCATTGCCAGATTCTATGACAAAATATTCTATGGGTCTGTTTGTGTTATTTTTCGGAACAACCCGTCAATATCCTGATATTGCGCATCATACTATCTGGATGGGAAAGCGTTATGAAGGCTTGCTTGATGATATTTTTAACAAGCAAATTATGACAGAGGATTTTTCATTATATCTGCATCGGCCAACTGCAACAGATAATAGCTTTGCCCCTGAAGGGTGCGATAGTTTTTATGTGCTATGCCCTGTGCCAAACCTGCAAGCCAATATAGACTGGCAAAAAGAAGGACCCTTATTACAAGATAGGATTATAGCGGCGCTTGAGCGCACCATCATGCCTGATTTATCTGCGCATATGACAGCAGATTTTTATATGACCCCTGTTGAATTCAAAGATAGATATCGGTCAACACATGGTGCAGGCTTTTCAATTTCCCCTCATTTCACCCAATCTGCATGGTTCAGATATCATAATCGTGACCCGCATTTGGATAATTTATATTTTTCAGGTGCGGGCACACATCCTGGCGCAGGCATGCCAGGTGTATTATGTTCTGCTAAGGTGGTTGAGACGCTTGTGCGTGAACAGGCAGTGCCCGCAAGGGTGCATTCTGCTATGACACCAGGCTAAAGGCTATACATCGCTGACAAAAAGTAGAATAAGATGGACCGGCACTATCCACAAGATGACCATAAGATGGCTGTGTACACGCTGTCCCGTCAGGGGCGGAGTTTTTACTGGGCCTCACGGCTATTGGGCAGGCACATGGCAGAGGATGCAGCACGCCTCTATTCCTTTTGCCGTGTCTTGGATGATATGGCAGATGGTGATATTGCAGGCGGTCCAGAAACACTGCAGCTTATTCATGACCAGCTATCCCAACTGATAGCAGGCAAACAGGTAGACCAGCCAGAGCCAAATTTAGATGCATTTATGGTGTTGGCAGATACCTCGCATATTCCGCTTTTGCCTGTGATGCATCTGATGCAAGGGCTTATTGCTGATCAGAATATTGTTGCCGTTGAAACAGAAGATGAGCTGATACAATATAGCTATCATGTTGCGGGTGCGGTGGGTCTGCTAATGTGCCCTGTTCTTGGCTGTCATCATCAGCTAGCCTCAAAATTTGCGATGGATATGGGTATTGCTATGCAACTCACAAATATTGCAAGAGATGTGCTAGAAGATGCAATGCTAGGTAGGCGCTATCTGCCAGCTCAGTGGGTATCAGGCATGAGTGCATCAACTATCAAACAGGTTGCCGCCGAGCAAGATGAAGAGGGCATAGCTATTATAAGACAGGCAATTTTGCGCCTGCTGATGCTAGCTGAGCGTTATTATAAAAGCGGAGAGGCAGGGCTAGGCTATCTGCCATTTAGGGCTCGGCTAAGCATTGCTGTAGCGGGAAGGGTATATCGCAAAATTGGTATCAAGCTTATGAAAAATGGTATTAACTGGCATCAGGGCAGAGTGATTACCAGCAAAGCAGAAAAGCTGCTAGCCTCACTACAGGCAGTTACACCAGTGCTATTGGCGAGCAGGAAAGCTGCCCATAATGCTGAGTTGCATCAGCCGCTAAAAGACTATCTTGGCGCAGGCTATCCGCAATGAAACAGCCTATCTCACATATCTCAGTGCTTGGGGCAGGATGTGCTGGATTATCGCTTGCCTATTATGCCGCCAAAGCTGATGACAGGCTGGATATATCTATCTTTGGCAAGCTATCACAAGCGGCAACAGATAGCCATATATGGGGGTTCTGGAAAACGGATTGGCTTGATGAGCCTGCAAGTCTGGCGCGAAACTCATGGCAGCATTGGCGTATCATTACAGAAACAGGCGATGCCTGTCAGACTAGCAAAACCTATCCATATCATGCGCTTGAATCAGATAAATGGCTGAACCATTGTCTTGATAATGTGGCTGGTAGAGCTGAATTTGATGATAGCATGCCAGATGAGCTAGATATTCCTTTTCCCTGTTTTGACAGCCGAACGCCAGAGTTGCCAGATGCGCCTATGCTTCAGCATTTTATCGGCATTGAGGTGTATAGCAAGCAGGCAGTATTTACCCCAGATACAGTCACCTTGATGGATTTTAGATGTGACCAGTCTTTTGGTATTCATTTTATTTATCTTCTGCCGTTCTCAGAACATCAGGCGTTGATTGAATCAACATTATTTTCAACAGAAGTGTTACCAGAATCTGTGTATGAGGGATTTATCACAGAGTATCTAGCGCGGCATTACAAGCTTGATAATGTTGATATATTATCGCGTGAGCGCGGCGTTATTCCTATGTCTGAGATTATGGCGGTTGGGCAAACAAGCTTGCCTATTGGGGCAAATGCAGGCTGTATCCGTCCCTCATCTGGATATGGATTTAGCTTTATCCAAAAACAGGCACAAAGGCTGGCAACAGATATTCCATCAGGCCGCCTTCCAGCAGGCAGACAGGCTATGAGACCGCCCCATAGATGGATTGACAGACAGCTGGACAGCATTTTTCTTTCAGTATTGCGTCACCATCCAGAGATGGCACCTGAGATCTTTCTATCTATGGCACAGGCGCTAGATGGTGATGAAATGGCAATGTTTATGTCTGGCTTTGCGAGGCCGTCAACATATGTCAAACTAATCATGGCAATGCCAAAGCTGGTATTTATCAGAGCAGCCTTTCGCTGGTATCTGGGGCAATAGGGGGCGTGATGCTGACAATAGGGGATATGGGTGCGCTAGTGGCTGTGATGCTGGTTGGCTTACCGCATGGCGCTTTTGATGGCGCGATTGCCTTTTGTCTTGGGATGGGGCGTTCAAAAGGGCGAATGATAGGGTTTGTTATTGTCTATCTGGTGTTGGCTGGTTTGTTCGTTATGGTCTGGTCATTATCTGCTGTATTTGCGCTTGCTTGTTTTGTGTTGCTTAGCATTGTGCATTTTGGAAGTTGCGATGCACATGCCGCTAGCAATCCGTTTTCTGGAAGGCTGAAACAGCTATTCCATATTTGTGTGATGGGTGCGCATGGCGGGATCGTGACAATCTGTCTGAGCTATTTTCACCCTGATGAGGTTGATAGGCTATTTGCGGTTCTGGCAGGTAGCAATGCCTTTATCGTTACAGATATGCTGGGAATATTATGGCCAGTATGGCTTGGCTGTGTGATGATATATGGGCTTGTGGCACTTCGGCATCATAGCCTTGTTCTGCCCCTTGCCGAAATTGCTGTTCTGTCTGGTTTGATGGCTATTTTGCCGCCTCTAATCAGCTTTGCTATCTATTTCTGTCTGGTACATTCACGCCGCCATTTTCTATCGATTTTCTCGGCGATGAAGGCTGTAGTGTCTACCGCTATGATCATTAAAACTGCGTCTGTGCTAACGCTGGCAACATGGGGATTTGGTGTGGCTGGCTTTGTTGCACAAAGACATTATGGCATAGCTACTATTGATGATGCAGCGCTTCGAACCGTATTTATCCTGCTTGCCGCCCTTACCTTGCCCCATATGGTTCTGGTTGATGGCCTGTTTCGGCCAACTATGAAGAAGCTGGAAGAAAGTAGCCTGCGCCATGAATAGCCCATCTGATAGTTCAGCCCGCAAAGATGCACATCTTGATTTGGCACGCCAAGTCACGGCTACTATGGCTTCGCATAGTCTAGATAAGATATCATTGCCATATTCTGCCCTACCTGAGCTGAGCTTTGATGAGATTGACCTGACAACGAGATTTATCGGCTGTACCCTATCTGCCCCGATAATGATCACAGGCATGACAGGCGGCACTGCACGGGCAGATGCAATAAATGAAATGCTGGTGATGGCCGCTGAAACAGCACAGATTGCCATTGGTTTGGGCTCGCAACGTGCCAGTCTTGAAGCTGGTAAAACACAGTCTAATTTGCGGAAAATAGCCCCAAAAGCCTGTCTTGTGGGTAATATAGGCGGCGCCCAATTAGCAGGTAAAGATGGTATTGAGCTAGCCTTGCGTGCTGTAGAGGATATTGACGCAAATGCGCTTGCTATTCATCTGAATCCACTTCAGGAAATAATCCAGCCAGAGGGCGATCATGACTGGCGCGGGGTAGAGCAGGCCATTGCTGAGTTGGTGGATAGGCTTGACTGTCCTGTAATCGTCAAGGAAGTGGGCGCTGGTCTGTCAGCCTCGGTGGTAGCGCGGCTTGTAGGGCTTGGCGTTCGCCATATTGACCTTGCCTGTAAGGGTGGAACAAACTGGGCATTGATCGAATATCTGCGCCAGCAGGACAAAAATCAATCGCTCTATGCCCCTTTTATTGATACTGGATATGAGCTAGTGCCAGCGCTGATAGATGCCACAAACACAGCGCCAGATGCGGTCATCATTGCTTCAGGCGGATTGCGTCATGGCCTTGATATTGCAAAAACGCTTTGGCTTGGGGCTGATTTAGGCGGAATGGCGGGGGCAATTTTGCGTCATCTTGAAGATGAAGATCATTCACTTCATCCTGATAGGCTACTATCCGCATTAGAGGAAATTTGTTCCCAAATTCAGATAGCCTTATTTCTGTCTGGCGCAAAATCAGTAGCAGAATTACGCAAATTATAACGCTATGTTGCGCATCGCAGAACAAAAATAGGCTTAATTCTGGCTAAAACATGCTGGGTTTCAGCGATTATCAGACAAAAATGTCATTTTTTATTAAAAAACTATACCCATAGAAATCTAAATTAGAATTCTATGGGTATAAGGTATGACTTGAAAAAGTCTTCCCCCCGTTGGAGGTCTCGGTTTCCTACTTTCCGAGACCTCCTATTTTTTCACAATCTGAAACAATGTGACAGCCCCATTTCCACAATGTGAACATTATGTGGCCTATGGTATAATTATGCGCTGATCTTGGCTTTACCCAACAGACTATGATTTGATGGGAAGGCAGGGTATGACGTGACAGGCTGAAAGATGACAATATTGGGAGGGTATCATGGATAATGCGTTAGCCTATGAGGCAGGCCAGCTATTGCTTGATAGTCGCAAGCACGGCACGGTTATTGATGGGTTGCCATCACAATGCTGTCCGCAAAGCCGAATAGAGGGATATCAGATACAGGCCTGTTTTGAAGAAGCAGATGCGAGAGTTGGTTGGAAAATTGCTGCAACCAGCCTTGCTGGACAACAGCATATTGGAATTGACGGCCCCATAGCTGGCAGGCTGACAGAAGAAATGGTCTTTGCTGAAGATGATATTGTGCCTTTTGGTAAAAACAGAATGGCAGTAGCAGAAGCCGAATTTGTATTCCAGCTTGGCACGCAGCTTACCCCACGTTCTACAGCCTATTCTATGGATGAGGTGATGGCGGCTGTCTCTGCCCTATATCTGGGGATTGAGCTACCAGATTCACGGTTTTCTGATTTTGTAACTGTGGGCGCGCCTAATCTGATTGCGGATAATGCGTGCGGCTATCAATTTGTCTGGGGGCCTGAAGCGTCGTCCTCATGGCGAGCATACGATCTGTCTGCCCATACCATATCCGCAACGGTGCAGAGCGGTGCAGATATACAGCATTATGACGGGATAGGCGCAAATGTGCTTGGCGATCCAAAGCGTGCGCTATGCTGGCTGGTAAATGAATTATCAGCACATGGCATTACCATTGATGCAGGCGAGATAGTCACAACAGGCACCTGTACAATCCCAATGCCAATTGCCGCAGGGAATAAGATAATCGCTGATTTTGGGGTGTTAGGCACGGTCACATGCCAACTTGGCTAGCTGGAAGCGCTGGAGGAAGTCAAAGGGTAGATGGTTACCAGCCTGTTGGTTTTTTAATTTTTTTGCCGGACAAAATGGCCATAGTGAATTTCTAAAGTTGGTAATGTTTTCAATGCATCCAGATATGCCTTCTGCCTTTTGGGAGCATCAGGGTCATGGTGTGAGGGTTCTAGTTGAGCTGTGAAATATTTGTATTCTTTAAGCAACCATAATATAGATTAAACCCATCTACATAGATGGTTGTTCTCATGATTTCCTCAATAAAAAACGAGGGCTTCCCGAAGGAAGCCCACAGTCCCTGAGTAGTATCAAGGACAGAATTAGGTATAATCATCAGCTATCTAATTGTGAGTGTCAACTTCTTGACAGTAAGCGAGCTATCTAGCTGGTGCTATCTTTTCATCACTAGGCTGCAATGACTTTCATGGCGGCTAGGAACTGTGCGATTTCATGAGTGCTGTTATAGTGGCACATAGAGACACGCACACATCCATCTAGCCCAAGCGGATCAAGAATATTGCCTGAGTAATGATCTGCTTTTCTAAGATGGGTTCTGATGCCTTCTGCATTCAGCTTTGCTACCACCTCAGCGGACGCCATACCATCAACATAAAGTGATACCAACCCTTCGCGTGCCGCATTGTCAGCGCCGCCAATTATGTGAACCTTTTCCATAGATTCAAGTCCTTGCAGATTGCCAATACCTTTGATCATTGCATCTGTCAGAGTTTTTTCGTGGGCATGAATAGCTGCCCCTGCCGCTTCAAATTTCTTGCGTCTATCTGTCTCTGAGCTAACCTCGCCGCCAAGCCATTCCAAATAGTCAGCAACATCGGACAAGGTTGCATAGGCGCCAGTATCGCGTGTGCCCAATTCCCAATTTTCAGCAGGCCCGCCTACCAGCGCATCATGCTCAATCTGTGATAGCCTGTCTGAAATCCAAGCAAGCCCATAGCCATGACGTGAAAACATTTTATAGGGCGATATCACATAACCATCTATATCATAGCGTGCTAAATCTATCAGCCCATGGGCGGCATGCTGGATACCATCAACAATAATCAGGCAATCGGGCGCAACCTTGCGGATTGCAGCAGATATAGCAGGCACATCCATCCCCATCCCTGTAACAGGCGAGGTATGCAGGATAGTAGCCACCCGCGTATCAGGCGTGACCTGTGCTGCATAATCATCTGCTGTAACCAGCCCAAGCGTATTATTATGAGGGATCAATTTATGTGTCTTATGGCTGATTTTTGACCATCTGTGACAGGCACTTCTGGTTGCTGGATGCTCAACTGTCGAGCCAAGTACAATGCCATTATGCTCTGAGCCAAGACAGGCATTCATGATAAGGCGAAATAACAGTTCAGTGCCGCTTTCCCCAACAAAAAACTGACCTGTTGAGATATTCATCATTGCTCTCATATCATCTTTTGCTTTGTTAATAACGCGCACAAGCTCATGAGAGGCAGGGTTTTCGCGTCCCTGATTATCAGGCACAGCGGCATAATATTGCGAGGTATCAACGACTGAATTGAGAGTAAGTGCGCCACCTGCATTTTCAAAAAATATACGCTGGCCTTGAATAGGACATTCTTCTACCTGCGCAAATTTACTGCGAATATCAGCTAACACATTATCTGTAATTTGTGGCATATCACCAAACCTCACCAATCAAAAATATTGAACTGCCATCACCTTATATCCATTTTTTCTGCGGTACAACTAAAGATAAGAAAAATGGAAGCGCCTGAGATAGCGCTCCCATTTTATCGTGCTAGTCGTGTTGCGTGACCTAGCTAGGCGTTGACTAAAGGTCGAATTTTCGAGACAGGCTTAGGCCAGTTTTATGTGAATGGATATGTGCGGATTTCTGGTTTGAATCAGTTTTCGAATAGCTGGTATCAATCCCGATAATAAGCGCACCTAACGGTTGCCATAATTCCTGACCTTTAATTGTATAGCTAACAGTGTAACGGTCTGTTTTATCTTGCTGTTTTTTGAGGTTGATAAGCTTTTTATGATGGATAGTATCGCTGAAGCTGGCTGTAAGAATCAGCCTTTGATCACGTGGCAGAATTTTCACCAACAAGGCAGAGATACTATCTGAATCCTTATGCAGGTTTTTCGGATCATCTTGTTTTTCCGCTTGTGTTTTCGCCTGTGAGGCTGTTAGCCGCGCATAGGTGGTTCGCGATAAAGATAAGCCGAAAAAAAGGCTGTTTGCTATTGTGTTGGCATCAAGATTATCTGCATTGACAATCTTTGAATGTCTATGAGCTGACCTGCTTTGGCTCACGCCAAGTTGCATGTTATCTCTGAGCTTTTGGGACAGTTCAAGTTCATAGCTAGTAATCGAAATATCAGAGGCGATGGTTTTTTGCTGTTTGATATTATGCCTGTTAAAAGAGCCGCGCTGAATACCTGTTTTCAGTATGGTGTCTGATGCAAAATTATATTCCAGCCCAAATGTGCCAGACAGATATTGATTATCTATCGACACTGTATCTGGGCCATCTTTGAAGCTGGCGCTAATGCCAAAATTGGCCTTTAGCGCGCGATCTTCGGTAAGAAGATAGCTGGTATTAAGCAGGGCTGAACCTGATCTGATAGTATCGCTTTTCTTGTTATATTTCCGATAGATAGGATCAGGCATTGCAGCATCAATACCTGTTTTTGATGTCACCTGTCCGCCCTTTGGCCATGAATTGATGTTATTGCCATAGCCAATGCCAGCCTTAAAGGTAATATTGGCAGTGAAGCGGCGGTCACGCATTTTGATAGCGGCAAGCAATTGTCTTGCTTTTTGTTTATCTGCCTTGGGAATATCTAAGGTAGTCATTAGGTGAAGTTCTGAGGCAATTTCTGCGCCCCGCCCAAGTGAGGTTAGTATTTGGGCTCGGAAAAAGCGCGCTGATAAATCTGTTGGTCTGGCAATAACCACTTGCGTCATCTTATCTAGTGCCGCATCAAACTGTTTTTGCTGAACATGCTGTTGTGCTTCGTTGCGCAAGCGTTGAATCTCTGCATCACTAAGAGATTGTTGCGCATGGCCAAGATCTGCAAGACAGATAAAAATACTGGTGAGCATGAATAGTGTAAACCACCATCTAACAACATTCTGGTTCATTAAAACGTCCTCTTTTTCATGTGGGCTGATAGGCAAAAATGCAATTTTTGAGGCTGGCTAAGATTTCCCAAAGCACTAGGGCGCCTGTTCTGAAAGCAGGGGCATTTGGTTGATCACAATAGCCTTATCTGCTTCAGAAAGCTGATTCCAGATAGCAAGGCTGGCGGCCATATGCCTGCCAGCGTTAGTATCATTTGCTACTTCGACAGGATCATAGGTGACAACAGCAGAAAAATAGTCAAAATTCTGATTGCCAACCAACTGCTTGCCTGGCTCAGACAGGGTGTTGAAGCCTTCAAGCGTGCTACGAATTTGCGAGATGGAATAGGTGCCTTCTTCTATCACCGCGCCAATCACATCCAGAATATCGAAATTAAAAAATTCGGCATTGGATGAGACAAGCGCTAACGTAGCGGTGGCATCAGAAGCGTCATTTGCAGAGATCACCCCCTCATTGATTGCCTCTGCCACGATAGAGTCGATGGTAATATCAAAATCAGAAGATAATGTGTTATCTGGCCCAACCGAACGTTCTAATGTTGCCAGTTCTGTTGCATTCATATTGCCGATAATCTCGGCTAATGACGGCACTTCTGCGCTACTATCCTGAGCAGATGCGCTTCCTGCCCATAATGCGAGAATAAAAATCCTAATTAGATGGTGTTTCATAATATCTCTCTTTTTGGATGTCATTTGTCAGCGGGGTAGTGGCGAAATCACTGCGGATTTGCGCCAACCACTGGCATGCTGTTTAGGACGATTGATTTATCTTGGTCAGAAAGCTGGTTGAATAATGAGCCATCTGAGGTATCTGCAACATCAAATTCGCTGTCACCTACCAACGCTTTTCCGTCATCAGAAAGTGTGTTGAAACCCTCTAATGTTTGGCGGATTTGATCCATCGAAAATGTGCCATTTTCAATCACCTCGCCAATCGCATCTAGAATATCAAAATTGAAAAATTCAGCATTGGCTGTCACTAAAGACAGGGTTGCCGCCGCATCATCTGCGTCTTCTGCCCCTATCACCCCGTCAGCTATGGCGTCATCAACCGCAGCCTGAATAGAGATATCCATATCAATACTGAGCGAGCCAGAATCTGCCATCTGGCTAATTTCCTGCTGTGACATTGTTTTGATAACATCACCAAGAAAAAGCGGATTATCAGTGTGCTTATTTGTTTGGGCAACGGCCAGTCCTAGCGGCAGACATATTCCCAAAAGCGCAGGAAAGACTATCTTATTCATTACGGTTACTCCTTAGCAGACCCCTGTCATAAAAACGCAAAATTGCGTCTGTCCAAGATGCTAAGATAGTCAGATATCCGCTGCGCTTAACCTGCCCAGATGGGGAGGTGCGCCGAGCCAAAAAGCCAAAACATAGATCATAACGCCAACAGCCGCGAACCTTTTGGGCAAAAACATTTTTTTATCGCTGTTCCAATAAAATCTGCCTGATTTAAGTCGTTTTTATGATGCTTAACTAATGTTCTGGTTTTTATGGTCAATATTACGTCAAATAGGCTGATACGTTCATCACAAGTCGCGTCTAAATTAACAGAGGCGCGGATGCAGACAGCTATGGAGCGGATTTCGTCTGGCAGACGTGTCAATACCGCTGCTGATGATGCTGCAGGACTAGCTGTTATGCGCAGGATGGATGCGCAGATTCTAAGTATTCGTGCAGCCATTCAGAATAATCTGACAGCCAATTCAGCGATTGATGCTGCGTTAAGCGGCATCGAGGTATTACAGAATATGGCAGTGCGCATGCATGAGCTGGCGGTGAAAGCAAATAACGGGGTCTATACTGATTCAGATAGGGCGCTAGCCAATCAAGAAATTCTGGCCTTGAAACAGGAATATGTGCGTATGGCAGAACATACCACAATCAATAATACTAAATTGCTTGATGGTAGCTTTTTAAGCGAGTTTCAGGTTGGATCAAACATCACAGAAACAGTTGGCCTTGATATTGACGGCATTTTGAAACGGTTCGAGATTTCAGCCCACGCCAAAGCCACGGGCAGTTCTATTGAAGTGATTAAGCCTCAAACGATAGCAACTGGTACGTCTGTATCCAATACACCGCCTTTAATTACAGCTGAGATAACTGAACCTGGAAAAATAGCCACAGGCACATCTGAATTTGATGTGCCCGCCAGCCAGATAGCCTCTGTAACAACAGCATTTGACTATTTAGATTTGGCAGAGGTAACAGGCGGGTCTTCGGCATTTAATACCCCTGTAAGTGCTAGCGCATCTGGTACATCTGTTCTGTCTATTTTACCCACAAATAGCGCTAGCCTAACGAGTTCAAATTTCACCACCCTATCTAATATGGTCACGGGTTCATCCTCACTCGGTGTTGCCCCAACAAGTACAGCCAGCATCACCTCATCGTCAAATTACCACACCACTAGCCCTGCTCAGGCTTCAGCTAATCTGGCATCATCAGTGCCGCCAACAAGCACAGCCAGCATAGCCACAGGCGGAACATCAACGCTAAATCCGCTTGCATTTGAAAATGGAGATTTTTCTGCGTCTGATTCTGCTAGCACTGCAGGCCAAAGCGGAAGCACTATCCAGATTGCTGGATGGGATATCCATCTTAGCCAGGTCAGCATTGATAACGCAGATTTGATTGCTGGATTTGCGCCCCCTGTTGATACCATCAGGCCAATCGGTGTTGATACTGGGGATACGGCCATTGTAACAGGCTCGCCAGTGACCTATTCCTATCGCGATTCAGGCAATAGGCTGATTTTGGAAACCAATAATATTCGTACCTCTGGCAATGGTATTGCGCATGGGCCATATCTTGTTTCAGATGAAGCTATTGGGCTTAAACAGAATGATCAGGTCAGTTTTGAGTGGGAAGGGCTTGGTGGTGAGCAAATAGATGTTATGGCCTATCTGGTCAATGTAGATACTGGCACTACCATTACCATGCTGGATTTCACCGATACAGATGGCGGCACAGTAGCTGCTCAGACTATCTCAAAAACAATTGGTGCTGGTGAAGATGGCAGATATAAATTTGTCTTTATTTCAGGCTCATATGATATTGATAGCGGCGGTACCGTTGCCTCAGAGGTGGCGATCCAGAATATTGCGGTAACACAGGCGCTAGGCAATGTGTCTAGCACATCCTCTGCAAATGTGACCCTTGAAGCGATGGAATCAAATGCGCTCACCATTACTCGTAACATGCTTGGTGAGCTAGATTCAATTGCCGCCAGTAATCTTCCAGACGGCGCAACGCCATATAGTATTTCTGGAGCTGATGCTGGCTATTTCACAATTTCTGATCATACTACTGGCGAGATAAGCTCTACGGGGGCGATGCTGAGATCTGCTAAGGCCAGCTATGAATTTACCGTGACCTATAGACGTGCGGATGGCGGATTTCATAAAGAACATGTCACCTTAAATCTGTTATCCTCGCTAGGGGCAAGCTCAACATTAACAGCTCAAGAGGGTAGTAGCGTAACTATTGCCCGCTCTCAGCTATCCTTGCTAGATAGCTATGCAAGCGCAAATGCGGGCATCGGCTATGTTCTCTCAGGCCCTGATGCTGGCAGATTCACAATTGATGGCAGTGGCAATCTTACCAGCACTGGCGGCGCAATGGAATTTGATAGTCAAACCACCTATAATCTGACAGTTGAATATACTTCTGTTGGCGGCGATATTTTTACCAATGATATTGTGCTGAATTTGACAGATACTCTTGATGCAACTGCTTCAGCCACCGCAGAAGAAGCCAGTCTTGTTACTCTGGAAATAGCTGATTTTACGGCATCACAAACCTATGCCTCAAAGCCAGCGAATGCAGGCGGGAATTTTACATTGACAGGCACAGATGCAGGGCTGTTCCAGTTTAATGGTAGTGGCGATATTGTATCACGCAGTGACTTGCTTCTGGCTACTCAGCCTAACTATAATTTTGAGCTTAGATATACATCGCCTGGCGGTGATGTGCATGTTGAAACCATTTCCTTATCCTTAACAGAGGCATTACAGGCAACATCTAACCTGACAGTTAATCATAATGTGATTGCTGATATTTCGCTGTCAAGTTTGGGGAGCATTTCAAATTTTGCGTCAAGTGAGGCAGGTGTGTGGTCGCTAGAGCCAGCGGCCTCAGATAGCTCATTGCCAACCGATGATACAAAATTTTCACTTGATACACCAAATAACAGGATAATTTCCAATAGCCCGACAGATTATACCACTGAGCCTAGATATGATTTTGATGTGATTTTCACGCGCACGTCAGATAGCACTCAATTCAGAGAAACAGTAACATTGAATGTCCGTAACCCGCTTGCCAGAACAACCAGAATATCGGCTGAAGAAACAGATCAGCTCAGCATATCCTTAGACCAATTGCCATGGTCAGATGATGAATATAGCAATGATAGGTCAGGCGTTTTTTCACTTTCAGGCACAGATGCAGGCCTGTTCTCCATTGACCCATCAACAGGTGAGATTGCCTCGAACAGCGCTATGAGGCTGACAGGTAGCAGGGTCTATAACCTTCAAGATAGCTATGCATTTACCGTTAACTATCTGGTGGGAGGCGTCACCCATTCAGAAGATGTAACCTTATTGATAAATGAAGCATTGCAGGCACAAACAGATGTTGTTGTTGCAGAAGCTAACACAATCACGATAGATGCAGATGTGCTTGAACGGCTTGATGCATTTGCATCAAGAGACCGATTCAGAGGGCGATATAGCCTTGATCTGTCTGTAGGCGATAATGCGTTATTTTCGATTGACGGGTCTGGCAATATTCGCACCAGTGCCGCCCTTGATTTTAATGACAGACCAGATCACAGCTATAATTTTGATGTATTATATACTGCCAGTGATGGCACCGTATTTAGGGAATCTGTTGACCTATTGCTTACAGATACCTTTAGCTCAACAGCCAGCTTTACCGTTGAAGAAGCAGATCAGATAAGCCTGTCTATTGACGAGATAGCCTCATCAAAAGATTTTAGAGACAGATATGCTGGTGGGCAATTTACGCTATCTGGCGCAGATGCTAGCTATTTTACAGTTGACCGAGACACAGGTGATATTCTGTCTGATAGTGCAGCACAGATTATTGGTGCGACACGCAACCCGTTTCGCTTTTCACTTGTCTACACAGCAACGAACGGGGATATCCACACTGAAGATATTACTGTGAACCTAACAGAATCTCTCCATTCAGATGCGGTGACAACCGTTCAGGAAACAGAGGATCTTACAATTTTAGTAGATGATTTTTTGCTTCTGAAGGCGTTTGCGCTACGAGATGGTAATGTTGGAGATTATACCATCTCAGGAGAGGATGCTGATCTATTCCGATTTTCTTCTTTTGGCAATCTTGAAACTATTAACCCAATTTTAATTGGTGAACGCCCTGATGATATTTTCAGAGTTACTGTAAATTATACGGAAACAACATTATCTGGTGGCGATACCTTCTCGGCTGAGCTTGAGATTCATCTAATAGAGACCTATAGCTCAACCGCATCATTATCCATTGTTGAGGGGGATAATATTACCATCAGGCTAGAAGATGTTGCTAGCTCAGCACTGTATGAAAGCAGACATAAAGGGGGGCAATTTAGCCTGACAGGCACAGATGCGCACAAATTCACAGTCGATGCAGATACAGGTATAATTTCAAATCATGGCGGCAGAAGATTATTTATCGCAGACCAGCCAAGCTATCAGTTTAATCTGGTCTATGATGATCCAGATGGCAATACCCATACAGAAGCGATCACGCTCAACCTTGACCCGCTTTTGAATTCGGTAACTGCAATCGCAACAGCCGCAGAAGCAGATGAGGTTGAGATATTATTATCTGATTTGACTCAGCTAAATGATTTTATTCACCTAAAAGGCAGTGGTGGTAGCTTTCGGTTTGAAGGGTCTGATTCAGGCACGTTTGAGCTTATCGATAATAGCAGAATAGTGAATAAACGCCCGATAGATTTTTCAGACAGGCGAGGCGGTAATTACCGATTTTCTGTTGGCTATCTTGCGCCAGATAACAGCCTGTTCACTCAGAATATTACCCTTAATTTAGATGACACCTATTCAGCAACAGCTAGGTTCACAGCAGAAGATGCAGACGAAATTATTCTATCGCTGAATAGCCTGACAAGCTCTCATGATTTTGCCCAAAATCATCCAGCAGGTAGTTTCTCGCTTGTCGGCGAGGATAGCGGTAAATTCGAAATAGATGATAGCACATATACTATCCGATCACGCCCCTCATGGGTGAGGTTTGAAGATCAGGCGCATTATAATTTTAGTCTGATATATCGGCGTGATGATGGGCGCTTTCATGAAGAACAGATACGCCTTGAGCTAACCCCCTCTAGCGTGCGCCGTTCTGTTACCTCTGTGCAGACGATAGAATCTGAGCAGATACAGATAGATGGGTTTCAACCAGTTTATTTGCAGAATTTTGCGAAAGCAGATGAGTTTAACGGCTCATTCAGCTTGAAAGGTGGAGAGGATAATGCGCTAGACGGATTTTTTAGCATAGATGAAACAGGTACTATTTTCAGTGATAGCAGCAGACCTTTATTATTCTCAGGTGATGATCAGATATTTACATTGGAAGTAAGTTATCATCATTCAGACGGGGTACAGAAATTTGTGGATGATTTGCATGTCAGGATCACAAACGACCATCGTAATGATAGTTATCGTGACCTAGATGCGATAGATATTTCCACCGTTGACTCATCACGCGAAGCCACGATTTTGATTCGGAATATCTCAGAACATTTGCTGGCTACCCAGACCTATCTTGGGGCAACCAAAAATAGGCTGGATCATAATCTGGAATTCCAGCTATTCAAAGCCTTAAGAATGGAAACAGCGGTGGGGCGGATTGCAGATGCTGATCTGGCAAAAGAAATGTCCCAGCTATTAAAACACCAGCTACTTCAAAAAGCAGCTCTTGATGTGATTAACAAAGGCGCGCAGATTCGCGCTATGCAAGCATCACTTATGCTAAATATCTAGCCCGTGATAATTGCATGGTGCGCCAGTATCACCATAATCCCTAATCTGGATGCGGATTGCGCTTGAATATGGCACCCCATTTAGGGCATACCATCTCACAGATCGCGATAACATCAAAATGAGGGTGCAATGATACTGGTTGGCGGAGAAAACCTGATGGATATGATCCAGATAGGTGCGCAAAATGGTAATGCCATGTTTGAAGCAGTGCCAGGTGGCTCGCCCTATAATCTAGCAATGGCAATCGGCCGCCAAGATCAGACAGTTGGCTATCTTACGCCAATCTCAGAAGATGCAAACGGTCAGCATCTGGCGTCTCATTTAACTAGCTCTAATGTTACCTTGCTTGCAGATAGGGTGGCGGCGCCCACTTCGCTAGCAATGGTATCGCTTGAAGATGGCGTGCCCTCATATGCCTTTTATCGTGAAGCCACAGCAGAAAGACAGGTCACGCTATCGTCTATTTCTGCCCATCTTAATCCTGAGGTTAGTCTGTTTCATATTGGCTCGCTTGCGCTTACAGGTGGAGAGGATGCAGATATCTGGGAAGCCTTTGCAGGCCATTGCAAAGACCAGCAAATACCGCTTTCGCTAGACCCAAATATCAGAGCCTCATTGATTTCTGATCCTGATAGCTATCGGGCGCGTCTTGATCGGCTATTGAGACGAACAGATATTCTGAAGCTCAGTGATGAGGATATTGGCTGGCTGTATGATGAAGATGATCTAAGCATTGCGCAAAGCAAGCTTATAAAAGCAACCTCAGCCCCAATTATTGTGCTGACAAAGGGCGGAGACGGGGCGTCATTCTGGCATGATGGCGTCTGGCATGACATGCCAGCAATAGCCGTTGATAAGTTAGAAGATACGGTGGGGGCAGGGGATACCTTCATGGCCTCAATGTTGGTATGGCTTACCGAAAACAATCATATAGAGGCGCTAGATAGTCTTGAGCTAGATCAAAAATCGGCGATGGTAGGCTATGCCAGCAAGGCAGCTGCCCTAAATTGCATGCATAAAGGATGCAACCCGCCAAGACGCAATGCCCTTGACTAAGCGGGTAGATATTCTGCTTACGGCTATTTTTTCTTGGGTGAGCTGCGTGTTTTTTTGAACATTTTGGCTAGGGCAAAGCGCGGTCTTACGCCAATATCTGGTCTGAATGTGACATCCCCTGAAACAGGTTGTAATGAGCGTGCTTGGCGCCATTCCCGTCTGACGATATACAGCCCACTGCCGATAATCAACCCTGCTCCTATGATAAAGGCATAGCTGATATTCTCGTCAAACAGAATAAATCCAAAAAATCCAGCCCATAGGATTTGTGAATATTGTAATGGGGCAATCATAGAGGCTGTTGCTGATTTATAGGCGCCGACAATACAGAACATAGCAATGAAACCAAGACAGGAAATCAGCGCAATTCCGCCCACATGTTCGACAGGCATAGGCACATATACAAAGGGCATAATTGCCCCCATAATCAGGAAATTGCCAAACATAGGATAAAGCAACATCACAGAGGTTTTTTCCTTCTGCCCTATTTTGCGTGTAATCAGCGAATTTGTCGCTGCCCCTATCGCCGCTAAAATGCCAGACACATGGCCAAGTGTGAAGCTGTTTAGATTAGGCTGAAGCACAATTAAGACCCCGATAAAGCCAACCATGACCGAAACACCGCGATGGATTCCAACACGCTCGCCCAAAATGGGAATTGAAAACAGGGTGATGAAAATGGGGGTTAGAAACAATATCGCATAGGTCTGAGGAAGCGGCAAAACACTAAAGGCATAAAAGGCACAAAAGCCGCTAAGGGTGGTAGCCAGCACGCGCACTGTCATTGCAAAGGGGTGATGCGGCCATAAACTGCCTGTACGCGGATTGCGCACCATAAATAACAGCACAAGCGGGAAAGAAAACAGAACAGAAAAAAACAGAATTTGAAAGGGGGTGTAAAAGCTACCAAGCAATTTCACAATTACATCATGGGTAGAATATAGCGCAAAGCCAGCTAGCGACAGCAACACCCCTGTAATATTTGATTGTGTTTGATGTGCCATATGATTAACAATCACCCGAAACGGCATTAAAACGCTATCTGTTTTGCCTATCATCATTTAGCAAGAATAGCTATGCAAAAATGGCAAGCTAGGTCTTTGAAAAAAGACAGGCTGGGCGGATAATCATGGATTATGGATGGATGAGCCGATATAGATAGGTGGGGCGCATATTACGATAGGGGCATAACGCTTGACCATAGCCAATCCAGATCACGCATTACACCGAAATGTCTGGGTGTCTTCATGGGTGCTGACCATCTCGCTTTTGGGTGATGCGTTGTTATATGTGGTGTTGCCTGTGCATGCGAGCATCTTTGGGGTAAGTCTTGCGGCGGTCGGGTTTTTGCTAGCGGTAAACCGTATCATCCGCACCTTTACCTATGGGGTGATAGTGGCGTTTGGACAGCGCATAGGCTCAAAAAATCTGGCCTTTATTGCGGCTAGTACAGCGGCGATATCAACGTTCGGCTATGGGCTGTTTGATGGGGTATATCTGCTGGCGGTAATGCGAATTTTATGGGGGCTATCTTATGCAGGCTTGCTGATTGTAACCTTGCATTATGCCTCTGCCAACAGCCAGAAAACAGGCACGCGGATCGGCATCAGCAGGTCAGTCGAACAAATAGGGCCATTGCTGGTAATGTCGATTGGCACATGGTTTGCCGCGCTTATAGGGCCGCAAGAGATATTTATCTATGTTGGGCTGGTCTCAAGCTTGGGCATAGCGCTTGCAGGGGTGCTGGTGCCTGTGGATGCGGCGCCACAAACGCCTCGGCAGGCAGTGCCGCCCGCGCCCGCATTCTCACTTAGATCGATATCTATTCCGCGTCCGAAATCGATTGATGGGCTGATTTTCTGGATGGGCTTTGGCATTGACGGGGTCTTTACGGTAACGATTGCGCTGATGTGGATTCCCGTATCAGGCGTTGAGATGGCAATTATTATTGGCGGGCTTATTCTGGCGATGCGGCGGGTTGGCGAGATGGTGATTGCCCCTATCGCAGGCAGGGTGGCAGATAGAGTTGGTCTGGCACGGCCATTGTTGGTGATGGTTGGCATCTGTGCGGTTGGGTTTGGTGCGATTGGCATGGGCTATCTGGTGGCAGGCTCGGTTGCGCTGGTGCTGTGCAGAGGCGCGCTTGGCACGTTGTTTGCGGCAAGTGCGGCCAAGCTGTATCAGCATGAACATATGGCGGCACTGACACGCAACCAGACTTGGCGAGATATTGGCGCGGCGGCAGGCCCTTTGCTGGCAGGCCTGTTGCTGGGGGTGATGACAGCGCAGACCATCCACCTAGCTATGCTGGCGATGTTCATAGCAAGCGCAGGCTGGTTCTTTGTGGGCGGAGATTACCGCACGCTAGCAAGCGCCAGCTAGGGCGTTTTGGTCTTGGGGATTATGTAGGGTTCAATTTTAATGGCCTTGAGTAGAACCAGTATACCCCTAAATAGGCATCTAACTTCCCAAACAAACGTCACAGGGAGAATATTAGAGAAATGGCGCACCCGAGATCAGGTTCGATGCCTAATCTATGCATTATCTGGCAACTGAATCCATCTATATCAATAGCTTAGCATATCA